>JANZZE010000038.1:12829-22594 GCA_026419545.1 Acidimicrobiales bacterium
CCCGCCGACGAAGCTTGCGGAGACCGACGCAAGGATCAGAACGAGCACCACGGCGCCGAAGTAGCGGCGGCTGAAACCCACGAGGCGGAAAACGCCGTACGCGAGGAGGGGGTAGAGGAGATAGAACTGCTCCTCGATGGCCAGACTCCAGAAGTGGAGGACCGGTGAGGGTGCGGCGAACAGGTCAGCATAGGACTGTCCGCTGAAGACAAAGCGCCAGTTTGCGACGTAACCCATTGCCGAGAGCGCATCGCCGGCGAGATTGCGTTTCTGTGTACCGTCAGCGCCGAATAGCCCGAAAACCGCAACAACCGTCAGGCAGGTGAGCGCAGCGGGCATGAGGCGGCGGAACCGTCGGATCCAGAACGCTTTGAGGTCAATGGCACCGGTCGCCCGTCGTTCGGCGAGCAGTAGTGCCGTGATGAGGAATCCCGACAGCGTGAAGAAGCTCGACACGCCGAGGAAGCCACCCTTGGCCCAGCTGAATCCGCTGTGAAAGAGCAGCACGACGAGCACCGCGAGACCGCGCAGCCCGTCAAGGCCGGGGAAGTGCGGCAGGTTGGCAGCAGTTCGAGCCGCGGGTCGCGGCGTGACGGCCACGTTGCGAGTTGACTCCTGATGCCCGGCCGCGCCGTGTGACGCGGCGCCATTGGAGATGGGGAAGTCTACCCTTAGTGACCTGGTGGCTTGTCAGGTCGGGCGCGGGCCAACTAGACGATTCAGGCGGGGTGCCTCGTACTATGAGCTGACCTGCAGCCGAACCGAGCCGGCATGCGTGAGTCAAGGGGGGAGCCATGTTCGATTGGACTGACGAGCAGAAGATGCTGCGCGACGCGGTCCGCCAGTTCATCGAAAAGGAGATCGTGCCGATCCACGACGAACTCGAGCACGGGGACAGGCCCCCCTACGACGTGTTGCGCAAGTTGTTCTCGACCTTCGGCATGGATGTCATGGCTCGCGAAGCGTTCAAGAAGCGGATCGAGTTCGAAAAGGCGGTTGAAGAAGCCAAGGCGCGCGGTGAAGAACCCCCCTCCAAGGAAGATCGCGATGGGACGGGGGGCATGGATCCGTCGTTTACGATGATCCCGATCATCGAGCTGTGCCGGTACAGCCCAGGCATGGTCACTGCCATGGGTGTGTCAATGGGTCTGACCGCAGCCGCCATCCAAAGCCGAGGCACGATCGCCCAGAAGGAGCGATGGGTCCCCGAGCTACTGACCATGGAAAAGATCGGGGCGTGGGCGATCACCGAACCGAACTCCGGTTCCGATGCATTTGGCTCGATGCGATCGACCGCCCGGCGTGACGGCGACGAATACATCCTCAACGGTTCGAAAACCTTCATCACCAACGGGCCGTACGCGGACACGATCGTGTTCATCTGCAAGCTGGATGAGGGGAACCCCCCCGAAGAACGCAAGATCTTGTCATTCGTACTCGATCGGGGGATGCCAGGACTTGAACAGAGCAAGCCGCTGCGAAAGATGGGCCTGCATTCTTCACCCACTGGCGAGTTGTTTCTCACCGATGTCCGAGTAGGCCGGGACCGGCTCATCGGTGAAACCGAAGACGTGCCCGCAGGAGGGCGTGAAAGTGCGAAGGACACGTTTGCGATGGAGCGTTCCGGTGTTGCCGCGATGGCGCTCGGGATCATCGAGCGGTGTCTCGAGCTGTGCGTTGACTACGCCAAGAACCGGGTTCAGTTCGGCCAACCCATCGGCGAGTTCCAACTCATCCAGGAGAAGCTCGCGCGGATGGAAGTGCACCGGCTCAACGTCCAGAATTTGGTGTTCCGTTACATCGAGCAGACCAAGGCGGGCAAGGGACTTACGCTAGCCGAGGCGTCAGCGATGAAGTTGTATTCGGCTCGCGCCGCCACTGAGGTTGCACTTGAGGCTGTGCAGTTGTTCGGTGGTAACGGATACATGGCGGAGTTCAAGGTCGAACAGTTGGCACGCGATGCCAAGGTCCTGCAGATCTACGCCGGTACCGACGAGATACAGATCACCCACATAGCCAAGGACCTTCTCCGCCGGTGATCCGCTGAGCGTGGCTCATACACCGAGTGAACGGCCGATGATCTCCTTCATGATCTCGGTTGTGCCGCCGTAGATCGTTTGGATGCGCGCATCGGCATACGCCCGCGCGATCGGGTATTCGAGCATGTAACCGTAGCCACCGTGGAGTTGCAGACACCGGTCGACCACCTTCTTCTGCAGTTCGGTACACCACCATTTGGCCATGGCAGCGTCCTCTGGGGTCAGCTCACCCCGATTGAGCGTCGTGACGCAGCGATCGATGAAGGTCTGGGCAATCTCAATCTCAGTTGCCATCTCGGCAAGCCAGAAACGGCTGTTCTGGAAGGTACCGATCGGTTGCCCGAACGCCTCGCGCTCTTTGCAGTAGGCGAGGGTCCATTCGAAGGCTTGGCGGGCGGCAGCCACTGCGGACATGGCGATCGACAGGCGTTCCTGGGGCAGGTTCTCGACGAGGTGAGCAAAACCACATCCCTCTTGACCCAAGAGATTGGTGGCCGGTACCCGGGCATCGGAGAAGAACAGCTCGGCGGTGTCTTGTGCGTGAAGGCCGAGTTTTTCGAGATTGCGTCCTCGTTCGAATCCCTCGGTGCCGCGTTCGATGACCAGCAGGCTCATACCCTTGTGACGTTGTGAAGGATCGGTTTTGACCGCAGTGATGACCAGGTCAGCGTTGATGCCGTTCGTGATGAAGGTCTTGGAGCCGTTGACGATATAGCTGTCGCCGTCGCGGATTGCGGTGGTCTTCATCCCCGCAAGGTCCGATCCGATTGTTGGCTCAGTCATTGCGATTGCGGTGATGAGTTCACCAGAGCACATGCCGGGCAACCACCGGGCCCGTTGTTCCTCGGTGGTCAGGTGGAGGAAGTACGGCAGGCAGATGTCGTTGTGCAGCGTGATACCGAGTCCACTGCCGGCCACACCGGCCCGTTGGATTTCTTCCGCGATGATCAGGTTGTAACGGAAGTCGTCAACGCCGCCGCCGCCATATGCGGTAGGCGCGGCCATACAGAGGAACCCCAATTCTCCGGCGGCGGTGAACAACTCACGGGGGACGATCCCGTCTCGCTCCCACTGCTGGTGGTGGGGCACGATCTCGTTGTTCACGAACCGCCGCCAACTCTCACGGAAGAGATCGTGCTGCTCATCGAACAGTTCACGTTGCATTCGGCCGAGGTTACCGGGGGCTCGTGGTCGACCCGGAGCCCGATGCCAGTTTGGAACTGCTCGCCGCCCTGATGGAATGGAGAGTGGATGACAGAAAGCGATCTGACCTTGACGGAGCCTCCGAACAGGCCTGTGCCTGTTCTCGAACCAGATGCTCCAACGCGGCGCGTGCCTCGGTGGGGTTGCGGCGACATCGTGTATGGGATCTTGGCAATGCTCGGATTGAGCACAGCTGTCGGAGTTGCGGTCGCGCTGGTCGCAGATCGTGGCGCAGTCGACCTCGACAGTCCTGGGTTCACCGTGATCGGTGCGGTCGCAGTGTGGATCGGCCTTGGTGGATGGGCCCTACTCGCGTCGCGTCGAAAAGGCTATGGAACGCTCCGTTCCGATTACCACTACTACTTCGAATGGTACGACCTGTTGATCGGACTGGCGGGCGCGATCGCGGCGTTCGGGTTGCAGATCGCCATCGGGGCCGTCGCAATGAATTCAGGTATCGAGCCCGATACGAACACCGCTCCCATCGTTGAAGCCAAGGGTTCACCTGGTTGGGTCGTTGTGGTCGCGATCGTGGTCGGCGTAGGTGCGCCGTTCGTGGAGGAGCTCTTCTTCCGCGGGCTCACCTACGGCGCGTTGGAGCGTCGGTTCGATCGTTGGGTCGCACTTGGCGGCTCCACGGCGATTTTCGGGGTGATGCACCTGCAACCCACGGCGAATCTACCGGGTCTGGTCGTCCTGATCCTGCAGATCACCTCCATCGGTCTGGTGCTCGGGTTCCTTCGCATGATGACCAACCGCTGTGGAGCCAGCATCGTCACCCACATGATCGTCAACACCGTCGCGACCGTGCTGGTGTTGGCCGGAGTGGGGGGCGTATGACTGATCAGGGACCGACCGTGGTGATCCTGGCTGGTGGCGCTCCTGTGCCTGAGACCTTCCCTGCGATCAGTCCCGAGCCGCCGTTCGTCGTCGCTGCAGATTCCGGTCTCTATCTCGCAGAGCGGTACGGCTTGCCCGTTGCGGTGGCGGTCGGCGATTTCGATTCGGTTGACGGAGACACCCTTCATCGTTTCGCTGGCTTGGGCACCCACATCGACCGCCACCCCCGGGCAAAAGACCGGACCGATCTCGAACTCGCGCTGGATCACGCCATCAGACTCGGTGCGGCGCGAGCGGTTGTGGTCGCTGGCGGTGGGGGCCGCTTAGATCATCTTCTGGGGAACGCACATGTACTGGGGTCGCCCGCATACTCGGCGATGGAGATCGAAGCCCACTTCGGCTCGGCGCATCTCCACGTCGTTCGTCGTGAGCTCGAGTTACAGGGCAAACCAGGGGAGATCGTCGGGCTGTTGGCACTCCACGGCCCAGTCCGTGGCATCACCACTGATGGTTTGCGGTATCCGCTCCGCCGCGAGTCGCTGTTGCCTGGTTCGACCCGAGGCCTGAGCAATGAGTTCATCGCGCCTCGAGCGTCGGTCCGGGTGGAGGAGGGAACCCTGCTCATGGTCCGTCCGGGCTCCTGAACTCATGCTGCGCGAGGGCACAATGGAGCCGTGGATATCGTCGCTGACCTCGAAGCGTCTTGCCTGCCAGCACGGCTGTTCGCCGAGATCGACGACCTGGCCCGATATCCCGAATGGCTCAGCATCGTCCCGCGTGCTGTTGCGGCGGAACCAGCGCACGATGACGAAGGGCCAGCATGGTTGGTCGATCTCCGAGGCAGGCTCGGACCGCTCGCTCGCTCGAAGCGGCTCCGTATGGTCCGCACGTTGCATGAAGCTCCCAATCGGGTCCGGTTCGAGCGGCGGGAGCGTGATGGTCGCCAGCACAGCGAATGGGTGCTCGAAGCGGAGGTCACGGCAGTCGCCGGCGCCGCTCGAAGCCGGCTCGTCATGAAGCTGCACTACGGAGGCAGTTTCGGTGGTGCTCTGCTCGAGCGGATGCTTCGCGACGAAATCGACCACTCTCGTCGCCGGCTCCTGGAGCGCGTCACGGGCTGAGAGTTATGCCTCGCGTTGGGCCTGCCAGCGTCCGCGCACGCGCCGAACGACGATATGCACGCCAAAGCAGGCGCTGAGGTTCGCTGAGGTGAGCACCTCGTTGATAGGGCCTGCCGCCAGTACCTGCCCGGCGGTCAAGAGCAGCGCGTGGGTGAATGAGGGCGGGATCTCCTCCAGATGGTGGGTGACCAGAACCATTGGAGCGGTCTGGGGTTCCCCGGCGAGGGTGTCGAGCACCTCGATCAGTTCCTCACGGCCGCCGAGGTCGAGCCCGGCCATTGGTTCGTCGAGTAGCAGGATGCCTGGGTCGGTCATCAGCATTCGCGCGAGCAAGACGCGTTGACGCTCTCCTGAAGAGAGCGTTGCAAAACCCTGTCGAGCGAGCGACCCGATACCCACTTGGTCAAGCAAGCGCAGGGCGCGGTCGCGGTTAGCTTGGCTGTATTCGTGCCACCAGGGCTCGAGCGCACCATGGAGTGCTGTCATGACGACATCGGCAGCGGCGATGGTGGGACGCAACCTGTCAGCGAGCGCGGGGCTGACGAAGCCGATTCGCTTGCGCAAAGCCCGCACGTCGGTGCGGCCAAGTTCCTCCCCCAGGACGCGGACCAAACCCCGGCTCGGATGAAGCATGAGCGCAGCGACGCGTAGCACCGTTGTCTTCCCGCTCCCGTTACGCCCGAGCACCACCCAACGTTCACCGGCGCACACCGACCAGTTGACTGCACGCAGAACGGTTCGTTCGCCGAAGTCGACCCCGACCTCGCGCAGCTCGAGGCTCGGCTCAACGTGGCCCGATGGCACCGTGTCAGTCGAACCTGTCATGTCAGGACGGCTCGTCCGATGGCGACCAGGGAGGACAAACCCGAAAGGGTCAGCACCGCGACGCGGACGTGACCTCGGTCGATGCGGGTGGCCAGCCATCGGGAGGCGACGAATCCGGCAACGGTGGCGGGGACGAGCCAGAGACCAGCTACCAGCTCTTGGTGGCCCAACTGACCGAACAACCAAAGCAGCGCAAGTGAGATCGCCGAAGAGATCGCGAAGAAGCGGGCTAGCGCGCCCCGGATCTCGGGCCCCGTTGCCGTCTGGAAGAACAGCGCAATTGGCGGCCCGCCGATACCCGCTGCTGTTCCCATGAAGCCGGAGGCCGTACCACCGATGAACAATTGCCCAGGCTTGCGTCGCGGATGGAAGCCGATGATGCTCAACACGACGGCGGCGAGCACGGTGTTAGCGAACAACATCGTCAGCGACTCGACCGACTCTGACAATGCCCGTAAGACAGCGGCACCAGCGATGCTTCCGGGCAGGAGGCCGATCATCGGCCAGCGGACCGCGTCCCAGTGATGGCCGCCGCTGTCGCGTTGCATCATCAGGGCGCTGAGCACGATACCGGCGATGTTCACTGGCCCTGGAACGAGGTGGGGGTCGATCAGCATGAGGAAGGGCGCGGCGAACAGGGCTCCGCCGAAGCCGACTGCTCCTTGGATACCAGATCCCGCCATGATCACGATCGATGCGAGCAGCAGGTCCTGAAGCGACATGGTAGGCAACGCTACGGCCGTTACTGGCCGTGAACCAACGCAGCTGTCAGTCGATTGGCTTGTCGGCGTGGCTCATCCAGGTCGCATACATCTGGGCATAGTGACCTCCGAGAGCCAAGAGCTCATCATGAGTCCCGATCTCGACGATCTGGCCACCGTCGAGCACGGCGATGCGGTCGGCCCGCATCGCCGTGCTCAACCGATGGGCGATCACGATCGAGGTCCGCCCACCGAGTACCGCGTCGAGCGCACGCTCGATCTTGGCCTCAGAACCGAGGTCGAGGTTCGACGTCGCTTCGTCGAGGACGAGTACTCGCGGGCGGGCCAGGAAGGCGCGAGCAAGGGCGAGTAGTTGTCGTTCCCCTGATGAGAGGGAAGAGCCGCGCTCGTGGATTCGTGCATTGAGTCCACCCGGTAGGCGGTCGATAAGGTCGTCGATTCCAACAGCCCGGCACGCTTCGTACAGTTCGGCATCAGTGGCGTCGGGCCGACCGAACGCGATGTTGTCCCGGATCGAGCCGTGGAAGAGGAACGGCTCTTGCGGCACGACGCCGAGTTGCCGTCGGAGCGACTCGAGCGTCACGCCACGCAGGTCGTGGCAGTCGATGCGAACAGATCCGGCTTGCGGGTCATAGAACCGGGTCACCAGCTTTGCGATCGTCGATTTCCCAGCTCCGGTCGGTCCGACGAGTGCAAGCGTTTCGCCAGCGTCGATGTGGAGTGAAACCGACTGGAGGACGGGATTTGCCGGGTCGTATCCAAAGGTCACGTTCTCGAGGTCGATCGCACCTTTGATGGGCGGGAGCTCTTCGGCGTCAGGCAACTCTTGCACCGACGGAGAGATTGCGAGGAGGTCGCGCAGTTTGGCCGCCGCGGCTTGCCCCTGTTGGTAGGTGTTGTAGAGCTGTACGAGCTGTTGGATGGGCGCGAAGAATGCGGTGAGATAGAGGACAAACGCGGTCAACTCGCCGAGACTGAGTTGACCAGCGAGCACCAGCTTCCCGCCGACGAGAACGATGACCGCCTGACCGATGATGCCGACCGCTTCGGTCGCGGGTCCGTAGATGGCACCCACTTTTGCCGTGTAGAGGTTGGCGTCGAGGTGTTCGCCGAGCACGTTGTCGTGTTTGATGACGTTGTGTCGGCGACGGTTGTAGGCGGTGATGATTCGTATGCCGGACAGGCTCTCTTGGAGATCGGCGAGCACCTCGGCGATCTTGTCCCGGACCCGGCTGTACCCTCGGTCAGACGCCCGGCGGAACCACATGGTCAACGCCAACATCACCGGCACGACGACACCGATGGTGAGCAACGCCAGC
Source organism: Acidimicrobiales bacterium (assembly GCA_026419545.1). Taxonomy (GTDB): domain Bacteria; phylum Actinomycetota; class Acidimicrobiia; order Acidimicrobiales; family Acidimicrobilacustridaceae; genus JANZZE01. The sequence continues at coordinate 20,899 of JANZZE010000038.1, forward strand.
GAAAGATTCATCGAGACAAGGACGGCCGTGATCACGGCGAGGGTGAGGATCTGTACGGCGAGGTTGACCAGTCCGTCTTGGAACAACGTGCCGAGGGCGTCGATGTCGCTCGTCATGCGGGTCATGATCCGGCCGGCCTTCTCGCTGGTATAGAAGTCCAGCGAGAGGCGCTGGAGATGCGCGAACACGCGGATACGTAGCTCCAGCATCAGTTGCTCGCCCATCCGACCGGTGAACGACACCCGGGCACTACTGGCGGCCACGTTGATCCCGATCGACGCCAGGTACAACCCGGCCACTAGCACGAGGACACGGAAGTCTCCCTTGGCGACGCCGTCATCGATCCCACGTTGTGTGAGGAGTGGCCCGGCTTGGAGGGCGATGGTCTCGACCACGACGAGCAGCGTTGCCACGACCAACTTCCAGCGGTGGCGCGCGAGGAAGCGGCGCAACGTGAAGGGGTGGCGGTCTTCGTCGGTGTGGACATGGGTGAAGGGGACAGGTTCATCAGGATGGTCGGGGGGTTCGCGAGCGAGGATGTGCTCGACCTTGCGACCCAACTCTGGAGGGATGCCTGCAAACGGCAGGCCTGCGCTGCCCCGTTGTCTCGCGGAGCTCGGGCCAGCAAAGGGCGAACCTGCTGGTGGACCGAAGCCCAACATCACGCTCGTCCTCCGACGCGTGATGGGGGCGCTGAGTCGTCAGCGATCCGGGCCAGAACTTCGGCGTATCGAGGATCGGTGGCCATGAGCTCGGCGTGGCTGCCGGTTGCTGCAACTCGGCCGTCGTCGATGAACGCGACCCGGTCCGCAAGGGAGATCGTTGAGGCGCGGTGGGCAATCACGATGGTGGTCCGTCCGGAGAGCAGCTGTTTCAGTGCTTGGTGGATCTCAGCTTCGACGCCTACATCGACTGCAGATGTCGCGTCGTCGAGAATGACGATTCTCGGGTTGACGAGCAGGGTGCGGGCGATGGCGATGCGCTGGCGTTGGCCGCCGGACAAGGTGTAACCCCGCTCACCGATGATCGATTCGTAGCCGTGGGGCAGCGTTTGGATGAACTCGTGGGCGCACGCGGCTTTGGCGGCGTCCACAATCTCGTCGTCGGTCGCGTCCGGACGGGCGTAAGCGATGTTGTCGCGCACGCTGGCGGAGAACAGGAAGGGTTCGTCCAACACCAATCCGATGTGCCACCGCAGCGAGAGCAGCGTCAGGTCGCGTACGTCCATCCCGTCGATCAGCACGGCGCCATCACGGACGTCGTAGAAGCGCGGGAGACGGCGCGCCACTGTTGACTTGCCACTCCCGGTTCGGCCGACGAGCGCCACGACCTCACCTGGCTCGACGGTCAGATCGAACTCGTCGAGGACGTCGGGACCGTCGCCATATCCAAATCGCACGCTCCGGAACTCGATCCGGCCGGCCGGTTCGATGAGATCTATTGCTCCGGGCCGTTCCACGATTTCGGGTTGCTCGTCGAGGATCTCAAGGATCCGCTCAGCGGACGCGGCGGCGCGTTGTTGGAGCATCATGAAGAATCCGAGGACCCGGAACGGCGTCTGCATCATCACGATGTACGCGTTGAACGCCACGAGCACGCCGAGCTCGATTTGCCGGTCCAGCACCAACCAGCTCCCGTAGAGCAAGACGATCACGAGTCCGACACGGGGCAGGTTCTCCATGAAGGGCGTGTACCT
>JANZZE010000039.1 GCA_026419545.1 Acidimicrobiales bacterium
TCGCTCGTCGGCAGCGTCAGATGTGTATAAGAGACAGCTGCGGTGTATGCCACTCGGACCTGAGTCTCATTGACGGGGCATTTCCAGCGTTTACCCCCATGATTCTTGGCCATGAAGCGGCGGGTATTGTCGAGGAGGTCGGGGCCGGGGTGAGGAGTTTGCAGCCAGGTGACCGCGTAATCCTCTCACCCTGTCCATCGTGTGGCTCCTGTTATTGGTGTCAGCGGGCTGAGTGGAGCATTTGTGAAAGCAGCCGCTCGCTGATGACTGCGACCCATCCCGATGGCGGGACGCGACTGTCTCGCAACGGGGAGATCGTCTACCGAGGCACGGGTATGGGGGCATTTGCCGAATCGGTTGTTGTCGCCGAAGCTGGCGCTATACAGGTGCCCGACGACGTTCCACTCGAAATTGCGTGCGTCATCGGCTGTTCAGTTCAGACCGGTGTCGGTGCAGTGTTGAACACCGCGGCGGTCGAACACGGAGCAACCGTTCTGATCATGGGGCTCGGAGGGGTCGGCCTCTCCGCAGTGCAGGGTGCCGTTGTTGCCGGTGCTGCCCGCATCATTGCCAGCGACCCTGTCAAAGCTCGCCGCGATCTTGCATCCCGGTTCGGAGCCACTGACTTGGTCGATCCCCATACCACTGATGTCGTTGTGGCGGCCATGGAAGCCACTGGTGGCATAGGTGTCGACTACGCCTTCGACGCAGCCGGCCGAGTCGAGTTGGTCCAACAGGCGATCGACGCCACTCGGATCGGAGGGACCACCGTGATGGTTGGCGTACCACCTCTGGGTGAAGAGTTGACCTACAGCTCGGCGACCTTGTTCACGGCGATGGAAAAGAAGCTGCTCGGGTGTCTGCTGGGAAGCTCGAACTCTCGACGCGACGTTCCGATGTTGCTGTCGTTGTGGCGCCAGGGTCGGCTGGACCTCGATGGGATGATTACGTCGCGCCGTTCGCTGGACGACATCAACGCGGCGCTCGACGACTTGCGCTCGGCTCGGGGAATCCGCACCGTCATTTCGGTTGGTGCGTGAATTGGGGCGGCATGCGGCTCACGTCGGCGGTTTGGTGCCTCTGGTCCAGCGAGTGCCATCCCAGTATCGGGCCTCGGCCTCTTCAAACGGGTCGGGGTACCACCCAGGTGGTGGGTCCGGTTGCCTGGTGGCCGGGTCCGGAGGAGACGCTTCGGTATCGGTACCATTCGCCTGCCGACCACGGTTGTTTCCCTCGTGTGGTGCCGTTGCTGCCGGACCGTTGTCGCTTGGTGCCTGGCCGATGATTGCCAACCAGAACTTATCGACCATGGACATGTACTCGATGTGAGACAGTTCGGCGCGTTCATATCGGGTCGTTGCTCTGATCATGTCCATTGCGTGTGCGGCCTGCGACCGCGTGAGGTCAATTCCGAATCGACAGATAGGGCAAACGAGTTGGTCGACCGTGCGCGTTGGTAGGACAGGCACGAAGAACAGACTGAATGCCGTCTTCTGGGTCACATAGTGGTAGTAGGTCTGATTGCCACAACGCAGACATTTGATCGGAGCGGCGGGTCCATGGTCTTTGGGTGGCCGAGGTCCGTACCCGAAGATCAGCATCAGTTGTGACTCCTCGAACGTTCACCTAGCAAGCTAGCCCCGGCACGAGACGACCGAAGTTGTGACCGGCGGCAACAGTGTGATGGTCCCAGGGATTGTCTCCAAGGATGCCGTAACCAGCGCTCTGTTGGTCCGCCAAGCCTATGAGGCCGTCATCGACTGCGGAGCGGAGATGGTTGCAGTCGTGACTTTGGTGGATCGACAGATCAAGCAATGACATGTTCGCTGCTTAGCGGGTTCCGTACTATCCACTCCTGACCCACTGGAACCTTGGAATCGAGTGGCTAGGAGAAGCAGAGGAGCGCTGAAGTACTTACACTCTTGCTTCGAGGGCAAGGAGGTCGGGAGTGGCACGCCGACGGCCGGTCATCCATCTGATCCTGCCGCGGGCAGATGTCAACGGCTTGCACCACGTCTTGGCGCATCGGTTCGTCCCGCTGCAGTTGATGACGGTTGGTGCGCTCTGTCGACGGGAGGGCTGGGATGCCCGGATCATCGACGAAAACTACGACCCGCTGCCTGATGAACGCCCTGACTTGGTGGGCATCACGGTTTGGACGATGTTCGCACCAAGGGCGTTTCGGATAGCTGACCGATACCGTGCTGCAGGCGTGCCAGTGGTTCTCGGCGGCGTGCATGCGTCGCTTGTCCCTGGCGAAGCGTTACGTCATGCCGACGCTGTCGTGGTTGGCGAAGCTGAGACAGTGATGGGTCGAGTGCTGGCCGATACCGAGGCGGGGTGCCTGCGAGGTATTTACCGAGGTGAGTGGGACGATATTTCCCGAGCGCCAACGATCGACGAGATGGGCGAGTTCTACGACCGCTTTCCGACATGGCGGTATTGGCCGCAATACAGCATCCAGAGCACCAGAGGATGCCGGTTCAACTGCGATTATTGCTCGGTTATTCGGATCAACGGTCGGGGACAGCGCCACCGAGACCCGAACCAGGTGGTGGCGGAGGTCGCACGGCGAATGGAGCGCACCAAGCTCACGGCTGGATTGTTCTTTACCGATGACGATTTCGGTTCAGACCTTGAGTACACCTACGAGCTGCTCGGCGCGCTTGCGGATGCCCGACTCAAAGTCAAGTGGACTGCCCAGTTGAGCATAGGAATCGCCCGGCACGAAGAGCTACTTGCGCTAGCGCGGCGGGCTGGCTGCGCTGTCTTGTTCCTGGGGCTTGAGAGCATGACGCGGGATTCGTTGGTGGAGGCGAACAAGAAAAACCGTCCAAACGAGTATGCGGAGTTAGTGGGCCGGATTCACGAGGCTGGGATCGCGACCGAAGGAGCATTCATTTTCGGATTCGATCACGATGATCGGTCCGTTTTCGAGCGCACCGTGGAGTTCGCTGACGAGCTTGGTATTGACTTGGCACTTTTCAACGTGCTGACTCCAGCGCCGGGTACAGCTACGTTTGCTCGGTATTGGGACGAAGGGCGGATCGTCGACTTCGATTGGTCGCACTACACGGGCTACCAAGCCGTGTTCGAACCCGCGAACATGAGCCGGGCTGAACTCGAGGGCGGGCTCCGCCGGGCGTACCGAGACTTCTACAGCCGGGGTCGTAGGCTTCGCCGCTTCCGGCGCCACCTACGTCAACTTGCTCCCGACATGGCGGTTGTGCTTGCCGGAATCAACTGGTCATTTGCGCGGGAATTCAAGTCGATCCGACGTCAGCCCGAGCCGCCATACTCGCCGCCGTTGATCGAGCTGGAGCGGCTCGCTGCGGCGAGCCGAGTCGAAGCCAATCGGGCGATCTGGTTTGCGGCGGATCAGGCGGACGGCCTTTTTGAAACCGCACCGAGCCGTGCCACACCGGTTGTGATCGATCAGTCCCGGCGCACCGGCGTCAAAGGCTTCCGAGAGAAGGCTTGAGACGAACGGAATGCCGACATCGACAGGAGAGGATCATTGTCGCGACAGGTGACAGAGTCGATTTGGGTGCACGTCGCTCGCTATTGATGACAGCGCGACCGTTCGACCATCTGACCTATCCTCGCGTCGGGCGAAGGCTGCGGTTGCCGCCCACCTCGGGGCCACGACGAAGGGAGTACAGATGAACCAGGCCATGCCTCCGGGTTCCCCGGGCGCGAAAGGCGCTGGTGGTGTCGGGGGTGTATTGAGTCGGCTCAAGCGGTCGGGCCCGGAGCCGAGCACCGAAGAGCAAGTCGAACTGGACGCAGTCACCGGCTTGCCTACGCGGCGCTATCTAGCATCCTGGGCGGACCGGGCAGTGAGGCGAAGTCATTCGACGAGCACCCGAGCGGTCGTCGCGTTCGTTGGTGTCGGACTTCTGCGCGATGTCAATGATTCGTTCGGTGCGGATGTCGGGGACCGCTTGCTTCACGAGATCGGAGCTCGTCTTCAGACAATTGACCTACCCGGCACGCGGGTTGTTCGATATGGCGGTGCTGAATTCGGGTTGGTGTTTGAACGTCTCAACAACATCAGCGCGCTCGAACAGATCGCCGAATTCCTAGTTGAACTTGTAGGCCGTCCTTTCCTGATTGGTTCCGACGAGATCACCGTAAGGCCAGTGGTTGGTGCCGCCATTTCGGCAGACAACTACCAAACCGTTGACGAATTGATCATCGATGCCCACCAGGCTCTGGCGCGAGCGCGTGATACAGGTAGTCCCTGGGAGGTGCACGACGAGTCCAAGCGAGGCCGTTACGCGACGCGGCTTGACGAAGGCCGCCTCTTGAAGGCGCTAGACGACCATGAGTTCGCACTTCTCTATCAACCGATCGTCAGGCTCGACAACCACAAAATCGTCGGGTTCGAAGCCCTCGTTCGCCTGCTTGCGCCAGGGGCCACGAACGTCGGCTACCTGTCACCGGGCGACTTCATGCCGATGTTGGAAAAGTCGGGCATGAGCGTTCGCCTTGGCGAGTGGGTCTTTGACGAAGCGTGTCGCCAGCTAGCGGCTTGGCGTCAGTTCAAGCCAGCGGGGACACCCTTGTTCATGACCTGTAACGTCAGTGGTCGCCAGCTCGCGTCGGACACGTTTGCCGATGCGGTCGATCGTGCGATCAGGAACCATGGCATCGCTGCTGGTCAGTTGTGCCTTGACATCACGGAATCGTCACTTCGGTTCACCGGTGCCGATGCTTGGCCGGTGCTCCGTGAGTTGACCGACCGAGGGGTGAAGATCGGGCTTGACGATTTCGGTACGGGGATGTCGTCGCTGCAGTACCTGCTTGAGTTCAACCTCGACTACGTTCGCATCGACCGCGGCTTTGTCGACAAGGTAAGTGTCGAGGGGGAGTTGGGGAAGGCGGCGTCATCTATCGTCCGCCATATCGCGGCAATGGCATCCGAGCTAGGGATCCTGGCGATAGCCGAGGGCGTAGAGACCACTGAGCAGGCGAGCCTGCTTTCGTCGCTCGGGGCATTGCTCGGTCAGGGTTTCGCCTTTGGGAGGCCCGAGCGAGCTGATCACATTCTCACGTTGTTGGATCCACAACGACGGGCCGGTGAGGATCGTTGGTCGCCGTCGCAGGTGCTTGAAGGGGGCGACGCGATCTGATCCTGGAGTTCACTGTGCGATGGAGAGGCCTCTGCGACGAGTGCAACTGTTTGAGAAAATCTTGGACTGGGACACCTAAGCTTCTCCCGAGCGCCGGGGGAAAACGACTTGGGTTATTTCATCCGCATCGCAGAGCCGGGCGACGAGCCGAGGACGCTGCAGATCAGCGGATCGGTGGAGATCGGGCGACAAGTTTCGGGGATCCGCGTGTTCGATCCGGCCGTTTCGCGACGTCATCTCCGGCTCGATGAGACGGACCAAGGTGTTGTGCTCAGTGATCTCGGAAGTAGCTACGGCACTTTTGTGAACGGACGCCGGGCTCTTCACCCAGTTGTGCTTCGCGTTGGGGATTCGGTCCAGCTCGGCAACACAATGGTGACGCTCGTGGGTCACGTGCCCGTTCATTCGGGGGAAGCCAACTCTGTCGGATTGCAGCAGCCAGTTTCGGTCAACTCAGGGGCGGTGGAGCCGGTTGGTCATACTCCTTCTCCACCGGTTCCGGGGACGAGTATCGCTGGGGTCGTAACCCCTCCTCCGCCGATTGACGCGGGCGCTGTTCATCCGCCGACTAGGCGGCCGACTCCTCGTCCGGTTGAGAGTGCCCTTGCTTTCCCGCTGGTGCCGGAGGGCCAGTTTGATGACAAGCCGGAATCGTCGACGGATGCCGGTGTAACCGATGGGATGTTCGCCCAGGCAGTCGCACTGCTAGGTGCTCGCTCACGGGATGTTGCGCTTTTGGTCGTCTTGACAATCCCGGGGCTGACGGGCCTTGCTGCGCTGCCGTATGGCATCCGGATGTTCGTAGACGATGCAGTAGTCGCCGCAGGGCTGCGCTCGGCGCAGTGGCCACTGGTAGCAGTTGTAGCAGCTTCTATTGCCGTCATTGTCGGTTTGGTGGGGACGGCTTGGGCGACTGAGATTCTCGAGCGCCACATCACCAACGATTTGCTCTCCTCGGCTTTCGGAGAGGGCGGGAATGGCGTCGTGCTTGCCGCGGCCCGTTCCGGCTCCGGGATCGCGTCGTTGTGCCGGGAGTCGATCGTGGGGTTCTCTGCGGCTTTGGTGGGGGTGGGCGTAGCGGTTGTTCTTCATCCACAACTGGGTTTTTTGGTCCTAATCGTTACTGTCGCGATGGTCCCGGCTGCGTGGCTCGGTGACCGAGTGGATCGGAGTGAAGCGAAGGGGTCGCCAGTGGCAGGTGCCGGATTCGCCGCAGCATTCTGCGCATCGGTGACGCTGCTCGGAACCTTGGCCGTCGCGTTAGTCGGCGCCTGGATGGTTACCGATCGCGGACTGGGGCTGGGGACCCTGCTAGCAGAGCTGATTCTTGTTCTGCTCGTATCTGTTCCGGTTGGTGGGTTGGCCAGCAGTGGACGGCGGAGAGCAGACATCGCCGCAGCACTCATGCAGGTTCAGGTCGCCGCTCCGAGGTGATGACCGGTACCGTGGGGGTGACAGGGAGCTAAGGGGCATTTTGATGACTGAAACCACGTCTACAGTGTCGGGCAGCGCGAGTTCCCATGCGTACGGCGAGCTCATATCAGGCCTGCGGTCGGCCTTCCGGTCCGGGCGAACCCGGCCCTACGAGTGGCGTCGCGCTCAGCTAGAAGGCCTATTGCGCATGCTCGATGAGAATGAGGACGAACTCGTCCGAGCTGTCCAGGGGGATCTGGGACGACCTGAAATCGAGGCTTTCAGTGCGGATGTCGGGACGGTGCGAGTCGAGATCAAGCACACGCTCAAACACTTCGCATCGTGGATGAAACCCCGAAAGGTTTCGCTACCGGTGACCACGATGCCCGGCAAAGGTCGTGTCGTTCCCGAGCCCCTAGGGGTTGCGCTCGTCATAGCCCCTTGGAACTACCCCATTCAGCTGCTCGTTCTTCCGATGGCCGCAGCGCTAGCTGCGGGCAACTGCGTCGTTGCGAAGCCCAGCGAACTTGCGCCGGCGTCATCGGCGGTGCTCGCTCAACTCATTCCGCGCTACCTCGACGACAAGGCGGTTGCGGTAGTCGAAGGTGGTGTCTCCGATACGACCGCCCTTCTTGAGCAGCGCTTCGACCATATCTTCTTCACTGGTTCAACGCGGGTTGGCCAAGTGGTGATGGAAGCTGCTGCCAAACACCTGACGCCGGTCACCCTCGAATTAGGGGGAAAGAGCCCGACCATCGTTGCTGCTGACGCAGATATCGACGTGGCGGCACATCGAATCGTGTGGGGCAAGTGCCTGAATGCCGGGCAGACGTGTATTGCTCCTGACTACGTCCTTGCTGAGGCCTCGATTCGTGATGCGCTCGTTGACAAGATGATCGCGACAATCGGGGAATACTACGGGCCTGATCCTAAGAAGTCCCCGAGCTTTGGTCGGATAATCAACCGAAACCACGTTGCAAGACTCCAGCAGTTGCTTACGAACCACGGGGGTACCCTTGCGACCGGTGGGGATGTCGACCTTGACGAACGCTACGTTGCGCCAACGATACTCGTGGATCCCGATCCGTCGAGCCAAGTGATGCAAGAGGAGATCTTCGGGCCAATCCTCCCGGTGCTTTCCGTCGAGGGAATCGACGATGCCGTGGACTTCGTCGTGGAACGACCTAAACCGCTGGCCTTGTATGTATTTTCGAGCTCTCGTGACACCGTTGAAGATGTTCTTTTAAGGACCTCGTCAGGCGGCGCTTGTGTCAACCACTGCGTCATGCACATCCTGCCGTCCGATCTTCCGTTCGGTGGTGTCGGGCCGAGCGGAATGGGCGCGTATCATGGCCAGCGAGGCTTCGACACGTTCAGTCATCTCAAGTCGGTTCTGTACAAACCGCAAAAACCCGACCCGAAGATCCTCTATCCGCCCTACACGTCGTTCAAACAAAAGCTCGTTCACAAGGTTTTCTGAACGAATAGGGACTGGAACTGCTGGTTGAGGAGGAACCATGCTGCGGGGGTGCGGGTGTAGCAACCGGCGGTCGATTTCAGCTACTCGGTTTGGTCAGGTTGGCTAGCCACTCGGGTGACGGGATCGCGAACGGCCGGAACGTGACAAGTCTGCCCCAGTCCTCGTCGTAGAGCACGGCTTGGTTCTGGCGAAGATTTGCGGCGGCTTCGCTTTCGATGAATGCCGAGGAGTCTTCTGCGTTCATCGGTCCCGCGACTCTCAGCGCGAATTCCCGACTCGCGGCTTTGGTTAGTCGTCGGTTGAGAGACGGGAGCGTTTCACACCACGCGAGTGTGTGAACACCCACTTCTGGACCATCGTGAACGATGGTCTCGAGCAGTTTGCTGAGGTCGAGCTCGTCAGGTTGGTCCGTGCCAGCATTTGCGTCGATATCGCGTGCCCGCGACAGGCCGTTCAATACAAATAATACGGGTTTGGATCGGTAGTCGCCCGCGGTGAGGCGGTCTTGAACTATTCGATGGATTACGTCAAGAACCTTCGGCAAGCTTCGCCTCCGGGCGAGTTGTACGGTCCATTCACCGTTGCCGAGGATTCGTGCTGCTTCGCTGAAGCCGGCTTCCATGGGCATGAAATCCACGGCTATCACCGCGATATTTCCGCCATGCACCAACACCGCAGTTGTCATTGCCGCAATCAAGATGCCTTGGCCTATGTCAGGGTTCTCGGCAACGATGATCAGGTTGGCGCCGTCTTGGCGTCGCAGCAGCGCCTCGACCGGATCACCGAGCGTCATCGGGTCGCCGAGCCAAAGCCGCGGCATTTGACGAGTGTGCTGCATGTTCGGGTCCCCGATAAGGGATGCGACCTCCCGTGTCTCGAGACGGGCGACCGCCTCGCCGTCAAACACCCGGGTCGCCGCCGCGGCACCTCGCTCTTGGGAGAGTCTCTCGAGATCACGCAAGCACAGATCAAGTTCTGTTCGGTCGACATACACAGAACGGAAACGCCGGTAGGTCAGTGGGTCAACGATGGATGACGCAAGGAAGACGTCACCTGGGCTCTGCAGCGAGGCGACCTCTGCCGCGCCCTCACCCGCGACGAGCTTGGCGTCGTTCTCGGACATTGGCAAGAGCAGTCGGGAACGTAGGGACCCGACGATCTTGGCTCGGACCGCTCGTTCGTCAGCTGATTCGGTCGCCAGCACGAGGTGGATGCCCACGATGCCACCGAGGCGAGCCACTCTGTCGAGCGTTGCCGCCGCCTGTTCTGCCAATTTGTCACGCGAGGCGAACAGCTCCCCAAATCCTTCGACTACGGCGACGATTCGAGGCAACTGCTTGCCGGAGTTGCGATAGCCGAGGTAGCCGACCCGTTCCCCCACGGTTGAACGTAGTAGTTCGATGCGCCGGTCCGCCTCGGCGCTCAGAGTATCGAGCACCGCGACCGCGAACTCGCGCCCGGCGTCAGCTGCGATGACAGCGGCATGAGGTACCGAGACCTCCATGTACGGCGCGAAGCTCCTACCACGCAGGGACAGGAGGTACAAGCGGAGTTCTTCGGGCGGATAGAGCATGGTCCAGCCGAGAACGCTTGTCTGGAGCAGTGTGCTCAATCCGCTCCCGCGTTTGCCTGCCACGAAAAGGTGCGCGCGGCTGCCGCCACTCAGCCAGATCGAGGCGAGGTCGGTGGCGCCGGTACGACCGATTGGCACGCCCACTCCCGAACGAGCACTGCCGCTCCACCAGGTTGACGGGTCTTCTGGGTCGACCTGCGCGCTGAGTTCAGGTACTCCTTCGACAGCCGTACCGGCTGGCCCGGCCTCAAGTAGTTGGTACAGCTTCTTGAGGGAGATAGCGGCTTCGTGGCGCTCCCGGGCTTGGCGGCCCCAGACAGCGATGATTCGTTCAACGACTGAGGGGGCTGGTGGCCGGTCTAGACGGACGTTCCATCGACCGGCCCGAGGCACCTCAATCCAGAACGAATCTGCGTCGGCTTTGAACACCTCAACGGAAGCCGCAGGTTTGGCCGCCCCCCATGTGTTGTTCCACGGGCTAGCAAACCCTACGGCGGGCTGAGAATCTTTGGTAGTAATCGTGTGGACGCCACAGCGTGGCCCGTTCTCGATGATGGCGTCGAGAAGTCGGTTGGCCGACTCTGACAACCCGGTCGGATGGTCGAATACAACGAGCAATAGATATGGCTCAAGTATGTCGCCTGCGGCCTCGTTGCATTCACGGAGTGACGCGTAGCGGCCACGTAGATATTGCTGAATGACCCTCTCGATGTGTCGGGTCACGTGGGCCAACAGCGACTCGATGTCCTCGGGGGTGGTCGCGACCCCACCACTCAAAAGATCGGGATGAACCTCGCCGAGGGGAAGGAATGGCGCGGCACTGTCCCCAAGCCCCTTTGGGTCGATGATGGCGAGCCGCATGCCGCCGGGTGGGGTACCCGCGAGGACACGCAGGATAAGGGACTGCACACCTTGCACGGCTTCGTTGCGGCGGCCACCGACTTCGAACTGGAGAGCTTTTTCACCTGGGAACTTGACGAGGAGGGGGATCTGCGTCTCAAGTTCCGCGTTCTCGTAACAGCCGAGCCGGATCAGACCGCGGGTGTCGACTTCGGAATCGACTGGTGACGCCCCTGGCGACCAATCCCTCCATGCGTCGTTGCTCCAAGGGCGTGCCTCGAGGGGGAGGGCTCGATCGAGGATCTCAAGATCGCGATTCAGGATCATCAATCCGATCTCGAAACTCGCTCGAGCCTCCTTGCTCTCGGCATTCAGGTCTTCCTCGGCTTGGTGGAGCAAGCGCTGTTCAAGCCGATCCGCTTCCTCGACCATTCGGTCGATCGCTGCCTCGGCTTGCTGAAAGAGCTCTCCGAGTTGGGGTAGACGCATGGCTCCTGTGATGCCGCGAGCCGCCTTCAGCTCCTGGTCCAGCGCCGCAAAGGCGTCCTCGACTGTGTAGCTGGTGTCGATTCCGACCGGCGACTCGAGGCCCTGGGACAGGAGGTGCTGCTTGCCCTTGTTCTGTGCGATCTGGCGAGCGACGTTCAGCAGACTCGCCAATTGGTCGCGGGCTGACTCGGCGCGAGCGAGCAAGCGTGAACGCTCTTGCTCGATGCGGAGTTTTTCTTCCTCTTGGTCTTCGCGGAGTCCAGCAACATCATTGGCTAACGTTTCGAGGAGAACCGCTGCACGTTCGAGGAGGTCTTGGACAAATTCCCCGGGTGGCTGTGACAGTGACACGTGACCCGTGTCGTCGCTGACCGAGGCGACGCGTTTGGGCAAGGGCGCGAGGCGACCGCCGCCGGTGTTGTCCATAGTTTCGTCTCGATCCGCTGTGTCGAGCACCGTCCACTCCACGCGCGTACGTCTTCCCTATCGGCAGGACACGAGTAGGACAAAAGTCCTCCTTGTCGCCTGACCGGCCTCGAGAGGTGCAGCGCCCTGGGCTCACTCACCTGTGCGAGTCGGCTACTCAACTGTTCGGGCTATCGCGAACAGGGCCCGCCCCAGGGGCTCAATGTTCACGGGTCAATGGTCGACGTGACCGTGGCGAAGAAAAGCAGGTTGCGGAGGCGAGATGGCGCTAGCCGAGCAGATGGAAACGATCGAAGATCCGTGGCGCCCACGTGCCCCAACGACGCTGGAGGACCTAGGGGTCCCACGAACGCTTGTCCAGGACCTTGTCCTGCGCCGGGCTCTCGTCGACGGCCGTACGTCGACGCTGGGGCTGAGCAGCGCCTTGGCGATCAGCCCCGTGGTCGTAACGTCGCTCATCGAGGAGTTGCGAGCCTTGCGCTATCTGGAGGTACAGGGCCTCGACGGCCGCGATTACCTCGTGGCCCTGACCGACTTGGGGAGGGACCAGGCCAACGAGCGGATGAAGTTGTCCCGCTACGTGGGAGCAGTGCCGGTAAGCCTCGAGGCGTACACCGCGATGGTGGAGCGGCAACGTGCGTTCCCGCAGATCAACCGTGCTTCCATCCGCCGGGCTTTTGCGGATCTCGTGGTGAGTGATCAGCTCCTTGACGAACTTGGCCCAGCGGCGCGTTCGCCAGGGGCATTGTTCCTGTATGGCCCACCTGGTACCGGCAAGTCGAGCATTGCCGAACGGCTCAACCGGATACATGGAGACGCAGTTCTCATCCCGCACGCGGTCGAGGTTGACGGTCAGGTCATCACGGTGTTCGACCCTGTTGTTCATCAGCCGATCGAATCTCAGCCGACCGGACTTGACCCCAGGTGGGTACTCTGCCGACGGCCTTCGATCATCGTTGGCGGCGAGCTGACAGCTGACATGCTCGATCTGCAATACGAGGCTGGGAGTGGGATCTACCTCGCACCTCTCCAGATGCAGGCGAACAACGGGATCTTTGTGATCGACGATTTCGGCCGTCAGACTCTCACTCCGGAACAGTTGTTAAACCGTTGGATTGTTCCCCTTGATCGGAGTATTGACTATCTGTCGCTCAGTTATGGTGTGAAATTCCAGATCCCGTTTGATGCCAAGATAGTCTTTTCGACCAACCTTGAACCGTCAAGCCTTGGTGACGAAGCCTTTTTCCGGCGGATCGAGAACAAAATCCTCGTGCCGAGTATCGACGACGCACAGTTCGACGAGGTACTCGTACGGGTAACAGAGGCGATGGGTATCGCCGTGGAGCCGGGCGCGCCAGAGTATCTCCGGTTCGTCAGTAGGGAATTCGGTGACGGCGATCTCCGTCCATATCTCCCACAGTCAGTGTGCCGGATCCTGCGATCGATCTGTGAGTATGAGGAACAACCCCTGGTGTTGTCCCGGTCCGCTATTGATCGGGTGGCGCGCATTTACTTCACCCACGCCGATGCTCTTCGCAGCCAGGGCACGCGTGCGGACGCAGCGGGCGCGCCGCAGGTGGATGTACTTCGTGAAGAAGAGCTCATCAATGGAGAGGCAGTGGTGGCCCCGCCAGTAGTCACGGCGTTCTGAAGTAAGCGTTGATCACGGACAGGTCCCTCAAACCGAGTTACCGCTAGCCCACTGTTGGAACTGTGGGGGGCCGAGTGCTCGTGTGCACTGGGGCACGCGGATAGGGCGCTGATTTGTCGCGGAGCGTCAAGTGGTCTTCCGAATCAGGCGCTGCGCTGGTCGTGCCAGCCCGCACCTCGAGCGAGTTGGTCACACACCGGACAGGTGTCGAGTTCACCCAACCCCGGCCAAGTGGTGATATCGCTTCGTATCAGATTGGACTTGCCGCACAACGCTTCGTTGCCGTCTCCGTGGGGATCGATCGCATGGGCCATCGGGCGCCGGTCTTGGCGGTGGGCGCCGTGCGATCGCGGCACGGCAAGTGGGCCGGCGGCCGGTTCGATGCCCAAGGTGAAGGCAACGGAGTGGCTAGCGGCGTGGTGTTCGTGACGGCGGCGGGAATTGCGGAACGGAACAAAGGGCGTAGTCATCGGCGGGGCCCCGTTTGGTCGGATTGCTTCATATATATCGAGTATCGACACGACTTTGGGCGCGTCGATATCGCACGGTCGTGTGAAATTTCTCTCATCGGTCGCAGGACCGCACCGAAGGCCTCGGAGTCGGGGGCGCCAAACTCGCCAGCGGTGTTCGAGGGGGGTGGTGCTGGCACCACGATCGGCTAGGGGGAGCGGAGCTCGCTGGCACCATCGAGTGCGACCGTCGTGGCACCCCCATGTCCTTGGGGCCAAGATGGCAGTCATGACCGAGCACAAGCCCTTTGAAAACTGTGTCGATGCCGTGATCGAAATTCCTCGTGGCAGTCGAAACAAGTACGAGATGGATCATGAATCAGGGATCATCCGTCTCGACCGACGGTTGTTCTCTGCGACGGTGTATCCAGCCGACTATGGCTTCGTCCCAGACACGTTGGCCGAAGACGGTGACCCGCTCGACATCCTCGTGTTGCTCGAGGATCCGACCTTTCCGGGATGCTGGGTAACGGCTCGGCCCGTGGGCATGCTTGCCATGGAGGATGAGAAAGGACGGGACGTGAAAATCATCGCAGTCGAGCCAAATGAGCCGCGATTCCGTGAGGTGTTCGACCTCGGCGACGTTCAACCGCAGCTGCTCGAGGAGATCCGCCATTTCTTCGAGGTGTACAAGATGCTTGAGCCAGGCAAGCACGCCGCTACCGGTGACTTCTACGGTCGCGAAGCAGCATGGGCCGAGATCCAAGCCTGCCGAAGTCGGCATGGCGCTCGCATTGACACTTTGCCATGACCAGACGAGCTGACACCACACCTGAGCGCGCCCAGAGCGTTCTGGTGAGCGGACGCCGATCGCATGGGCCGCCCAAGAATGGATGACGGTCGGACCTACTACGAGTTGCTCGGCGTCAGCTTCGATGCGTCGGTGGATGAGATCCGACGCGCCTATCGGGCACTTGTGAAGCGGGTCCATCCAGATGTTGGCGGAGATGCCGAAGCGTTCCGGCGCATCCGGTCAGCGTACGAGACCCTCACGAATCCGTTGCTGCGGCGGGAATATGACGACCGAAACACTCTGACTGGCAGGAGGTACGAACCGGCCGCTGGACGTGGCAGGGAGCACACCGGATGGACGGGGGCGGTCGGGTCCTTTAGTGGCGACGTCGAGTTTCCTGAGTGGTTGCGAGACATAGTCGAAGAGCCGTGGAGCGCATCTGATGGGCACTCGTCTTCGACACCTCCTAGGTCGGTGCGAGCCACCCCGGCGGACATCGTGTGGTGGTGGCCGGAGCAAGCCCGGTTCGACCCGGTGCCTGCTGGGCAATCGGTGCTAGTTGCGCGTGGTTCGGCCGTCGTTGCGCTCGACGTTCTCACTGGAAAGGAACTCTGGCGAGCCGGAATGGTGGCCCCGGTTGCGGCCCGGCCCGTTGTAGCTGGGGACTTGCTGGCGGTTTGGACGGCCGACGGCATCGTGCACGGCCTTGAACTCGGTCGTGGTGTCACTAGATGGGAAACCCTTGTCGGGCCTCCATCGGCAGGAGGTGCATCAGTGGCCGGAACCGTGCTCGTGTGCGCATCGAGAGACCGGGGCCTGGTCGCGCTGGACCCGCGGTCCGGGCGCATGGGATGGTCAGCACGTCTTGCCGGTCAGGTGACGGTTCCCTTGGCCACTTCGAGGTCGATGGTGATCGCGGCGACGAGCGGAAGGATTGTGGAAGCCGTCTCGTCATTC
This sequence comes from Acidimicrobiales bacterium, assembly GCA_026419545.1. Lineage (GTDB taxonomy): Bacteria > Actinomycetota > Acidimicrobiia > Acidimicrobiales > Acidimicrobilacustridaceae > JANZZE01. The sequence continues at coordinate 15,207 of JANZZE010000039.1, forward strand.
GATGGCCGGCATCGATGGCGCATCGGCATCAAGCTGGTGACCGATCTCCCGCCGGTGATAGCCGGGGAGACCGTTTGGGTGCCAGCGGTTGGAGGTGTGCTCAAGTGTCTTGATGCCGAGCGAGGTGCAGCCCTTGGCATGTGGCAGTCCGGTAGCTCAATAGCTGGGCTCGCTGCGTGCGGTGATCTGCTGTACGTCACGGTTGCAGGTCCACCGCAACTCATCGTTCTCGATTCGATGGGCCGGATGCGCCTGGTCGTCGCGACCCGATCGGTCTGCCCCGAGCCCGCGTTTGCCGGACACGTCGCCTATGTGGTCAATCGCGAGGGCGGGATCGCAGCTGTCGATCTAGAGGCAGGCCGAGTCATCGCCGAGTCAGAACTCCCATTTGAACCAGCGTCGATTCCCGTTCACCATGCTGGGCGCCTACTCGTGCGGGAACGCATGGGACGACTTTGGGCGGTTGCGCCACCAGAGGGGCAACCAGACTCGTAAGCTTGGTAGAGCCTCCGGAGAGGCGTGTGCTACTTCGTTGGGTCTTGGAGCTTTGATGGGATGTGGATGTCTGGTGGCGTTAGTGGCACTGGCATCGCCCCGCCTCGCACTCTTCCTGATCTGGGCCTTTGATTTGTTTGGCGGTCGAATGTCGGCGGCATTTGACAGTTTCTGGATTGGATTTGCCGGGTTTGTGCTACTGCCCTGGACCACCCTTACGTGGACGGCGACTCATGACCCACTCGCTGGGGTCCGGGGATTCGGTTGGTTTCTCGTTGGAATTGCCTTTGTTGCCGACGTGGTGTCGTACCTCAAAGGTGACCACGAGCGGCGCCAGCGGGAAATCCTCATCCTGCGTCGAACTGATTGACCGACCTCACGCCGCTTCCCAAAGGGCCTTGCCTGACCGCGGGCAGCTCGCGTTCGAGTTCCTCAAGCTGTGCCATTCGCTCCGAAGGCGCTTGATCTAGGCATCGAGACTGCAAGGCATTCATGAAGTGGCGTGATGTCGATGCCGTATCGGAATCGCCACACGTTTGCGTTTACCACGAAGTCGCTGTTCCCGCCCGGTCATCAGGCCGACCTTGGTTAGGGAGACGCGATTACGTCCAACAGGACGTGCATGGGGTGTTCGACGCGACCGCAGGGTGATGCCGCCTAGTGGCGATCTGAAGTCTCGGATCTCCTCATCGGTGTGGGGAGGTGCTGGCGCGATCAAGAGCTGGGTGAGCGCAAGCGCTTGGCTCTAGAGCTGGAGTAACGAAATCTTCAAGTCGGGCTGCTGAGCGGCTGCGTTCAGGTTGCGCTCAGGATCGGCGACGACCGTGTCTTCGACGGCGGTTCGCAACCAACGGCTCGAATATTGGGCAATTGCCTCAATCACGGCGTTTCCGGTCTCGGTTAGCCTCTTTCGCACCTTCTGCACATCGGCACGCTCTGCTTGGACCGCTTCAGGGTCTATTTGGCGAGGGTGGGCTTGGAGGTCGATGATGCGCTCAGCATCATCGGCTGAATCGCTGAATAGGGTGAATCCGAGTTCACCGTTGAGTAGGGCCTTGGACTCGTCGATCACTATTGCTGGATGGGAGGATTTTTGCCATCAAGTCGCATTCCCTGTGGTGTGGGTACAGGATGCATCGAGTGGCGTAACTGACCGCCCTGGGAGTTCCTCGAGTGCTGTTGAAAGTTGGGTTCACTCCTGCCCGAGTTGGCGTCGACAGCTGGGCCTTAGGCCTGTATCGGTTGACTGGTCAGTTGAGGTCTCACCAATTTGGCGTAGCTCACTTGGGTACGGTTGATCACATGGTGAGGGTGAACCTGGAACTCGAAGGACACCTCATCGACTCGTTGATCCTGCCAAAGGTGCTTGATCTGCTCGTCGCCGCCGGCGTGGAGTACCGGTTGACTGACGTCACGATCGGCCGGACCGCAACCGACCTCAGCCGCGTCCTGATCGAGATGGACGTTCCTGTGGGGGTTGACCTCGATCCCCTGCTCGAGGAACTGCAAGTTCACGGGGCAAATCTCTGTGTGGAACGCGACTGCGCGCTGGCGGTCGCCGATACCGATGGCGTTTTGCCGTCCGGCTTCTACTCGACGACCAATCTCCAGACAGCCGTACGCGTTGACGGGCGTTGGATTGAGGTGATTGGGCCGGAGATGGACTGTGCGGTGGTGGTGTCAGCCGATCGACAACTTGCTCGAACGGTTCCCATGCATCGAATTCGCCGCGGGGATCTGGTGGTCATCGGGCGGGAAGGTGTGCGTGTCGATGCTCCCGACCGTCCCCGCGGCGTTAGTGCCTTTGAGTTCATGGGTTCTGATGTGTCGTCGGAAAAGCCGCAAGCGCTGCTCGTCCGCCGCGTTGCCGATCGCCTACGGGCGGTCCGTGAGGCTGGCTTGAAAGTCCTGGTGGTAGCCGGACCAGCGGTGATCCACACCGGCGGCGGAGAAGATCTTGCTCGATTGGTAGCGGATGGGTGGGTCGACGTCCTCTTTGCCGGAAATGGATTTGCAACTCATGACATCGAAAGCAATGTGTTTGGTACTTCGCTGGGCGTTTCTCTCGATGCCGGTACGCAGACCGAAGGTGGGCACAGCAATCATCTCCGGGTCATCAATGAGGTCCGCCGACTCGGTTCTATTGCTGCGACGATTGATGCCGGCTATGTAACGAAGGGAGTGATGTACGAGTGCATCCGTCGGGGCGTGCCGTTCGTACTTGCCGGGTCGGTGCGTGACGATGGACCGTTGCCTGACACGATCACCGACGTGGTCGAGGCCGCCGATCGAATGCGGGAGCTGGTTCCGGGTGTCGGCGCGGCACTCATGTTGGCTTCAACGCTGCACGCAATCGCGACAGGGAACCTCTTGCCCGCCTCAGTAGAGACGTTCTGTGTCGATATCAACATGGCCGTGTCTACGAAGCTTTCTGATCGGGGAAGTCAGCAGGCCCTTGGCATCGTCACCGATGTTGGCCTCTTCCTTCGTCGGCTTGCCGGTGAATTGCTGTGAGTGCCGATGAAGATGGCCGGTTGATGTGGGGACAGAGATTCCTCATGTGCCCACCGGACCACTTTGAGGTTGCCTATGAGATCAACCCTTGGATGCATACCGAGGTTGCCGTCGATGGGGACCTGGCCCGCGCCCAGTGGGAACGCCTGGTGTCGGCACTCACTGAGGCCGGAGCTGTCATCGAGTGGTTGTCTCCAGTTCGCGGGCTTCCCGATCTCGTATTCACTGCTAACGCGGGGCTCGTCGATGGGCATGTGTATGTGCCAGCGCGGTTCAAGAATCCTGAACGGCAGCCTGAAACTGAGCATGACACCGCGTGGTTTCTCGATCATCAGTTCACGGTCAAGCCTCTACCCGAAGGGCTAGTGCTCGAGGGCGCGGGAGACGCCCTGCCGTTCGCTGCGCGTGGAAGGCCCCCGGTTCTGGTCGCGGGGTACCGGATTCGCTCGGATGTTCGAGCACACGCTGTTGTAAGTCGCTTGCTTGGGGTAGCGGTCCGTTCGGTGGAACTTGTCGACCCGCGGCTTTATCACCTTGACCTCGCCTTTTGCCCGCTCGACGCACGGCGGGCGCTGGTGGTTTGGGCGGCGTTCGATCATTACGGGCGCAAAGTGGTGGCCGACTTGGTCCCTGAACCGATCGAATTGCTTCCTGAGGAAGCCTTCGCCTTCGTGGGGAACTCCGTCGTCGTGGGCGACGTGATCATCATGCCAACCTGCCCCGTTCGGGTCGGTCGGCTGCTCGAAGGGGCAGGGTTTTCGATCGAGGTGTGTGACGTTTCGGAGTTCATCAAGGCAGGGGGTGCCTGCCGCTGTTTGACCCTCGCGCTTGATGTTCGTCTTTCCTTAGGCTGAGCCAGGACGAGGTGGGGTGCATTCCGTACCTGCCGCGGCACGCTCTGTCTTGACCGCTGTTGATGCTGGCGACGTGTCGAGGTGCGCCCGCTCGCCGGGCACTAATGATTCGGCCACGCGGCTAGTACTGCCGAGTGACAACTAGGGTGCGACCGTGGTTGTCGCGATCTTGGTGTTTGCCACTGGCATCCTTGTAGCCCTCGGATGGGCTTGCAGTTTGTATCGAGCGCTGCGATCGGCACGTGATCAAGTCGCTGCGCTCGAACTGGAGGTGGCAGCGAGCAAGACTGAGACGGAGGGCGCCAAAGCCGATGCGGCTGCAGCTCGGGCAGAGGCCACTTCCGCGAGTGCGGCAGCGGACGCAGCCCGAGCTGACGCTGCTACAGCTCGCGAGCTAGCCGAACGAGAGCGAACCCGGGCCGATCGTGCCGAGCGTGCCGTAAACGAACTCACTCAGCGGGTCACGGACCTGGGGGAGTGGGCAGCGGCTGTGCTTGCGATCGAGATGCGCAGGATCGATCGTCTATGGCGTGATCGTTTGTCGCTTCCGGGTGAGCCTTCACCGCTCGAACGATTCGACGATCCCGCAGCTGCTGCTGCGATGGTCTTTGCCGAACTGAGCCGAGAGGACCGGGGGGTGGCCATCGATGTCACTTGGACACTCGAATCGATGCCCACCCCCGAGCTGACCTTGGCCCTGATCAAGGTGGTCGAAGAGTTGATCGCGGCGGCCGCGCTGGCAGACGGCGGCACGATGGTTGCGGCTGGGGGCAATGGAGAAATCGTGATCCGTCTAGATCCGGAGCCGCCCATCGATCCACCTGTGGAACTGACGGCGGCTCTGGCCAGCTTGGGGTGGGCGTTGCGCCGCGAAGGTGGAAGCCTGCTGGCCGTTCCCGTGTGATCCCACGGGTGTCGCTCGCTGAGCTCCGGTGACGGCCGGAGACGGTGACATGGAAGTGCCACGCAGAAGTGCCTCGGCCGTAGTCGTTCGAGCGCTTCTGTTCTGCTGAAAGCTCGTTCCGTTCGGGCTGCAACCAACTGCGGTAGCGCGTGCAGCTCTGCTAGTGCCTTCCCCTTAGGGATCCTTTCCGGACAGAACGCGACACCGATTTTTTCGAGTCCGAGTTCATTCAGAATTCGTTCGACCGAGCGGTGACGCCTGGGTACAACGTGGATCGCAGAATGAGGCACTGTTCTTTGCGAAGGCACGCGGCATCCTGACGAAGCGCGTCGGGGAGAGCCTCGGTATCGGGGTTCAAGGTGGTTATCCACCGGTGTGCCGATGACAACGACGATGTACTCGCCCACACTGTCCGTTGATGGCGACCGCTTCCTGCATGCTTGCACGCCCTTCCGGTCACACATCGGCGCGCATCGGGCGGTTCAGGTGCATGCCAGCAACCTTTCGGAAGCCGGTGTCCGGCGATGGAGCCCCCGTTGTTTCTGTTCGATTGGGGCCCAAGAATCAGCAGTGGGGGCTTGGCGACTGCGACTCCCGTTACCTGGACGTGGCTTCGGTTGGCCCGGCGGTCTGGATCTACCGGTCGAGCGCGAACCCGGGACTTCAACGCGGTTGCTGGCCTGCCGATAGTAAACACGTCACGCGTAGTTCTGCAGGTCGGAGGGAGCGATGGCGGAAACGGCTGGCGACACCATGGGCACGAGCCTGTTCACCGAGGCTGTGTCGCAGCTCGAGGCTGCCGGTTATGACTCGATGGGGTTCGCGGTTGAGGATGCCCGTATCGTGTGCGTCGAGTGTGACGCAAGTGTGGACCCCTCGGCTTCGCAGGTGGCGGCGATGCTCAGATACGAGACCGACGCAGGTGAAGGCCACGTCTTTGCGATGGGTTGCACCAACTGCGAGGCGCGCGGGCTGCTGTTCATCGGAGCTGAGGCCCTCGCAGGTGGAGTCGGTGACATCGTCGGGTTGCTCGAGAGCCGGGCTCGGGACGCTTGAACGCTGCTGTCAGCTGACCTCGAACCTAACGCATGCGACGATGGTGGCCTCTGCCGCTTGTGTGATGGCTCGGTGAGCTCCTCGGCCGAGACGGACGAGGTGCGGGACGCGCCAAGGTCGCCTGAGCACAAACCAGGCGACGGCGCTCATATCTGGCGTCCCGTCAGGATTGGCGAGAGAAAATGCCTCGTAGTTGTGGCCCGCCTCCTGCACTCGGTCGCTGATTGCGCGAAACGCAGACCAAGGGCAACCATGCTGTTCGCACACTGCGCCGATCGAGGCAGTCTCCATGTCGACTGCGGTGATGCCGGCCTGCAGTAAGGCGTTGAGCTCCTCGTCGCCATAGTGAAGGGCATCCGAGGTCGCGATCACTCCGCTGGCTCGGTGGCCAGGCAACGTGACCGGGTGGAGTTCCCGGCCCGAGGCTGAGTCGATCACGACTTCTGGTACCACGAGTTGCCCGATGGCCAAAGTGGGGTCCACGCCGCCGGCAACGCCGGCTACCATCACGTGATCGATCGGCATTGTGGCGAACAAGGCTTCGGTTGCTCGTTGCGCTGCCTTGGTGCCCATGGTCGTAACCACCGCTACGACGTGGATGGAGCCGGCATATCCTTGGTATGCAGCCGCGCAGCCGTCGATGTGACACGGTTCGAGCCCGAGCCCTCGGGCGATCGGGCCAACCTCTGAGCGCATGGCGCAAATCACGGCGACTCGGGTTACCGGCACTGAAAAGTCTTAGCGCGTCGTCGCGCCAGGTTCTGCGGCCGTTGCAGCCGCTGTTCGCTGATGTCGAGGCTGTTGACCAACGGTCGGCTTCCTTCTACTCGCTGCGTATCGTCTTGGGAATTGAATCCGAGTGCTGCTCGGGCTCCGCTAGGGCAGCTCGACACGGTGCCAGCGGCCGCGGCCGTCGTCCTTGGCACGGTAGAGGGCGCGATCGGCGGCGTCGAGAACGGCGTCCGCGTCGAAATCGGCAGCCTTCACAACCGCGATACCGACGCTCGCACCAACCGTGACCTCTACGTCACCCACAGCCACCGGTGGTGCCATCTCGGCCAGGATCCGCGCGGCGATGGCATCAGCGGCCTCGGCAGAGGTGAGACCCCTCGTCACGATGGCGAACTCGTCACCCCCGATCCGTCCGATGCGGTCGCCAGGCCGGATCACCGCCGAGAGCCGGCTTGCGACCTGTGCGAGTACGCGGTCGCCGACAGCATGGCCATGGGAGTCGTTGATCGGCTTGAACCCGTCGAGATCGACATAGAGGATCCCGATCAGCTCGTCGCTGCCTGAAGCGGGCCCAAGACGTTCAAGTTCTTCCCATAGACCAGCGCGGTTCATGAGCCCCGTCAG
>JANZZE010000040.1 GCA_026419545.1 Acidimicrobiales bacterium
GGTTTATGTGGAGCCGAGCATCAGACCGGACGATAGCCGCTACGGAGATAATCCGAACCGTCTGCAGTGTCATACACAATTGCAGGTCATTCTTAAACCTGATCCAGGAAATCCAACTGAGCTCTATCTCGAAAGTCTTACGAAGATCGGCATCGACCGTTCACTTGATGACATACGGTTCGTCGAGGACAACTGGGAGTCGCCGGCTTTAGGAGCGTGGGGTCTTGGCTGGGAGGTCTGGCTCAACGGATTAGAGATCACGCAGTTCACCTATTTCCAGCAGGCCGGGGGGGTCCAGCTCGATCCTGTTGCAGTTGAGATCACCTACGGGATCGAGCGCATCATGATGGCTCTACAAGGAGTGCGCCGTTTCCAGGATATCGAATACGCTCCGGGCGTTTCATATGGCGAAATTGCCTCGCAGGCCGAATACGAGATGAGCAAATATTATCTCGACACGGCCGACGTAGGTCTCCAGCGAAAGTGGCTTAGTGAATATGAAAAATGCGCCCGACATCTAATCGATCAGGGGCTCCCGTTGCCCGCCTATCAATTTGTTTTGCGATGCAGCCACGCATTCAACATTCTCGATGCGCGCGGTGCTGTTGGAACAGTCGAACGAGCGAAGGTCTTCAAGATGATTCGTGGCCTTGCGCACGAAGTTGCATGCCTTTACATACGACGACGCGAAGAGCTCGGATTCCCGCTCGGTGTCAGACAACCGAGCCAGGTCACATCTGAAACTGATATTCCCCCAGTCGACTCGTCGATCACGTCAGCTCCGTTGCTTGTTGAACTCGGCTTTGAAGAACTCCCGGTTGACACGATCCCGTCCTACGGAGAACGTCTCGATCTGCAGATTCGGGAGCTCCTGACTTCAGAGCGAATCGAGGCCAACGGATTTCGCGTCTACTCAACGCCGAGGCGTGTCGCGCTTCTCGTCGACTCGGTCAGCACCTCCCAGCCTGCAGAGTCGACCATCGTGCGAGGCCCGCGACTCGAGATCTCTTTCGACGCTTCGGGCGCGCCGACACCCGCTGCTGCCGGCTTTGCCGCCAAGATGGGCGTGGCCGTCGAGGAGCTGTCGGTTGTCGAACACAACGGCGATCAGTTCCTCGCCGTCGCGCGTGAACGAGAGGCTCGGTCTACTGCAGCAGTGTTAGCCGAAAGATTGCCCGCGGTGATCCGTGCAGTGACGGCAGGTCGGGGGATGCGATGGGGCGCAGGACCTGGGTTCGCGGCGAGCCGTCCCCTGCGGTGGCTCACCGTCCTGCTCGGCAGCCAAGCAATCCCCGTCTGCTACGCGGGGCTCGTGAGCGGTCGCGCTACACGGGCATTACGTCAGGACGACTCCGAAATCTCGGTCCCGGATGCCGCTAGCTACGTTTCGTTACTCGAACGCCACGGAGTCATCGCCGACGAGATGGATCGACGAGCGATGGTCCGTGACTCTGCAGCGCAGCTCGCCGCGAGCGTCGGTGGTGTAGCCGCAATCGACCCCGAAGACCCACTGCTCATCGAAGTCGCTCGACTCGTCGAGTATCCGGCCCCCCTCCTGGGGTCATTCGACGAGCAGTTCCTCGACCTCCCGGTCGAGGTCTTGGTGACGGTCATGGGGAAACAGCAACGATTCTTTCCCGTATATGGGCCTGCGGGGCAGTTGCTGCCGTACTTCATCGGTGTTGCCAACGGGAACGTGGACACCGAGCGAGTGCGCCTCGGCTATGAAGCGGTGCTGCGGGCACGCTTTTCCGATGCCCTGTTCTTCTTCGAGCGTGATCGGGAACACCCCCTGGACTGGCATCGCGAGCGCCTAGCGAGCATCTTGTTCGAGGAACGTTCCGGCTCCATGCTCGATCGGGCACGGCGAATCGAGACGATCGCGTGCGACCTCGCTGACCTTCTCGGCGTCGACCAACACACCAAGACGATCGTGGCACGGGCAGCACATCTCGCCAAGGCTGACCTTGCGACACAACTCGTTGCAGAGTTCTCGAGCCTGGAGGGGACGATCGGGTATCACTACGCATTGTCAGCTGGCGAGGACCCGGCCGTTGCTCGTGCCATCCTCGACGCGTCACGGCCACGACATGCACGCGACTCGGGGCCCGAAACGTTGAGCGGAGCGATCATCTCGCTTGCAGATCGCGCAGATCTGCTCGTGAGCCTTTTCTCCGTCGGTGCCCACGCGTCAGGCAGCAGCGATCCTTTCGGTCTTCGGCGAGCAGCATCTGGGTTGCTCCAACTCCTCGAAGAGCACTTCCCAACACTCCGTTTGTCACAACTCCTCGAACGAGCAGCCGCCGTCGCCGGCTGCAGCGACGCACCATCGGTCGTCGTACAGGTACGAGAGTTCATTCGTGCCCGCGGCGAAGTCCGGCTTTCCGAGGCAGGCAAAGATGCTCCGCTCATCGCCGCCTTCGCCGACCGATGGGACGAACCCACGTCGATCGGCAAGGCAATACAGGAGTTCGAGGACCTCGCGAAGACCCCACGGCTGGCCCGAATCGTTGAAACGATTCGTAGGGTCCAACGCTTGGTAGGTGAAACGCAAGGCCCCGGTCAGGTCCGACCTGAGCTATTCACCGAGCCCGCCGAAGAGATGCTGTGGAATGCGATCGGAGCGTTCGAGCAGCAACTAGGGGAAACGCCTTCGGCATCGTCGTTCTGCGACGCGTTCATCGGTGTCGTACCTGCAGTCGAGCGCTTCTTCGAAGATGTCCTCGTCATGAGCGACGACCTCGAGATCCGGGCGAATCGCTTACAGCTTCTCAGCCGGATCAGCGCACCCGCGGCCCAGATTGCCCGCTGGCATGAGATCGAGGCATGGCTGAACTCCCGACCGTCACCGGCCGCCCCCGCCAGCTGACGCGGCCACCGCGGCTCTCCCGGGGCTCGACACTCGCTGTCGTCAGCCCTGCCGGCTCCGCTGCGGCTCGATTCCCCGATCGGCTCGAACGCGGATTCAGGGCGCTGCGGCGCAAGGGCTGGGGTATCAAAGAAATGCCGAACGTTCGCAGTTGTAGTGGAGCTACTGCCGGTACACCAGAACAACGAGCAGCTGACTTGAACGAGGCATTTTGCGACCCTTCTGTCGATGGGATCATCTGTTCCATTGGTGGCACAGGGAGCCGTGAAATCATCCCGCTTCTTGATTTCGAGATGATCCGGAAAAACCCGAAGGTATTCTGTGGTTATTCTGATGTGACTTTTCTCCATGTCGCACTGAGTAACTTCGCCGAGATGGTGACCTTTTACGGTCCAGCAGTGCTTCCCGACTGGGCAGAAATTCCCGACGTAGCTGCGGAAACCGCTGATTCTTTCATGTCATTGACAACCCGACCCCTGCCACACGGTGAAATCCGGACTCCGGACTGGGAGGTCGTAGAACCGGGTGACTGGTCAAATGACCGCTTCCGCCGATTTGCGCCAGCACCGGGACCCTCGGTCATCGTCGAAGGCTCGGCTGAGGGCATACTAGTCGGCGGTTGTCTGCCCGTTCTCAGGGCGGCGTTGACGACCTCGTGGAGACCGAAGACCAGCGATGCGGTCGTGTTCTGCGAGTTTCCGCAAGCTCCTTACGACCTTGACGACGCCGAAGATGACCTAGCGGCGCTCGCCGATGCCGGATTCTTCACCCAAGCACGAGCCGTTGTGTTCGGTCGCCCATTCCTCGGTCGGCGTCGTTCTGAGTGGGAGCATCTCATACGAAAAGCATGTGCCGGATGGCACTACCCGGTGATTTTTGGCATTGCGTCAGGACACACGATTCCAAACCTGACGTTGCCCCTAGGAGTGGAAGTCCGCGTCAGTGGATCAACCCTGTCCATTCTCGAACCAGCCGTCCGGTGAAAGACCGGAGATCATTATCTTGGATGACCGGGACTTCGTCGCTGTCACGAGTCTAAGGCAACAGCTGCCACTCGACGCTTGCCGAACATGGCTGTAGCAGCGCGACGGCACCTGGGGATGGCTGCTCGAGGGCCCGCTGTTGGACCGAGATCCCCGACCCATGCTCGATCGACTTCACGCTCGGAACGTCACAACAGGACCGACGCCGGTGCCGCTCGTGTCATAGTCCACCGAAACTGGGTCCGCATTATCGGCGATCTGGAACACGACCCAACCACCAATACATTCGCCGGGCCGCACTGTCGCCCCTGCGCTGAATCGGGGTGATTTCGGCGAGCGCGGCGCGTCCCATGCGGAGACCCGACGGTCCCCAGTGACCTCCATCGACCATCGCCGCTCGCCGATATTGTCGAGTTGGAAGTTGCCCGCACACACCTCGACCTCTGCGGCCGCAAACCGAGCACCAGGAATCGGTTCCGGTGTCTGCTCGTTGTTCGGGACGGCCGGGACCTCGATCAGCTTCACCGTGACCTTCGAACCGTCTGGCGCGTTCAGCGTTTGGCCGACCGACCCGGTCACGGTCGGGACCGAGGGTAGAGTCGGTGTGGACCCGCCGATAGGTGGGACTGTGTCACCTGGCGAACCCGTCTGTTGGAATGGCTGACAGTCGTCGACCACCCGCGATTCGTCACTGACCCCAGCACCAGCACCGAACTGCCAGAGCACGGTGCTGATCGGCGGCAACTGGCCGAGAGGCACCGAGTACCGCAGCTCGTTGCCCTCCACGCTCACCGGCACGTTGATCGTCTTTTCCTGCTGACGGCTCTGACCTTTGGGGAACATCACGAGCTTCAGGCTCCAGCGGCTGCCAGCCCGCTCCGACCGGAGCTCCCAGTACTGATCAGATGCGGACTCGAGACTGCCGTTCGCCACCACGAACTCCGGGTTCGGCGCCGCGTCGATGTAGCCCACTGTCCGGAACGACACCCGGAGCAGGTCGCCGTCAACTGTCGCCGCTGCCCAACTGATGTCGACACCGGCGGGCTCGGAGATGGTTGAGCCTTCGTCCGATGCGTTGGTCAGGATGTCACCCTTGGCGTCAAAGCACTCATCGCCCCGCACCGCCTGTGCGGTCGTGGGCGCTCCAGTGGGAAGCGCGGGTTCACCCCCGCCTCGGGAGCACGAACCGGCCGACGACACCATGATCACGGTCAGGACAACCGCAACCGCTCGCTGCCGGCACTGGAGGAATCGAACAATCATGGACCGACCATCTTTGCATGTAGGTCAATGATTACGGTCGCGGCGCCGCACGATCTCGTAGCACGCGACCGCCCCCGCAGCCGCGACATTGAGCGACGCGAGCTGCCCATAAAGCGGGATCGACGCGAGGACATCGCAGCGTTGACGCACAAGACGGCCAAGCCCCCGGCCTTCGGCCCCGAAGACCAAACAGAGCGGCTCTGTAGCATCGAGGTCGAGTGCGAACAGCTCCTCACCGGCCATGTCGAGTCCGACGACCCAGACGCCGTTGGCGCGCAACGTGTTGAGAGCGGCGGGCAAGCCGCCAACAACGGCCATCCGCAAGTATTCGACGGCACCAGCGGCAGACTTGGTGACCGCCGGCGTGACGTGGACCGCTCGGTGGCGAGGCAGGATCACGCCCGTGACCCCGGCGCACTCAGCGGTCCGCAGCAACGCACCGAGATTGCCGGGATCGGTCACACCATCGACGGCGAGCAAGAACGGGGCAGCTGAGCGTGTGTCCGCTGACCCAGGCCTGGACCGAGGAGAACCAGCTCCAGCGGGGCCGACCAGTAACTCCTCGAGTCCGACGCCCGCCAGCGGGGCGGCCTTGGCGAGGACCCCCTGAGGTGCGTCGGTGCGGGCCTCACCGAGCAACTTCTTGCGACTCACCTCCCGGACCGGGACGCCGGCGCCTGCGGCGAGCTCAGCAATGTCGGCGAGGACCCCGTGGTCGTCGTGCTCCTCAGCGATCCAGACCTCCCGGACGCGGCGCCGTCCAGCGATCAGCAATTCCCGCACTGCCTGGCGGCCTTCAACCTGTTCGCCACCGAGGCCACGATCAGAGCGGCGGCCCGCTTCCCGTCCCGAGCCACGTGCGCCACGCTTATTGCCTTTGGTTGCCCGCTTGGTCGGGCTCACTTTGGCCGAGTGTGACTTGGTCCGTGCGGCCCGAGAACGAGACGCCGCGGCTGGGCGCTTGGCTGGCTTGCCCCGCCTCACGGTTGCCGCTCCGGCACCCCGGTCACGCTGACGTCACCACCGCTACGGCGAAACACGCAATCCCCTCGCGCCGCCCGATCGCACCGAGTCCTTCGGCCCGGTTCCCTTTCACCGACACCGGCGCACCGACGGCATCGCTGAGCACCGCTTCCATCTCGGCTCGCCGCGGCGCCAGTTTCGGGCGCTCGCATATCACTGCACAGTCGAGGTTGCCAACCACCCAGCCTGCGGCCCGCACCAAGTCTGCGACCTCGCGAAGCAAACCCACCGAATTGGCGCCAACCCACCGGTCATCGGTATCGGGGAAATGCTGTCCCAGATCGCCGAGACCTGCGGCGCCGAGCAGCGCATCGGCACAGGCGTGCGCCACGACATCGGAATCACTGTGCCCGACGAGCCCCTGTTCGCGCTCGAACACCACGCCCCCGAGCACCAGTTTCCGCTCGGGATCAGGGCTGAACGCGTGCACATCGAATCCCTGACCGACCCGGACCTTCACGACCAGCGACCCTAGTCCTCGTCGGTGTCTCCCAAGTACTGCTCCATCGCAACGAGATCGTCTGGCACCGTAATCTTCCGGTTCGCCAACTCGCCGGGCACGACCTGCACTCGACCCCCAGCCGCTTCGACGAGTGCGGCGTCGTCGGTCGCCTCAGCACCACTGGCATGGGCTGCGCGCAGCGCGTCGACCCTGAACGCCTGGGGCGTCTGCACCGCGACCAGTGTGTCGCGGTCGGGGGTGTCGGCGACCCAAACCTGGTGACCGAGGGTCGTGGTCCGCTTGATCGTGTCGGTGACCGGCACACCTGGCACGGCACCGTCGGCGCCCGAACACACGGCCGCCACGACGGCCCCGAACAGCCGCCGGGATGCAGCAGGGCGAGCAGCGTCGTGCACCACCACCACCGATGCATCCCCGGGTAACGCGCGCAGCCCGGCCCGCACGGACGCTGACCGGGTCGAGCCCCCGACCACCACGTGATCAGCAAGCGGCTCAACCGCATCCGCACGATCAGCAGCAACGACCAACACGACACCATCACACACACTGCGGGCCGCCGCGAGCGACCAGTCAAGGACCCTCCGACCAGCCAGCGGAAGGTATTGCTTCGGGACCGAACTACCAAAGCGCGAACCGCTGCCGGCAGCGACGACGATGGCCCAGACGCTCACATGCTGACCGTAGCCTGCGTCCCAGGGGGATGACAGGCCCGTGGGTTGTTCATGCGGAGCCCATGTGTTGCTCGCCACGTCACTACCGGCGGCCGGAGTCGCACCAATGCCGACGCGCCACGGTCGGACATGCCCCCCGTTGTTGCCACGTCACTACGTAACGGTCGAAGTCGCGCCGTCGGTCAGCACGAGCCCACCGGAGCCACCGGGACGAATCGATCAATATGCGCCGCACGCCAGTAAAGACGACTGCGGTCGGCTCGAACGCCAACCTTCTTCATGGACTGGGACTCTCTTCATGCACTGAAACTCGCTCGGCAGGCCCTCAGGTGAGTGCTGCGTCGAGACGCTTCTCAGCTTCTTCCTCACTTACGTTGATCGCGAAGGTGAGTTCGGAGACGAGGATCTGGCGTGCACGGGCCAGCATCCGCTTCTCACCCGCCGACAGGCCCTTGTCCTTGTCACGCAACGACAAGTTCCGGACCACCTCCGCGACCTGATAGATGTCACCCGACTTGAGCTTCTCGACGTGATTCTTGAACCGCCGGGACCAGTTGGTCGGCATTCGCGCTTCCTTCTTGCGGAGCACCGCGAACACCTCTTCGACTTCCTCCCGGTTGATCACCTCGCGGATGCCGACTTCCTCGATCTTGTCGACCGGCACCATCAGGGTGAGATCCCCGTAGGCCAGCTGCAACACGAAGTACTCGGTCTTGGTGCCGGACTTAGTGGGGTCGAGCTTTTCCCGTTTCTTGATCACCGCGGCCCCGTGGTGGGGGTAAACGACCTTGTCTCCAACCTTGAACGATGGCATGTCTCTCCCAGAGCGAACGAAGTCGACCAAAGCTCGGACTGAAGGCACGGAATCGCTTCCTCTCTCAAGGGTACGAAGCGACTCACGGTTCGACAAATGGGACGCATCACAGACCCGGCGAAATTTGAGTACGAGTCAAGATGCTCGGTACCGAGCGACTCACGGTTCGACAAATGGGACGCATGCGAGGGAACCCCGAAGTCGAAGCGATCCACGAGGTGTTGCGCGACGCGACTCACGGTTCGACAAATGAGACGCGTCGAACAGCGCCTATCCGTTCCGGCGCGTCCAATTCGTGCTGCCACTACGATTCGGTCCCGTGCCGGACCGCCAGCTCCTCTCCGAGGTCGAACTGTTCGCTGACCTGACGCCTGAACAGCTTGACCTGATCAGCTCGCAGGCCTCCAACCGGGTGCTCCAACGAGGTGACGTGCTGTTCTCCGAGGGAGACGAGCCCGATCAGCTCTACGTCGTGGTCGAGGGCCGCATCGCCATAGCCAACAAGTCGATCGATGGCCGCGAGTCGATGATGGCGCTCATGGAACGGGGTGACCTGTTCGGGGAGATGCCCCTGTTCGACGGCTTGAATCGTTCGGCCGAGGCCCGGGCCCTCGAGCCTTCCGAAGTGATCGCCATCCCCTACGAGCCGGTCCGCAAGCTTTACGAGGAACACCCCGAGCTGTTGTGGCGGGTCGTGGCCCTGCTGGCCCAACGGCTCCGTACCACCGACGAGGCGCTGGCCGATTCGGTGTTCCTCGATGTCACCGGGCGCACCGCCAAGCGCTTGCTCGAGCTGGCTGGGGACAGGGAGGAATTCGCCCTGCCCATCACCCAGGAGGAATTGGCCGGGATGGTCGGCGCCTCCCGCGAACGTGTGAACAAGGCCATCGCTTCGTTCATCCGGCTCGGTTGGATCGAGCAGGTCGATCGGCGCTACCGGATCACCAACCGCGAGCAGCTCGAGCGCCGCGCCCGCTGAGGTGACCGACTGGCCACGCACCCCACACCCATCATGGGCCCTCAGCTTCCCAGGCAAACCCCTTGCAAAGACAACTCGCTCGACGGCCAGTACCCAGTCGCCAACGGTGAGTGAGCGCGCCGGCGAAGTGCCTGGGCTTGCCGATCGCTCGGCCACCGATCCGTGCCTGGGACGCCGCCAGCGAAGGTTGTCCCGGGACCCGGCGACCCGCTCGAACGCTACGCCCTTCCCCCGACGGCAGCTAGCCGGACTTGTCGCCGCCGCGATCATCGTGTCATCGGTCCTCAGCGTGACGAGTTGCGCCGGTACGCGGGGCAACAACGACGGCCCGCGCCTGCCCGGTGAGGAGAACCCAGCACAACCTGACCGGCATCGCCAAAGTATCAACGAGCGTCGCTGAGCCGAGTACACGCCGACGCAGCTGATACAAGGTGCCGACGCCTACAGTCTGCATATCGACGAACGAACGTCACTGAGGAGACGGTACGGAGACAGGCCCGAACCGGTACGAGCGTGAACCGATCACTCGGAGAGGAACGCGATGGCACGTTGCCAAGCATCAGCGGCGTCATCCGGCCGGTGCGCGGGCCGATCCGGGTCGTGCACGAATCCGTGCTCTGCCCCCTCGTAACGGACGACGGTCGCTCCAGCCGCCTCAAGTGCCGCAACGTCCTCGGGTGGCGTCCAGATGTCGGCGGTACCGATGATCGCAAGGACTGGGCAGGCCTCGGGGCGGGTGAGGTACTCAAGGGGTTGTCCTTGCGTGGGACTGGCCCAGCGCTGCGGCACGCGGATCATGCCGTAGAACGAGACAGCTCGGTGAAACCGGCCGGTTCCTGCCGCCTTGAGTGCATACATGCCGCCCATACAGAACCCGACGATGCCGACAGTGTCGCAACCTGTCGCGTCCGCAGCGGCGACCACATCAGCGAGCACGCGTTTGTCATCGAGATCGCCGACATGCTCGAGACGCCATTCAAGCGGCTGGTCGGTATGAGCGGGCCACGGTTCAGGGGCGCAGACCGCCCAGCCGTTTTCCCTCGCCAACCGCGCACACAGCTCGTCGAACAGCGGGCGCAGCCCGCCAATGTCGGGGAACACGACCAGACCACGTGAAGCCTCACCCGAAGGCGCGGCGAACTCAGCAGGTGTCCCGGACGCAAGCGTGATTCGCATCCCTGTGTTTCTAGACGAAATGCTCCAGCCAGGGCTCATCCGCTCGCGACAGTCAGGCGGCACATCCTCCATCCCCTAGATCCACACGTTGGCGGAGCTCACGGGGACTCATTCACCGTGCAACGGCCAAAGCGCAGTCCCGGTGCGCTTCGTCGCGATTGCCCTCGCCATGGCGGCGAGTCCCAGACCCGCCACTGCCGCCGTCGGCCTCAGCGCCGCCGGTAGTTCGGCGCTTCCTCGGTGATCCAGATGTCGTGCGGGTGGCTCTCACGCAAGCCAGCCGCCGTCATCCGGACAAAGCGCGTGTGCTGCTGCATGTCCGAAATCGTGGCCGCACCGCAATATCCCATTGCCTGGCGTAGTCCGCCCTCGATCTGGAACACCACGTGGCGAAGCGGTCCCTTGTACGGCACTCGGCCCTCGATCCCTTCGGGCACCAACTTGTCCGCATCATCGACATGGTCTTGGAAGTAGCGGTCCTTGGAGAAGGACCGGCTTTTCATCGCTCCCACCGACCCCATACCGCGGTATTCCTTGTAACGCTCCCCGTTGACCACAACGACCTCACCCGGCGCTTCATCGGTGCCAGCGAGCAAACTGCCGAACATGACCGAATCCGCCCCCGCAGCAATCGCCTTGGCCACGTCGCCGACGTACTGGATACCCCCGTCGGCGATCACAGTCACCCCATGACGACGAGCCACTTGAGCCGCGTCGAACACGGCAGTGATCTGCGGGACACCGATGCCCGTCACGACACGGGTTGTGCAGATCGAGCCCGGGCCAATCCCCACCTTGATGGCATCAGCGCCAGCCTCGATGAGGGCTTCGGCGGCTGCAGCCGTCGCAATGTTCCCTGCGACAAGCGGCCCATCCCAGACGTGCCGCATCTCCCGGACCGTCTCGCGCACGCTTTCGGCATGGCCGTGCGCGGTGTCGATCACGATCACGTCGACGCCCGCTGCGATAAGACCCTTGGCCCGTTCGACTGCGTCGGGACCAACGCCAACTGCCGCACCGACCCGTAGGCGACCCTCAGCGTCCTTGGTTGCGTTCGGGTAGTCGATCTTCTTCTGGATGTCCTTCACGGTGATGAGCCCGTGGAGGTAGCCGTCGGCGTCGACGACCGGGAGCTTCTCGATCTTGTGGCGCCGGAAGATCTCCTTGGCCTGCTCGAGATCGGTCCCCACTGGTGCGGTCACAAGGTTGCCTGAGGTCATGACCGTCGATATGGGCGATTCGAGATCGTCGTCGAACCACCGCAGATCCCGGTTCGTGAGGATGCCTACGAGACGGTTGGTGTCATCGGTGATCGGCACGCCGGAAATGTGGAATCGGGCCATCAGTTCGAGTGCGTCGCCGACGGTGTTATGTGGCCGGAGCGTCACAGGATGCGTGATCATCCCCGACTCAGAGCGCTTGACCCGGTCCACTTCAGCCGCTTGCTCTTCCGGAGGCAGGTTGCGGTGGATGATGCCGATGCCACCCCACCGGGCCAGCGCAATGGCCATCCGGTGCTCCGTGACGGTGTCCATCGCGGCGGACACGACCGGGATGTTCAGCCGAATGTCAGGCGTTAGAAAGGTCGACGTATCGACGTCTTTAGGTAAGACACGTGACTCTGCCGGCAACAACATGACGTCGTCGAAGGTGAGGCCGAGCTTGCCGAACTTCTCGTCATAGGCATCCAGACCGCCCCGAGCTGCGCTCCAGTTAGCCGCGCTCCCCAAGAGTTCGTCAAAGCCATCACTAGGAGCCATCTACAGCCACCTCACGATCCGAGCGCGCTCGCGTTCGACCGATCATACGGCCAGAAACGAGCTGTTCAACAGTCGGCGCTGCTGACCCGCTACCGTCATCCGGCCTCGACATCGTGTCCACGTGCTCTGGTGCCTCAGGCGATAGTCGGCGATGCGGACCGCTACTGCCACACCGCACGGCAGGTTCAGGCGTAGCGGTCCAAAATGCTCGACTCGGCCAGCCGTGACAGGCCTTCTTTGATGGCCCGGGCCCTTGTCTCCCCGACGCCTTCGACTTCATCGAGATCGTCGATCGTCGCCCGCATGATCTTGGGCAGGTTGCCGAACCGTTCGACGATGTTGGAAATGACCGTGTCAGGTAAGCGGGGGACACGTGACAACAGGCGATAACCCTTGGGTTGCACCGGCGCGTCGAGGTCGTTCACCCCTTCGGGGAGGTGCAGCATGCCTGCGACTTGCTTGAGGTCAAGCAACTGGTCGGTGTCGAGCTCGCTCAAGCCAGCCATCGCTTCTTCGAGGTGCCAGGCCGAGTCCTCGTGGAAGTAGTCGAGTATCACGAGCCGTCGGTCGTCTTCAACACCGCCCATGATCTCGTCAAGCTGCAGTTGGATGAGGCGACCATCGACCCCAAGCTCGACGATGATCGTCTCGATCTCATCCGCAATGCGCAAAACCATCTCCATGCGCTGCAACAACACCACCACGTCCCGGATCGTGACCAGGTCCTCGACTTCAAGTGCAGACAGCGACGAGGTGACCTCATCTAGGCGGGCCTTGTATCGCTCAAGCGTGCGTAACGCTTGATTCGCCCGGTCCAGCAAGCGTGGGATCGGCTGGAGGGGGTGCTTGTCGTCGCCGACATACACGGCGATGATCCCCATGTCTTCTGACACCGAGATGACCGGGACGTTGATCGAGCGGGCAACCCGCTCGGCCGTCCGGTGCCTGGTCCCGGTTTCTGACGTGGGCACGTTCGGATTCGGTACGAGGTGGACGTTCGCCCGGGCGATGCGGCTTGCGTCCGACGCAAGAATGATTGCGCCATCCATCTTCGCCAGCTCCGACAGGCGCTGAGGGCTAAACGCCGCGTCGAGCAGGAACCCACCCGAGCAAATGTTCAAGACCTCGGGTCCATCGCCGACAACGATGAGCGCACCCATGTTGGCCTGCAGGATCCGGTCGAGACCCTCGCGCAGGGGCTTGCCCGGAGCCACCGCGGCGAGAGCAGACATCAGCGATTGGCTGCGCCGGCGGACCACGCCCGGAGTGTACAAGCCGTCGTCATGCAGGCGCTGTGGACTCGGAGATCCGCGGAAAGGAACACCTCAGCGAGAAGCAACTGGCGCCAATGTGTTGCGTCGCTGGACCAGGATCTGGTGTTCGTGCTTACGCGCACAGTCCAGCCCCACGGCTGCCTAGCCCATCAGCGCCAGGTCAGCATCAACCAGAGAGGCACTTGCCCACGTTCGGTCCAGCTCCACGAGCCCAAAACCTCATGGCACCGACGTCACAAATCAGGGACCCGACGAGGCGCGCAGCCAGCCAGAGGATCGACCAGGACCGGAGCCCTGGGTGGTGGGTTGGGGTTGGGGTTGGGGTTGAGGAGGCGCGCACGCAACCCGAGGATCGACCAGGACCGGAGCCAGGGCGCCAGCAGACGACGACGGCGTGCACCGGAAGGCTGCGTCGATGGCTTCGTTCACCGAATGCACGCGGATGATCTCGATACCGGGGGCCCCGGGGGGAGATGAAGGCGGCACGATGGCCCGGGTGAATCCAAGCCGACGTGCTTCGGCCAAACGCCGCTCATAGTGCGTGACCTGGCGGACCTCACCGGTGAGGCCGACTTCTCCGAACGCAACAAGGTCGGCAGCGAGCGGCTGGTTCAACGCCGCAGAGGCTGTCGCCAACGCAACCGCGAGATCCGCCGCCGGTTCGGTGACCCGGACGCCGCCGACTGCGGAGGCGTAGACGTCACAGTCGTGCAATCTGACCCCGGCGTGCTGCTGCAACACGGCGATGACCATGGGGAATCGACCGCCATCGAGTCCTTGCACTATCCGTCGGGCAAGTTGGGACCGCGTCGGTGCCGCCAGCGCTTGTACCTCCACGAGTAAGGACCGGTGACCATCGACTGTTGGAACGACGATCGAGCCCGCGGCGTCTGGGCGACGATCAGCCAGAAAGAGTCTGCTCGGGTCCGCGACTGGCACAAGTCCGCGTTCGGTCATCTCGAACATCCCCACCTCGTTGGTGGCACCGAAGCGGTGCTTGACCGCCCGGAGAAAGCGAAGCGTGTGGTACCGGTCACCGTCGAATGTGAGGACAGTGTCGACCAGGTGTTCGAGAAGCCGCGGGCCGGCAAGCGCGCCATCTTTGGTGACGTGGCCGACAAGCACGATCGCGAGCTGACGAGCCTTGGCCTCCCCGACGAGGCGGAGCGTGCACTCCCGGACCTGACTCGCGGATCCCGCGGCTGCAGCAATCGACAAGTCTTGGATCGTCTGGATGGAATCGATGACGAGAACACGAGGCTCGACCGTGGACAAGTGAGCGACGATTGCCTCCACGCGGTGCTCGGCGACCACCCATAGTCGGTCATCGAGGACTCCGAGGCGTTGAGCGCGGGCACGAACCTGTTGCTGAGATTCCTCGGCCGACACATACAGGGCCGTTGCTCCCTGAGATGCGATCGAAGCCAGGATCTGGAGGACAAGAGTTGATTTCCCGATGCCTGGTTCCCCTCCGAGCAGCGTCACCGAACCCGGGACCAGACCCCCACCAAGCACATGGTCTGCCTCCGTGACGCCGGTTGAAAGCACGCGGCTCGCGGCTTCGTCGACCTCCCCAATACGGCACGGCCGCTCACTACCGGCGTTCTGGGCACGTCCCAGCACACACGCCGGTAGCTCCTCGACGAGCGTGTTCCAGTTGCCGCACCGATAGCAGCGGCCCTCCCAACGGGGCGCAACGCTGCCGCAGCTAGAACAGCGGAAAAACGCTTTCGGCTTTGGCATGCCCCGAGTATGCAGCGCCCCTATGACACAGAAGGCCGACGCACGATCGACGATCTGCCGGCTCGCCGGCGCAGACAGCGGGGACGACAGATCCTGAATCGTCACCGGTCCGACCGGAACGCACCAGGCTGGCCTGGAGGATCCGGTGCCCGCGGCAGTGGCATCCCTGACACCGTCAGCTGCCACAGTCGCAGACGGTCACCATCGCCCTAATCCAGCGCGATACCCGTGCGAAGCCTGACGCCCGACCAATGGAGAAGAATCACGACCGCGAAGGTCACATGATCGACAGTCGCCAATCAGTGGCAGTCGCCGTGGCCGGAATCGGTGAAGGTCGCTCCTGCAGCTGGGCGGTACTGCCAGTCGTAGCCCGTGGGTCGAAGCGTCAACTCGAGGATCCCGAAACTCGATCCGTCGAAGGATTCGGAATTGGCCTTGAGAGTCCCCAGTCCATAATGGGAAAACCCGCCGGTGCCGACAACGAATTCACGGATCCCTGCGGGCTCGGCTACCCCGTCAGGGTTCTGCGGCGCGAAGCGCTCGTAGTTGTGGTCATGACCGTTCAGCACGACGTCAGCGCCGTAGTCGTGCAACGCCCTCCAGAAGGGATCCATCGTGGCCACGTTGCCGTGCGAGCCAGAACTGAAACGCGGGTAGTGCCAGAAAGCCAAGGTGCACTTGACCGTCGCATGGGCGGCGAGATCGGCGCGGAGCCACTGCTCCTGCGGTGAGCCAGGGCCGCAGCCTCCCACTGCATCACAGTTGGAGTTCAGCGCGATGAGATGCCATGACCCGAGATCAAAGCTGTACCAGCCCTGGGTCGGATCACCGGCTACAGCACCGAAATAGCCGAAGTACCCCGTCGCGTTCGGTATGTAGTACTCGTGGTTCCCTGCGCTCGGCTTGATCCGGTCCTTGACCCGCCCCCAGGTGCGATCGAACTCGGTTTGGAAACCAGCCAGCTCACCGTAGAGATACTGGTTGTCACCGAGGGTCAGTACGGCGTCGTAGTTGCCTGCCACCAATAGGTCTGACGTCGGCTTCTCGTAGCATCGATCGCCTATCCCGAGGTCACCGTTAGGGATGTTGGTCGAATACGGGGCACACGCGATGTCACCCGCAGCAGCGATCACCGGAGGAGGAGGTGGTGGAGGCGGTGGTGCCACGCACGAAGCAGCGACCATGACCGTCGCCGCCGAGGCGGCGATGACAGCCATGCGCGTCGACACGCCCGTCCGCCAGACGAAAATGGCCACTGTCCACAGTGTAGGGAGGCGGGACGAGAAATTCCGGCTGCGCTCAGGCGAGTGGTTCGCCGCTCAGGACGTCGTCGCGGCAGAGGTCGCAAGCCGTGACGAAAATCCTCCGTGCTCGGTCTGCGCCGGTCCTCGTTGTCCATGGGCTGCCCCAGACGGACGCGGC
The DNA here is from genome assembly GCA_026419545.1 of Acidimicrobiales bacterium. Taxonomy (GTDB): domain Bacteria; phylum Actinomycetota; class Acidimicrobiia; order Acidimicrobiales; family Acidimicrobilacustridaceae; genus JANZZE01. The sequence continues at coordinate 16,441 of JANZZE010000040.1, forward strand.
GCCGTCGGCGAGCACATTCCCGAAGTCCCCGCTTACAGATCGCACCAGTTCTTCACTAGGGCGATCGCAGACCCTCGACTGCCGGCCGGGCCGCGTCAACGTTCCCAAATGTCGAGCCGCGGGGATGATTGACCGTCCCAAGCCGAACCGTGACGACACCGGTCGACGGGGACACGGCAATGATCTGGTTGCCGAGCCCGAGCGCCCAGTAGAGATCCTCGGGCATCCCGGGGGCCATCTGCCCGTCCGGTGTGCTGCCACCTTCTATCGCCGAGACCGGCTGCACTGGATTCGCGAGTCGTCCGCGCCGGTTGAGCCACCATAGGTACCCGTAACCAACGTTGAGGTCCTGCGAAGGGCGGGTCGCTTCCTCGACCCAGGCCTCGGGAATGACCTGGTTGCCGTTCCAATTCCCTTTGTTCAAGAACAAGTAGCCAAATCGGGCCATGTCCCGACACGTCGACTGCAATCCCATGAACGTGAGAGTGTTACCGACCGGGTCCGTACGCATCACCGAGTCGCGCATCCCAATCGGGCCGAGAAGCTTTTCTTCCGCGTACTGGTGCGTGGGCATTCCCGTGGCACGCGCGATCACGCGATCGAGTGTCTGAATCGCTGCGTTGTTGTACGCCCACACCTCGCCTGGCGGCGCGTCTTGGCCGAGTTCGATGGCAAAGCGGGTCTTGTCCTGAGCACCGACTGCCATCTTGACGTAGTCGGTCTCAAAGTCCCAATGGCGCCCTGAATTGTTGCTGATGAGATTCTTGACCGTAACCGCCTCCGACGGGGTTCCGATCCACTCAGGGATGTACTTCGTAGCCGGATCATCGATGTCAAGCTTCCCCTCGGCTTGGGCAATTCCGACAAGACTGCTCGTGAACGACTTCGTTGCTGAAAACACCTCCTGGGCCGAGTGCTCGTCGGTTCCGTTCCAATACCACTCGGCTGCGATCCTGCCGTTGCGGGTCACGAGCAAGCAGTTGCTCCCGGCGTCTTCAGCCTTCTGTCGCACGCTTTCAAGGACTGCGGGATCGAACCCGAGGGACAGGGGATCGGCGACCTGCCAATCCGGATCTGGGAACACTCGTTCAGCTAGCTTCGCCCCGTCGGCATCGCTCGGACCCCCGGGAAGGGCTGCGTTCGCGGTCCCGCTTGGTGCCGGCTGAACAGGGTCAGCAGCCGTCGTGTTCGAATAACCTGAACAGGCGACGGTCGCGAGCATCGCCACCACGAACGCCGCGAACCCGGCTCGCCGCGATCCCCCCATGAGCACCTCTTTCCAGTCCCGGACCTGTCTCCACGGTATCCGTCGGGCGAAAACCGGCGGACGGGCGAACACGCTACGCAGCCACGTGTATGTACGGCGTTCTGCAACCCGGACCGCGAAGCGGCCACCACATTGGCCGGTGGGACATGCGGCGGAGGCCACACCCGCCTCCCTCTACCAAGCGGCCCACAAGCTGCATGTAGGCTGCGGCGCCATGCATGACATCGTCCACGAACTCACGATCGCCGCCCCACCCGACGCGGTGTTCGACGCAGTGACGACACGAGATGGCTTGGCGTCATGGTGGACGACCGATTGCCAAGCAGAGCCAGCAGAAGGATCAGAGGCCACGTTCGGCTTCGACGGGCGCTCGGTCGTGATCCGGATGCGGATTGACGCGCTCGAGCCCCCCGAACTCGTGCACTGGCTGTGCATCGATGGTCCCGACGAATGGGTCGGCACCTCGGTGGCCTTCCGAATAGAACCTGCCCATGACACGCCGGGTTCGAGTGTCGTCCGGTTGTGGCACGGCGGGTGGGAGTACGAAGACGGCCTCCTCCCTCGCTGCTCGTTCCAGTGGGCGATGTACCTCGAGAGCTTGCGGCGCTACCTCGAAACCGGCACTGGCTCCCCAAACACGGATTGAGCGCCAAGCGCTAGCCCTCGATCTGCCACGAGACCGATCCGAGCCCTTCGCACGATCAGCGTGGTGCCATGCGGAAGCGGCGGCGGAGCGCGACGAGGGCGCCAAGCCCTCCGGTCCCCACCAAGACGACCAGCAAGATCGTGCTTCCGCCCTTGCTCGAAACCGGCAGCAATGGGATCGGCAACCTCTGGGACGTCTCAGCTACGACCTGGGTGGGATCAGGATCACGAAGCGACGGCGACCAGGACGCCGGCGCCTCGGCGCCGGGAAGTTCGACCGACATTCGGAAACTGATCATGTCGGCAATTGGACGGCCTTCTAGCTGCTCGATCTCTACGGCTCGTCCGCCAAGAAAGTCACCACCGAGCAGCGCGGCCACCTCAGGATCGGAGAACGCCTCAAGTCCGCCAGTTAGGTCAATCGTGCCGCTGAATCGCCAATCGGTCTGCGCGATCGACGCGCTCTTCTCGACCCTGAACTCCCGCAAGGTCGCTGGATTGAGCGATCCGAGCACGTCGTTGGCCTCGTCGAGGGAGGCAAAGCGCTTCCGTGCCCGGATCCACGTGAGTCCGTCAGCTTCCTTGCGAGCGGACTCCACCTCCCAACCGACGGCTTTCATGTCCTGGACCTCAACGGTCCGGTCGGGATCACCCAACCGGGCCAGTGCCTTGTCGTCAAGACCGAGTCCGACCGTGATGACGCCGCTGCCGTCCTCGTTCACCTTGGTGTCGACGGTGAACGCAGCCTGGCACGCCGTCAGCCCGCACAGACCCACGACCACAAGCAGGACGCAGAGGAACCGCCGCAGGCTGGTTGAAGCCACTCTCGAGGACACCGACTGCGACGCTAGCGGCCCCCGAACGCGTCTCGTGTAACCCGGTACCGTCACAGCCCACGGCCAACGACACCGACTACAACGCCGCCGGCTCCCGAATGCATCCCCCACAACGACGAGAGCCCCCGCCCATGCGGACGGAGGCTCTAATCGGACAGGAACATCTGCAGCGTAACGTGAGTCGTTGGTCACTGTCAGTGGCCAATTTGGCCTATTCTGTCTTCTCGCTACCGCTTGGATTTCCCGATGGTCGCCGATGCGACCGTGCGACCCCGTTAGCCGCCTTGACCCCCTGATGGTTCGCCGCCGCCAGCTCCGGCGAGCTCCATCGGCGGGGGTTCGAAGCCCTCGACTGCCCGGAACGTGAACTCCTGCTTGCCGGTCTCGGGATCCGTCTCTGCGTCGACGATGATCGTCTCGCCGGCCCGGTATTCCTTCCAGAGCAGGCGCTCGGACAACGGGTCCTCCACCAAGCGCTGAATAGCCCGACGGAGCGGCCGTGCTCCTAGCTGAGGGTCGTACCCCCGCTCAGCGAGCAAGAGCTTCGCGGCTGGCGTGAGTTCGAGGCCGAGCCCTTGACCCTCGAGCTGTTTCTGCACTCGTTTGATCATCAGGTCGACGATCTGGGTGACTTCCTCCTTCGACAGTTCATGGAAGACGATCACCTCGTCGATGCGGTTCAGGAACTCCGGTCGGAAATGTTGCTTCAGAGCGTCGTTGACCTTTTCCTTCATCCGCTCGTAGGTGATGGCCTCGTCGGCTTTGCCGAAGCCCACATTCGCTTTGCGGAGGTCGGCCGTCCCTAGGTTGGACGTCATGATCAGGATCGTGTTGCGGAAATCGACCGACCGACCTTGCGAGTCAGTAAGCCGACCCTCCTCCAGGATCTGCAAGAGCGTGTTGAACACGTCCGGGTGGGCCTTTTCGATCTCATCGAACAGCACCACCGAGAAGGGCTTGCGGCGCACCGCCTCGGTGAGCTGGCCACCCTCTTCGTAGCCGACGTAGCCCGGGGGCGAGCCGACGAGCCGACTGACCGTGTGCTTCTCCATGTACTCCGACATGTCGAGCTGGATAAGGGCCTGCTCGTCGCCAAAGAGGAACTCGGCCAGTGTCTTGGCCAACTCGGTCTTACCGACACCCGACGGTCCGAGGAAGATGAACGACCCGCCAGGGCGCTTCGGGTCCTTCAAGCCAGCGCGGGTGCGCCTAATGGCCTGCGACACAGCTTTGATGGCGTCTTCCTGGCCGACGACCCGCTTGTGTAGCTCCTCCTCCATGCGGAGGAGCTTCTGGGTCTCCTCCTCAGTCAACTTGTAGACAGGAATCCCCGTCCAGATCGAGAGCACCTCGGCGATGGCTTCTTCGTCGACCTCATCGAACAGGTCGACGCCGGAAGCCTTGATCTCCTGCTCTTTGGCTTCCTTCTGGGCGAGGAGTTCCTTCTCCTTGTCGCGCAGGCGCCCGGCCTCTTCGAAGCGTTGCGCCTCGACGGCCTCCTTCTTCTGCTGTTGGACCTGCGCGATCTGGTTCTCGAGTTCTCGGAAGTCTGGCGGGGTCTGCATGCGCTTGATGCGCAGGCGAGAGCCCGCCTCATCGATGAGGTCGATCGCCTTGTCGGGTAGATGGCGATCCGAGATGTAACGGTCGGCGAGGTTGGCTGCCGCAACCAGCGCCTGGTCAGTGATCGTGACCCGGTGGTGGGCTTCATACCGATCGCGCAAGCCCTTCAAGATCTCGATCGTGTGAGCGACGCTGGGCTCCTCGACCCGCACCTGCTGGAAACGTCGTTCAAGCGCCGCGTCCTTCTCGAGGTGTTTGCGGTACTCGTCAAGGGTTGTCGCACCGATCGTCTGCAGCTCGCCGCGAGCCAGCATCGGCTTGAGGATTGACGCCGCGTCGATCGCCCCTTCGGCCGCGCCAGCACCCACCAAGGTGTGGAGCTCATCGATGAACAGAATGATGTCACCGCGGGTCTTGATCTCCTTGAGCACCTTCTTGAGCCGCTCTTCGAAGTCCCCGCGATAACGCGAGCCGGCCACTAGGGCACCGAGGTCCAAGGTGTACAGCTGCTTGCCCTTGAGCGTGTCTGGGACGTCCCCAGCTGCGATGCTCTGGGCAAGGCCCTCGACGATCGCGGTCTTGCCGACCCCGGGCTCGCCGACGAGCACCGGATTGTTCTTCTGACGACGAGAGAGGATCTGCATCACCCTCTCGGTCTCGCGCTCGCGCCCGATGACGGGATCCAGCTTCTTTTCTCGCGCCAGCTGGGTCAGATTGCGACCGAATTGATCGAGCACGAGCGACCCGGACGGTGTCTGCTCGCCCGACCCACTTCCGGCACCGGCGGGCGCCCCGGCCTTCTCGCCCTGTCCACTCGTACCGCTGTAGCCCGACAACAGTTGAATGACCTGCTGTCGCACGCGTGACAGATCCGCGCCCAGCTTGACCAGAACCTGGGCTGCGACGCCCTCACCCTCCCGGATCAGGCCGAGGAGGATGTGCTCGGTGCCGATGTAGTTGTGCCCGAGCTGCAGCGCCTCACGCAGTGAAAGCTCGAGGACCTTCTTGGCGCGAGGCGTGAAGGGGATGTGGCCGCTGGGCGACGATCCACCCTGCCCGATGATCTCTTCGACCTGGCTGCGCACGGCTTCAAGCGAGATGCCGAGCGATTCGAGGGCTTTGGCCGCGACGCCCTCGCCCTCGTGGATCAGGCCGAGGAGGATGTGCTCGGTGCCGATGTAGTTGTGATTGAGCAGGCGCGCCTCTTCTTGGGCCAAGACGACGACCCGGCGGGCCCGATCAGTGAAACGTTCAAACAAGGTCTGCCTCCCGCAGGGATGCAAAGGGTTGGCTGCTGCGACGGTACCGGGCACAGACTCCCCCGGCCACCAACACGGCAGGTATAAAGCAAGTGTAACCATGAGCTCCGG
>JANZZE010000041.1 GCA_026419545.1 Acidimicrobiales bacterium
GAACTACTTCGGCGTGCTCTGCGACCCATCGCTTCCCTACGATCCAGACTTCGAACCCCCGCCGCCGGTGGGCCCCAAAGAAAAGCGCGAGCCACAGCACATCAGCCGGCGCAACTTCGTCGAGCTGTGTTCGAAGCTCACCGCCGAGGACGAAAAGGCCTTCGAAGCGTTGTGGCGCCGACTCGGGCTCTCAGTCGACTGGACCATGACGTACGCGACGATCGACGAGCACTGCCAGCGCGTCGCCCAGCGGGCATTCCTCCGCAATCTGGCTCGCGGTGAGGCCTACCAGGCTGAAGCACCGGTGCTGTGGGATGTCGACTTCAAATGCGCCGTTGCGCAGGCCGAACTCGAAGACCGCGAGCTGCCCGGCGCGTACCACCGGATCTCGTTCTGGCGCCGCGACAGCAACGGCAATCGTGAACCCGTGTTCATCGAGACCACCCGACCCGAGCTGATAGCGGCCTGCGTCGCACTCGTCGCGCATCCCGACGACGAGCGATACCAGCCCTTGTTCGGGACGACCGTCACCACACCGCTCTACGGCGTCGAGGTGGAGGTCCGGGCGCATCCGCTCGCCGATCCCGAGAAAGGCTCCGGTATCGCAATGATCTGCACTTTCGGTGACGTCACCGACGTCGTGTGGTGGCGCGAACTCCAGTTGCCCACACGCGGCATCATCGACGTCGACGGTCGCATCCTCGCCGAGACACCGGCGTGGATCACCTCCCGGGACGGCGTCGCCGCATATGCGGCTATCGCCGGGCGAACCGTCAAACAAGCACAGCGGATCGTCGTCGAACAGCTCCAGGAATCCGGTGACCTCGTCGCCGAACCCCGTCCGATCAACCATCCGGTCAAGTTCTACGAGAAGGGCGATCGGCCGTTGGAGATCATCACGAGCCGGCAGTGGTACATCCGGAACGGGGGCCGTGACCCACAGCTACGAGAACAACTCCTGCACCGGGGCAGGGAACTGCACTGGCATCCCCCGCACATGCGTGTCCGATACGACAACTGGGTGAACGGACTCAACGGTGACTGGCTGATCTCCCGCCAGCGCTTCTTCGGTGTCCCCTTCCCGCTTTGGTATCCGATCGATGACAACGGCGAGATCGACTACTCCCACCCGATCATCCCGGATGAGACAGTCCTCCCGGTCGATCCGTCCAGTGACACACCACCTGGCTACGACGAGTCGCAGCGGGACAAGCCCTGTGGGTTCCACGGGGACCCCGACGTCATGGACACCTGGGCAACCTCGTCGCTCACCCCGCAGATCGCAACCGGCTGGGAAGAAGACAACGACCTGTTCGCCAAGACCTTCCCGATGGACCTGCGGCCGCAAGCCCACGAGATCATCCGGACGTGGCTGTTTTCGACCGTGCTGCGCACCCATCTCGAAAACGGCTCGCTGCCCTGGTACAACGCCGCGATCTCCGGTTGGGTGCTGGACCCCGATCGCAAGAAGATGTCGAAGTCCAAGGGCAACGTCGTCACACCGATGCACCTCATCGAGCAATACGGCGCCGACGCCGTGCGCTACTGGGCGGCCAGTGGCCGACCCGGCACCGACACTGCGTTCGACGAGGGGCAGATGAAGATCGGCCGCAGGCTGTCGATCAAGATCCTCAACGCATCGAAGTTCGCGCTCGGCCTCGGTGGCGCCGACGCCGCTCAGCGCGCAGAACATGACCCGTCACTCATCAGCGAACCAGTCGATCGCTCGTTGCTCGCCCGGCTGGCCACCTTGGTCGATGAGGCCACCGAAGCCTTCGAAGGCTACGACTATGCCCGTGCGTTGGAACGCACGGAGGCGTTCTTCTGGGACTTCTGCGACAACTACCTCGAGCTGGTGAAGGGCCGGGCCTACGGCGCACACGGTGAGGCACCGCAGTGTTCAGCCCAGGCCACACTGCAACTAGCGCTTTCGGCCCTGCTCAGGTTGTTCGCACCGTTCCTTCCTTACGTCACCGAGGAGGTCTGGTCGTGGTGGCAGGAAGGATCGGTGCACCGAGCCCCCTGGCCGTCGTCGTCGGCGCTCCGTGACGCGGCGGGCGACGGTGACCCCGAGATCTTCGCGGTCGCTGCCGAGGTGCTCGCCGCCATCCGCAAAACCAAGACCGAAGCCAAACAATCGCTCAAGGCTCCGGTCGAGCGAGCCGTCATCGCCGGAAGCCACCAGCGCTGCCAAGCCGTCCACGCCGTGCGAGCCGACCTACGCGAAGCGGGCAACGTTGCCGAGCTCGAGGTCGTGGTCGCCGCAGAGCCTTCGGTGGTCGTCACCTTGGGCCGGTCGTCCACGACCCCTGAGCAGGAGGCGCCGACCGTCGCGTGAGAGACCGCTGGTGTCGGTGTCAACCAGGTGCCGCGTTTGCGCCATCGCTCCTCCGGCCTCCCAACGGCACGAGCGACATGATCCTCACGAGCCAGAAGGTGGCCTCGTCGATCCTTCCCACATCCAGGCGCACTGGTGCTCCTGACACCAACTGCGCCGGCAGCCGACGCCGTTGACCTCGGTGCTCCAGGGAATGTGCCGGAGACGTTCGCCCGAAGACCTCGAACCGTCAGGCGCTACGCTCCCGGCGGTGTGCGAACAGGTCCCCATGGTGTCGATCATCGTGCCGATGTACAACGAGCGGAACACGATCGACGCCTGTCTCAGGAGCTTCGCCCGTCAACGGTGGCCGTTGCAGAGGCTTGAACTCATCGTCGTCGACGGCGGTTCCACCGACGGCTCGCGCGAACTCGTCGACGAATGGGTTCGCAACCACAACTGGGTCCGGCTCGTTGAGAACCCGGATCGAAAGGCTGCCGCTGCGTTCAACCGGGGCGTGTCCGCAGCAACCGGAGAAGTCATCTGTCTCTTCTCCGCGCACGGTGAAGCGGATCCCAGCTATGTAGAGGCGTCGGTCCGGGCCCTTCGCGATTCCGGCGCAGCAGGCGTTGGAGGCCGCTACCTGAACGAAGGAACTGAACCCGTTAGCCGCGCAATCGGCCTGGCGATGATGTCGCCGTTCGGCATGGCGTCGCCACACAGATACGCCCAACGCCGGATGGAAGTCGACACGATAAGCCACCCAGCGTACCGATCGGAGGCCTTGGCAGAGGTCGGACCGTTCGACGAGACGCTCGAGCGCAACTCTGACTACGACCTCAACTTCCGCGTGCGGCAACGAGGTATGCGTTTGGTCTTCGATCCGTCCATCGTGAGCGTCTATCGGCCGCGCCGTTCGCTCACTGCCTTGGCTCGCCAGTTCTGGTGGTATGGCCGCTGGAAAGCCCGAGTCGTCGAGCGACATCCCCGATCGCTGCGACCGCGACACCTTGCGCCGCCGGCGTTCGTCGTCGGTGCTGTGGCGTCAGCTCCAATTGCACGGCACCCTCTCGGTCGGCGCGTCGTCTTGACCGCTTACGGGTCATATGTTGCGCTCCTCGCGTGCGCCGCCCTGCGAGCGAAGCCTTGGCGCCACAACGCGAGTACAGTCGCCTTCGTGGTCGCGTTGCCGGTGATGCATTTCAGCTGGGGTGCTGGATTCGTGCGTTCGCTTCTCGGTGATCTCGTCCGCGGTCAGCGACGATGACAACTTCCCATCGCCGGGAACCAGCTGAGGACACCGCTACCCCCCGCAGCACGCCGAACACCCCGCTCGGTGTTGCCCTTGTGGGTTACGGCTACTGGGGCACGAACCTCGCCCGCAACATCGTTGCCGTTCCCGACCTCAGACTCGTCGGCATTGCAGACGCCGAATCGGCCCAACGCGCAAGGGCAAAGGCCGCCTACCCCAGCGTCGAAATATGGGACGGTCTCGACGACGTGCTCAACGACGAGCATGTGGAGGCAGTGGTTATCGCCGCCCCAGCAGCGTTGCACGCCGCAATGGCGACCGAATGCTTACGTAGTGGTCGGCACGTCCTCGTGGAGAAGCCACTGGCAACAAACCGGCGAGATGCCGAGGCGGTGACGGAGCTTGCTGCGACGGCCGGTCGAGTCCTGATGGTGGGTCACACATTTTTGTATTCGGCCCCGGTTCGGCGCCTGCAGGAGTTGATTCGTTCCGGCGAGCTCGGAAAGGTGCAGTACGTCTACTCACAGCGATTGAGCCTCGGCAGGATCCGACGAGATTGCAATGCGCTCTGGAACTTCGCGCCCCACGATGTTGCGATCCTCAGCTTTGTCCTCGGTGAGAAGCCGATCGAAGTGTCCGCAACATCGGTCACTGTCATCGATCCTGCGGTGCCCGACGTGTTCTTCACGTCGCTGAGGTATCGAAGCGGAATCGGCGCCCATCTACACGTCAGCTGGATCGATCCGCGAAAGACCCGTCTGATGACTGTGGTCGGCGACGAGAAGATGGTCATCTACAACGACGTGTCGGTCGACCAAAAGCTATGGATCGTCGACGCCGGCGTAGCCAGGAACCCTGACCTCGGTGGATTTGAGTCGCTCGGCGAGTTCCAATGGAGGACTCGGGCAGGTGACATAGTGATACCGAAGATCGACATGACTGAACCATTGCGAGAGGAGATGTCTGCATTTGCAGCAGCCTGCCGATCGGGTGAGCCGCCCGTCAGCGACGGGCGTCACGGACTCGAGGTCGTGACCGTCCTCGAAGCAGCAGACCGGTCGGCGAAGAACCGCGGTGTACCCGTGGAGATCGATTGGTGATCGCTTCCACCGCGCTTCTCGACCCGACATTCGACCCGCCGCCTGACCTGGTGGTCGGACCATTTGCGGTCATCGGAGCCGATCCGCCGGACGAGCCGTCACCGACGACGTTATCGGGACGTACGATCATCCGCAGTCACGCTGTGTTGTACCGAGGAGTGGCGGCGGGACCCGGCTTGCACGTAGGGCACGGGGCGCTGATCCGGGAGCACACGCGAATCGGGGCTCGCGTGTCGATCGGGAGCGGCTGCATCATCGAACATCACGTCGTGATCGAGGAAGGCGCTCGACTGCATTCAGGTTGCTTCGTTCCCGAGCACACCGTCATCGGTCCGGGTGCCTGGCTCGGGCCCCGCGTCGTGGTAACGAACGCCCGCTTTCCGAACCGCCCCGACACCAAAGATCACCTCGAGGGCGTGCTCATCGAAGAGGACGCGGTGATCGGGGCTGCGGCCGTCCTACTCCCGGGCATACGAATTGGTGCGGGAGCGCTCGTCGGTGCGGGCGCAGTCGTGGTCCGGGACGTGCCACCCGGCACCCGCGTCGTGGGAAATCCGGCAAGGGAGCTTTTGTGAAGATCCCGTTCTACGACTTGGCCCGGCTGCACGCGTCTATCCGGGCAGAACTCGATGAAGCGATCGACGAAGTTCTCCGGACGTCGCGCTTTGTCGGTGGCCCGTTCGTGACATCGTTCGAAGAACAGTTCGCCGCGGCTCACGGAGCCCCAGCGGCGGCAGGGTGCGGCTCGGGGACCGATGCACTCGCGCTCGCCCTGCGAGCCCTAGGCGTCGGACCCGGTGATGAGGTCATCGTCCCGTCCATGACGTTCGTGGCCACGGCAGAAGCAGTGCGACACGTCGGGGCGACCCCGGTCGTAGCAGACGTCGACCCCTCAACGCTGCTGCTCGACGAGCTCAGCGTCGACGCAGTTCGCACCCCAGCCGCCCGGGCGGTGATCCCAGTGCACCTCTACGGCCACCTCGTCCCGTTCGAGCTACTCCAGCATTGGAGGGAATCTGGTCTGCTCGTAATCGAAGATGCAGCGCAGGCCCACCTCGCAGCTGACGGCGACTCGCACGTCGGATCTGTGAGCAACGCCGCATGTTTCAGCTTCTTCCCCGGCAAGAATCTCGGTGGGATTGGTGATGGCGGTCTCGTGCTTTCCCACGACGAGAACCTCGTGGCCGAGATACGCCGTCTTCGCGACCACGGACGCGTCGAAAAATTCCGGCACGATGTGCCCGGATGGTGCTCACGCCTCGACGCGCTCAACGCGGCGATTTTGTCCGTGAAGCTACGTCATCTTCCAGAATGGACTGAGCAGCGCCGGCGACTTGCCGACCGCTACAGTGAACGTCTCGGCGAGCTTTTGGTGCCCTGGAGACCGGGCGCAGTGCACCACTTGCTGGTCGTGCGGGTACCGTCTCGCACTGCGGTGCAAACCAGGCTCGCCGAGCAAAGCATCGGAACCGGGATCCATTACCCCATCCCCCTGTCTCGGCAGCCGTGGCTCGAGGGGGAAGCTGCGCCCGCCCCGAACGCTGAGACTGCAGCCAATGAAGTCCTCTCGTTGCCGATGGATCCGATGTTGTCGCTCGACGAGGTGGACGAAGTGTGCGACGCGTTGATTGCCGTGTTGCACAGCGTGTCGGCTCGGACAACTTGAGCCCCAGACCAGCGAGCGTGCCCGGTGAGAGCCGAGGAGCCCGGACCGACAAGCAGCGAACAAGGCGGTCAGCCCGCAGGAGGCTGGGACTTGGGCGCCTCACGTCGCTTTGTGGCGCTTGCGGCAGCGCGAGGAGCAAGCCAGGTCTTGGGGATCGTCTGGTTCTTGCTGGCGGTGCGACGCCTCGACGAGTCAACCTTCGGAGATCTCGCCGCGGGATTGGCGTTTTTCGCGGTCTTCTCCGGGATCGGTGACGCTGGCACGACGCGGACAGTCGTCCGTCATGTCGCCACCAACCACGACTTGGTCTGGAGCGCATACTGGCGAGCGTTGCCACTCCGGATCATGACCGGATTGACGGTCGGAGCGCTTACAACCGCTGCCGTTGCAGTGGCCCCGGTCCCAGTTCCGGCGCAGGTGGTCCTGCTCGCCGGACTCCTCGCGACAGTGAGCGGAGCAACAGAATTGGCGTTCGCGTCGCGACGCGCAATCGGTGCGATCTGGGTCGAAGTAGGACTCCTGGTGGGTGAGCGGGTGGTGTTCCTCGCCGCAGGGGTCGTTGCGCTTTCCGCTGGGGTAGGCGCGATCGGCATCCTTGTCCTGTACCTGGTGACGAACCTGTTTTCCGCGGTGATCTCGGGGCTTGCGACTTGGTGGAAGCGTCCTCGCCACCACACCCAACCAGGTCCGATGACCGACCGGGAAGCTCGGCTGACGGCCTACGGATTCGCATTGGTGACGATCAGCCCGCGATTGCCGACGATCCTGGTGGCGCTGTTGACGTCGCCGGTGGACTTGGCGACTTTTTCGGTGGCGCAGCGGCCGGTCGAGGCGATCGCGCTGTTCGCGCTGTCGACAGCGACGCCTGCGCTGCCGATCGCCCGGAATCGGCTGAGTCGCGGGTTGGTCGCCGACGCCGATCGTGCGGTCGCGGCGGTGGCAGGCGTGTTGTTGCTCGCGCTGGCACCAGCGGTCGCGTGGTTCCTCGTCGCCCCGGACATCCCACTTTCACTGCTCGCCGGTGCAGGCCGATACGAGTCGGCCAAGCCGGTACTGCAAATCCTCGCCCTGACCACAGCGAGCTGGGTGTTCCGTGGCGTGGCCGAGCTGCGCTTGCTCGCAGAAGAGCGTGCCGGGTTACTCGTACGGGTAACGCTCAGCGGCGCGATCACCACCGTCATCGCCGGAGCTCCATTTGTGATAGCGTTCGGTTCAATTGGCGCTGCGTGGGCAGTCGTGGCGGGGGAAGCGATCATGACAATTCTTTTGGCGCGCAGCCTTCCCGCGCTCGCGGATCGAAGCGCACTCCGCAGCTATTTCCCGGCGACCGGGGTGTTCGTAGCGACGGCAGTCGTGCTAGCCGCAACCGCTGATCATGTGGCGTTGCAAACCGCGCTGCTCGGCGTTGCTTTCGGTGTCGCGGCAATCACGGCACTTCGCCTCCTCAAGCACCTGGAGCGTCGCTGATGCCATCCGAAGCAACGGTGCTCTTCGTAGACCGGGATCCACCCAGCGGCTTCATGGCACTCGAGGAGCGCTGTCTCGGCGAGGAGAGCCGAGTTGTGAGGCTCACGTATCCCGGTCGACCAACGTTGCGATTCGTGCTCGATACCTTTCGTTGGTGTTGGCGAGTGGACGCTGTCTATGTGTTCTTCGCGTCCGAACATGCCTTGGTACCAGCATTGGCATCCGCCGTGACCAACAGACGGTTCATCCTCGTCCCTGCGGGCTACGACTACGCGAACCTTCCCGAACGGAGCTACGGACTCGCCGCGCGGGGCAGGGCTTGGCTTCCCAAACTGATCGGTCGGCTCTGCGACGTAGCCCTCCCGATCTCTCAGCAGACGCTGTGGGAGTTCCTGGCGTTGGTACCCAGCGCAGCCCCGCGGACATTCCTCGCCTACCTCGCCGTTGACCCGACCGAGTGGGAATCGCCGGGTGTGACCCGCGATCCCGACCGTGTCGTCACCGTTGGCTACGTCGACGCCGAATCTTGGAGCCGGAAGGGCATCGATCGCTTCGTGGAAGCCGCAGCTGCAGACCCCGACCGCGAGTATGTCCTCGCTGGGGAGGTCAAACCAGAGATCGGCGGGTTCTTGCAGTCTCTGCGGATCGATAACCTGCGCATAACCGGTCATCTGCCGCATGACGAACTGGTGCGACTGCTGTGGTCTTCGGGTATCTATGCGCAGCTGTCGTGGCACGAGACATTCGGCGTGGCGCTCGCTGAAGCGATGCTGTGCGGATGCGCTCCCGTGATCACCCCCTGCGCAGCGCTCGCCGAAACCGCCGGGCGGTGGGCCGAGTACGTCCCATACGAACGGGATGTTGAAACAGACGTGAAGACGATCGCCCGTGTCGCACACAAGTTCAGCGATGCTGATCGGATGGGCATGCGCTCCGATGTCGCTGATCGATTCTCTGTCCGAGCCCGAGCTCGCCTGCTCGCCGATGCCGTGCACGGTCGGCTCCAGCCGAGCAGACGAGGCCTGAGTCGCCGACGGAGCAACTGAGGATGTGTGGGATCGTCGGCGCCGTAGGCCTGAGGGCCGCTCTCGACGAACGCACCAAGGCAGCAGTCCTTACCTCGCTAGCGCACCGGGGACCGGATCGACAGGGCGAGTTCACAGACAGGGACTGCTGGTTCGGATTCCGGAGGCTGTGTGTGCAGGACCTGGAGAACCGATCGGACCAGCCGATGATCGACCAGGCGTCCGGTGTTGCCATGGTATTCAACGGTGAGATCTACAACTTCGTGGAACTTCGCCGCGAACTCGAGTCACACGGCCACCAGTTCTTGACGACCGGAGACGCCGAAGTCGTGCTGCGTGGCTACCTGCACTGGGGCGTAGGGCTGTTCGAGCGTTGTAACGGCATGTGGGCGGTCGCGATCCGCGAGCCCGGTGTTGATGGGGGGTTATTGAGTCGCGATCGGGTCGGCGAAAAGCCGCTGCATCTCGCTCGCGACCGCTCAGGCGCGTGGTGGTTTGCGTCTGAGGTAGGAGCACTGATAGCAGCCGGCGCGAGCAGCGGGCGGGCAGATCGCGAACGTTGCCTGGCATTCCTCATCTTCGGCGATATCGAAGATCCCGCGAGCAGCTACCTGGACGGCGTATCACAGTTACCCCCTGGGACTTGGGCAAGACTTACGCCACGCGGCCTCGGACCGGTACACCAATGGTGGCGGACCGACGAGTTCGTAGCGGAGGCTTGGCAGCGCCCACCGGTTCCTCCCGAACAGCTCGCGGAGACGCTTGACCACGCCGTTCAGCTGCGCCTGCGTTCCGACGTGCCAGTGGGCACAAGTCTCAGTGGAGGCCTCGACAGCTCCAGTGTCGTCGCGAGCATCCGCCACGTCGCACCGCACCATGAGCTCCACGCATTCGTTGCCAGCTTTCCCGGGCGCTCGATCGACGAGTACGAGCGGGCCCGGCTCGTCGCACAACGTTTCGGAATCAACCTCCACCGGGTCGAACCTACCGTCGAGAGTTTCGTATCCGAGCTCGACCGGATGATCCTGCACCAAGGCGGACCAGTCGAGTCGCCCACGGTGTATGCCCAATGGTGCGTCATGAAGGCCGCTCGTGCCGAAGGAGTGACCGTATTGCTCGACGGCCAAGGCGCCGACGAGGGATTCGGTGGGTACCCGAAATATGCGGGGTTCCACCTCTTGGAGCAGCTGCTGCAGCTCCGGATCGTCCACGCTTGGGGACTTGTGCGCCGTTGGACACACCTCGCGACTCCCATCCGGATCGATGTTGCTCAGGCCCTGGGGCTGCTCCTGCCCGAGAGGGCACGGCGGGCGGCCGCGATCGGGGCCGCAGCGCTACGCAAACGTTGGCTTGGCCCGGCCTTCGACGGCGTCACCCTCGGTGATCCTCAGGGGTCGTGGTCAGGGTCGCTGCTCCAGCGCGCTGCCAAAGCTGATCTCAGCCGTGTCGTGCTTCCGAGACTGCTGCGCTATGCAGATCGTAACTCCATGGCATCGGCAATAGAGATGCGTCTCCCGTTCCTCGATCCGGCCGTACTGGCGGCTGGCTTGTCGAGCCGTTGGGAAGAAGGGCTCAGCAAAGGCTGGACCAAGTGGCACTTACGCCAAGCAGTCGATCATCGACTACCTCAGCAGATCGCTTGGCGGCGCGACAAGACCGCCTACGAAACGCCGAATGCTGAATGGCTGGCAAACCCACGCGTCAAGCAAGCCGTAGACGACGCCACCTTCGGATTGGTCCAGGACGGCGTGTTGGTTCGGGTCGGCCCGCAACCGTGGTCGGCGTGGCGGATCCTCACGCTCCAGCGGTTCCTCGCTAGCTACCGTCTGTCGCTATGAAGTTCCGCGAGCGGGCACGCCAGACCGCAGTGAAAGCCGGGTGGTCACGAACACCGGTGCCAATCACTCCCGAGATGCTGGTCGTTGAACTCCGCAGCGGTGCGTGTGCCAACCCCCGAGCCGACGTGTTGTGTGATCGACCACGCACCGACGATCGTCGGCATGCCAGTCTCCCGATCGCTGGCAACCGTCCGACTGTCTACGCAGATATGGAAGCGTTGCCGTTCGCTACCGGCGCGATTGACTTCCTGATCTCTTCGCGACTCGCCGTGCAGGTCACAGACCCAGACCAGTTCTGCCGCGAAGTTGGACGGGTCGCCCGTGCCGGCTTTATCGAGACGCCAAGTCCATTGGCCGACCTTCTGATGGGCGAGGCAGGCCAACGGTGGCGCGCCACCAGTCGCGGAGAGGTGCTCGAGTTCCGTCGCAAGCGCCCCAAGCCTCGCGTGGTTCAAGGATGGCGCAACCGGTTATGCAAGGTCTTTTTCGCGGAGCAGCCTTCAGGTGCTCGGCCAACGGTCCAAGTACCAACCAGCAAACGTGGCCGAGTCCGGGCCTGGTTGTCGCGTGCGATCGGCGCTGGCTTGCATCGCAGTGGCCTCATGCACACACGCGTGCTGTTCACACCAGGCCGACCATTGCAATGGTTGGTGAAGCGGCCGGGTGGCGCCACGGTCATGGGAGTAGCCGGCGGTCCAATCCACCGGGCCGATGTCGTCTCCCGGGACGCTAGGGACCAACCCCAAGGCTGATCCCGTGGCGAGCAAGGCACCTGAGCGCATCCAGAGCGAAAACTTGCAGGCTCCGGCGTTGTGGAGGCGCTCGTGGGCGGCGGGTGCGATGTTGCTCGGTATCTACCTCGTCCTCTCGCTCGCCTACGACCCGCGTGGTTCACTCGGGACCGACACCGGTGGCAAAGTCGCAACCGTCAAAGTCATGTCGGAGCGGGCGGACTTCGACCCTGATGTCGGCTACTGGGCTCGAGACCTGGATCCGGACGGTCGATTTCACGGACTTATCTTCACGACACGATACGGCGACCGTTACATCCAAGTCACCACCCTGCCGATGGTACTCGCGGCTCGTCCGCTGTGGGACCTCGGAGGTTATCGAGCCGCGCTCGCCCTGCCAATGATCGGAGGGGTTCTCGCTGCCGGTGGGGCGCGTGCACTCGCACGACGACTAGGCGACGGCGATGGGTTCCTCACGTTCTGGGTGGTCGGACTGGGGTCACCGGTTGCGGTGTACTCACTTGACCTCTGGGAACACACCCTGGGGTTGGCCCTTTGCACCTGGGGCGTGGTCGCATTATTCGACGTAGCTCATCGTTCAGGAGCAATCTGGAAAACAGGTCTTGCCGGCGCGGCATTCGGCTGGGCGTTCTCGATGCGCACCGAGGCCGCGATCTACGGAGCTGCGACGCTCGTCGTAACGCTGGTCGCGATGCGTTCGCGCCGACCACTCCGCGACCTGGCCGCCATGCTGCTTCTCTGGAGCGGCGGCGTGCTCGCCACGGTCGGTGCCAACCTGCTTCTTGAACTCACAGTTTTGGGCGAGGTGCTGCGGACCGCGCGCGCAGCCAACACTGCCTCAGACGCACTAGACCAACTGCCAATCCGGCTCCAGGAGGCGCTCATCACGGTTGCCGGCGTATTCCCTTCCGCAGATCCTGCTGCTCTGATGCTGGGGGCCATTTTCGCCGGGTGCCTCGTCGCGGCAGCCTGTTTGGCCAGCCGTGGTCATACCAGGTCTGCGGTGGTGGTCGCCGCCTCGGCGGTCGGGCTGTATCTCCTACGACTCTTCGAGGGTCTCGGCTTCGTCCCGGGTCTGTTGCCAACAACCCCATTGGCTGCTCTCGGGTTAGCGATCGGGTGGAACAAGAATCCGATCCGATTCGTGCTCTGCTGCGCCGTCGCACCGATGCCATTGGTGTTCGCAACGCAATACACAGGAGGGGCATTGCCACAGTGGGGTGGCCGTTACCTACTGGTCTCGGGATTGCTGCTCACCGTCGTGGGTCTCGCGGAGCGCCGGGCACTTGCTCGTAGCTGGCGGGTGTTCTATCTGGGATGCGCCTTCGCCATCACTTTCGCCGGACTCGCGTGGGGGGTTGCCCGCACCCAAGCAGTCGGGCGAGCCATCGAACAGCTCAGGAAACTCGACGAGCCCCTTCTCGTAGCTGAGAACGGGTTTCTCCCCCGCGAGTTCGGGTCCACGTACCCGGAACAGCACTGGTTCGGTTTGTCCCGTCAGTCGGATCGGGAGGTGCTTTACGACCTGATCGATCAGGTCCCAGTGGACCGGTTTGGAGTGGTGCTTTCCGACTCGGAAACAAACCCGCCCCAACTCGATGGTTGGCGACTTGTCGGCACCGTTCGTGTCCCGTTCGCCGGTTCTGCGGAGTTGACCGTAGCGTTGTTCAGTCGTGCTGAAGCAGCACCGACCGCGAGCGAGTAAGCGAGAAAGGGTGTCATGCAAGACAGCGCCCTTCCCAGCACCAGTGACAGGCGTTGGCAAGCCGCGCGCAATTAGGCGAGGAAAGGTGCAATGCGACGCATCGTACGCTCTGTGCTGTACGCGGGATTCGCGGCCATCGTGGTCGGCTTGTCGTTGCTTCATGCCAACCTGATCGCTGACCCTCCATACTCCTACACAGGGACCTTTCGGTTCGGTTGGTCATTGCTGTACGTCGGGTTGTTGTCGGTCGCGGCGTTCGGCTTCGGCTTACCCGATCTCACACGCTCGCCACGCAGCGCCCTTCTCGCGTCTGTTGGCGCAGCGGCGATGGCGGCGACCGCGATCTCGGTCATACAGCTGATCACGGGTGACGCGCTCCTACCGCGTTTCGTTGTGTTCGGGTCTGCCCTACTGACGATCCCGTGGGGACTTACCTGTGCGGCACTCGGTGGCGGAGGAATCGCAGTAGCCCGCGATCGAGTGATCGTGGTCGGTGACCGCGTGGATAGTGCCAGCCTCCGGGCAGACCTTGCGAAACACCCCGAACGACAAGCCGTCCTGACGTCGGTGATCTCCGTGCAGGAAGCTGAGCGAAACCAGTCGTTGCTCGCGACGCGCGTGCGTGCCGACGGTGCCAACGTGTTGGTGCTCGATCGTGACGCGCAAGCCTCGGAAGGGGTCGTCAGCCAAGCAGTCTTGCTGCACGCCGGCGGCATCCGAATCCGGACCTTGTCGTTGTTCTACGAAGAATGGCTCGGGAAAATCGCTCTCACCGAGCTCGAGCGGGTTTCTCTGCTTTTCGACATCGGTGAGTTGCATCGCAGCCGATACAGCCGGTTCAAACGCCTCTTCGACGTGATCTTGGCCCTCTGCGGCCTTGTCGTGCTGCTCGTGGTCACCCCGGTCGTCGTGATCGGGAATCTGTTTGCAAACCGGGGGCCACTGTTTTACCGACAGCGCCGGGTCGGCAAAAACGGCGCCGAGTTCACCATCGTAAAGTTCCGCACGATGACCGATGGTCCGGACACTGGTGTATGGACAGCCGAGGATGATCCGAGAGTCACCGGCTTCGGTCGCATACTCCGGGCGAGCCACCTCGACGAACTCCCCCAGGTCTGGAACATCCTGCGAGGTGACCTCGCCGTCGTCGGACCCCGACCTGAACAGCCACACTACGTTGCCCATCTCATCGAACGCGTTCCCTTCTACGCGGTTCGCCACCTCGTCCGCCCGGGTCTGACTGGCTGGGCCCAGGTCAACTATGGCTACACAAGCTCGGAGCGCGACGCCATCCAGAAACTCCAATACGACATGTACTACTTGCGACATCAGAGCTTCGCACTTGACGCGCGGATCCTTGCGCGCACGATCCGCAGCGTCTTGAGGATCGAAGGGCGCTGAGGTTGCCGCAGCACTGATGTGTGTACCGGAAATTGGTATGAAGACCGGCGCTGCCCGCAATCCCGGCTGTTCGAACGGGTCGGTCAGTCGGTACACCTGAGATCGGCGCACCGAGCCCAGCAGCTGCGGGTCGGTCGGGCGTCAGCGCACCGGGCCTCGCCAACATGGGCGAAGGGGAACACCGCTGATTCCGTCGTCGAGCTTCACCGCGAGCACTTGGTGGACTTGAGTCAGCCCTTCATCGAAGCCCGCAGTACATGCAGCGAGGTAAAGACGCCAGGTTCGGGCCCGGGCCAGTCCAACGATCTCGACTGCCTCGTCCCAATGTGACTCCAAGTTTGCGAGCCACGCGCGCAACGTGAGGGCATAGTGTTCGCGCAGGTTCTCGAGGTCGCGTACTTCGAAGCCGGTCCTCTGCATGGTCGAGATGACTTCACCGACCTCGACCAGTTCGCCGTCGGGGAAGATGTAGCGGCCGATGAACCCGTTCGGATCGATGGGCGCGGCGCTCCCGGGAGGCCGGGCAATGCCGTGATTGAGCAACCGACCGCCTGGCCGTAACAACCGGAAGAGGGTTCCGAAATACCGGCGGAGTTGACGTTGGCCGACGTGCTCGAACATGCCGATCGACGAAATCGCGTCGAACGGTCCATCGCGCAGTTCGCGGTAATCCTGGCACCGGATCTCGACGAGATTTGCGACACCAGCCTCCCGAACTCGTGCACGCGCCCGTTCCACCTGAGCCTCAGAAATCGTCACACCGACGACCTGAGCTCCGTATTGGCGCGCCGCGTGGATGGCCAACTCCCCCCAGCCACAACCAACGTCGAGCAATCGCATGCCCGGCCGTACGCCGAGCTTCTGGCAGACCAAGTCGTGTTTCGCTCGCTGCGCTGCATCGAGACCCCGAGGTGTGACGAGACCTGGGTCACTCCAAACAGCGCATGAATAGGTCATCGTCGGCCCCAGCATCAGCCGGTAGAAGTCGTTGCCGACTTCGTAATGGTGCCGGATAGCTTCCGCGTCCCGGCGCTTGCTGTGCCTTCGGCCACGGAGGCGGACCTCTTGTGGCGGGGTTTTCAGGTAACGGAGTCGCACACCCGTGCGCCGCGCGATGCGAACCAACCGCCAGATGGCCAACGGGTCCAAGCGAAGGCTGAGTGCATGGCGGCGCTGGAGAAGCGTGAGCAGATCGCCTTCGACGTCGAGATCTCCTGCGACATATGCCCGGGCCGCCCCCAATTGACCGGGCGCACTCAGGATGCGGCTGAATGCATCCGGGCTCTTGATGACGATCACGGCCGCAGCGTCGCTTCGGTGGTTAGATCCGTCGTACGCCCGGAATCCGACCTCAGGCGGATCGCCAAGCACTGCGGCCACGGCAGCAGCAAGACCACCAGGTAGTTCCTCGTCGGACGGATCCCCCAATCCGGGTGCTGAAACCGATCGGCGCGTAGAGTTCGAGCTCTTCGCAACTTGTTCGTCGTGCCGCTTTGGGTCAGTGCGGAGTGTCATGACGACCTCCTGTACCTGCCCGCCTCGGTCTGTCTCGGTTATGGAAGATGCTACCGGCCAGGACATCATCCGTGTCGCTGACACTCGGCTTGATCACATAGGAGTACCGCCCGTTGCTGACCTTACATTCGGGTCGCAGAGCTCACGAACTTCGGTGCGATGACTCATTCGTTCATCCCGGCGCAGGTTGACGCGCACGGCTAGCGTGCGCTGCCGTGGGCACAGTGGCGGGACCGGTCACGCCGATGGCAACCGGTGACGGTGGATTTTTCGGTCAATGGGTCCACAACGACGACTCGCCGGCGCTGCCACGTTTCGTCGTCGACACCGGCAAGACCTCCGTCGGTCTGATCCTTCCAGATGGCGGCCTTCCGGCCATATGGCATCAGATCGGCAATGCTGGGCTCACCGCAACAGCGCATGCGGGCGGTTGGATCGAATTGTGGTCCACGGCACGGGGCATGGCCCGGATGACCGGGACGGCGAATCACGGCGGCATCGTGGGGCGACCCCGCTCAATCCGCCGAGTGACGTGGCGGATGGGCGGCGCCGAATGGCACGACGCCGACGACCACTATTCGATCGTCCGCCGCGTGACCTGCTCGCGAAGCAGGGAGCCGGTGGCCCGCATTGACGTCACGATCACGCGTTGCGACGCGCGGGCAGCCCCGGCCCTGATCTACCAAGAACATTGGCCCGCTGAACCCGATCATCTCCTCATCGGTACCCTCATGAGCCCGTGGATCCCGGCTCCCATCGGCTACCGGCTACGTGAGCGTCTCGGTTGGACAGCCCTGTACGGGTCCTCGGCACTGGTACGGAGCGCGACACGGGCTGTCCGACGACTCATCAGCGCTCGGCTGATGGGACAACCAGTCTTCGATCCGGAGTTCCACACGATCATCACGTCGCCTCGCTGGCCTGTCCCCGAAGAACACATCGACCGTCCAGCCTGGATCGATCTCCGTCTGCCGCACCTGTTCATCGCGTTCCTCGACGGCGATACCGACGACCGGCCCTGGGGGCACGGACCATCACTGCGGATCGCCCTCAACCAGCGACGCGACCGCCATTGCGTGTCCTTCGCGATTGGCTTGGCCGAACACAAACGTGACCTCGAACGGCTGTTACACCACGCCAACGAGATCAGTCCGGACAGCGCCGAGCGAGACTGGGCCGTCCTCTGGCAGCTTCGGCTCGACGGTCAAAACCGCGGAAACACAACAGCGACCGATGGTCATCAGGAAAGAGCCCGCCATGGCCTACAACAAAGGGCGCGTCGTGGTCACCCACCAACCGTCGACAGGTTGGACGGAGGCAACCCCCGCCAACCCAGCACCGGTTACGGCCGCCCAAACGACCCCGACCAGTATGCCCACGACTCGGACGCCACTAGGCCGAGTGTCGTCCCGCGCACGACCGCCATCGAGCGAGAGGCCACCTGGCATGCGGCCGACGTGGGACGGGAGGATCAGAGTCCCATCCGGTCGGCAGCCGCCATCGAGCGAGAGGCCACCTGGCATGCGGCCTACCTCTTCGGGGCGCAACAGCCCGATGCGTACTTCGGGTGTCGCTACCCGAGCCAAGGATCGGCATATGGGTTCGTCCACGGGCTGCAAGGTGCACCCCGTGACTATGCGATCTCGTTGGTACCGATGTGCTTCGTGGATCCGACCGGTGCTCGTGATCTGCTGCGGCTGATCATGCGCATGACCAAACCGAACGGCTTGAGCCACTACGCCCACACCGGGCGCGGTCAGTGCACCGCTGGCGGGGTTCATTCGTCCCCCACCGACCTCCCCATCTTCTTTCTGTGGGCCATCACTGAGTACGTCTGGTCGACCGGCGATACCACGGTCCTCGGCGAGCGAGAACCCTTCTACCCGCGAGCGCGCGGCCTGAGCGCAACCGGAGCCGAACGGATCGTGCTCGCGTTCAACGCGCTGCGCGACCGCGTCGGCCAGGGACCAAACGGCCTGCTACGGGTCGGTAGCGGCGACTGGGCCGACCCGATCTCGGCCATGGTGCGCGACCGCCATGCGTTCCACAAGCACGGCGAGTCGGGGTTCAACACCGCCTTCGCGGTGTACGCGCTCCCCCGCGCCGCCGAGCTGATCGAAGCCCAAGCTCCCGAGGCGGCCGCAGCGATGCACGCCTTTGCCGGCGAGTTGCGCCGCGCCATGGAGTCGACCTGGACCGGCCGATGGTTCCTGCGCGGCACCGACGGGATCGGCGGCGTGATCGGACGCGACCATCTCTTCGTCGACGGTCAGGTGTGGGCACTCATCGCAAAGATCGGCAGTGACGAGCAACGCAGAGTCTTGATCGACGAGTTGCGCGAACGCTGCATCGATCCCTCACCGATCGGCGCGACGATCCTCGACCGGCCACATCCCATCCGCTTGGGCATGCTCGCGCCGGGCTGGGACTGCAACGGTGGGGTTTGGGCCGCAATCAACGCGCTCTTGGCTTGGGGCCTGGCCCTTCATGATCCCAAGCTCGGCTGGGAAGTGTTGGATCGGCAGACACTTGCCGCTCACGCGCACGCGTACCCGAACGTGTGGTACGGGATCTGGAGCGGACCAGATGCCTACAACTCTTGGTTTGGCTCACATCCGGGCGAGACATTCGTGCAACCGGCGACGCCGATGACGGAATACCCAGTCATGAACAGCAACGCCCATGCCGGGCCGCTCCTCGCACTGCTCCGGGTGCTCGGTATAGAGACCGGGCCTTCGGGAATCACGGTGTGCCCTCGGGGCCGACCGTTCCGTTTGGACACGGCGCTCGGCCGATTCGAACGCGCGACCTAGAGGCAGGCCCTTGCCGGTACAGTTCAGGCCTCGGCCGCATCGCCGCGCCGTGGATGTCTGGGGCTCTCGTCGGTTGGAGGGGTCTCCTGCGCTGGGCGGCGAGCGGCGGCATCCGAACCGGGACCGCCGTCACGTCCAGGGGTCTGCTGGAGTGACGGTCCCTCCCGGCCGCGGGGCCCGGACACCTCGTCGGCCCGAACAGGCGCGGGTGCTCCACCTTCTGGCACGTTGGACGCGTCACGCGATCCCGGCATGGCGATGCCCGCTTCGTCAAAGGCATGTTTGAGGCGACCTCGCAGCTCGCGCAGCACCCCAAACTGTGACGCAGGCTGGGTCTTGATCACACACCTGATCACCACGCCCGTCGCGGTGAAATTCTCGACGCCCCAGACCTCTGGCGCGTCGATGATCTCCGACCGCCACGCCTCATCCCGTGCGAGTTCGTTGGCCACCTCCTCGATGATCTGTTCAGCTCGGTCGATGTCGGTGTCATAGGTGACTTCCACATCGAGCACCGCGCGGGCCCACTCCTGAGACTTGTTGGCGACCCGAGTGATCTGGCCATTCGGGACGTGCCACACCGCTCCGTGCACGTCACGAAGCCGGGTGGAACGAAGTGACACCTTCTCGACCGTGCCTTTGGCATCACCCAAATCGACGATGTCACCGACACCGAACTGGTCCTCGACGATGATGAAGAAACCAGCGAGGAAGTCGCGCACCATGTTCTGTGCGCCGAAGCCCAGCGCGACACCGATCACCCCGGCGCTGGCGAGGACCGGTCCGAGATTGATCCGCAGGACACCGAGGATCGCCGCCACCGCGACGAACCAGACGAGCACCGTGGCGACGCCGCGGAACACGCTGATCAGGGTCTGCACCCGAGCTTCGGTCCTAAGCCGTACTTGGCTGGTGCGTTGGAGGATGGTGGGCGTCGCCTTCATCAGGCGCTGACGGAGACGGCTCTTTCGCCCGGAGTCGATCATGCGCTCGAGTGAGCGGCGGATCAGGAACCGGGCCACACGGTTCACGAAGAATGCAACCACGACGATGACGACAATGGCGAGGCCACGAGTGGCGAACCACTCGGCGACGCCGGTCCGTTGGATCTCCTCGACCATGTCGCCGGCTGGGTTCGCCAGGGTCGTCGACGACGACGGGGCTTTCACCTGAGCGAGCACGCGTGACACGAGCTGCGATTCGGTGGGCACGGCGACGACGCTAGCTGCCGGTTTGGCAGGACGTCACAACGCAGCCAGGAAGCGCAACAGCGCGTTCCGGTCCCCCGTCGATAGCTGGACGAAACGATCTCGGGCGGCCTGACCCTCGCCGCCGTGCCAAAGGATGGCTTCGGACAAGGTGCGGGCCCGACCATCGTGAAGATAGGTCTCGGTGCCGCTGACGGTGCGCCGCAGCCCGATCCCCCACAGCGGCGGGGTCCGCCATTCCCGGCCACTCGCCTCGCCTTCCGGGAATCCGTCCGCAAGCCCGTCTCCCATGTCATGGAGGAGCAAGTCGCTGTACGGATAGATCACTTGACCCGCGAGCGCACTCAAGGTCACCTGGCCGGTTACGAACGAGGGCGTGTGGCATGCCGCGCAACCGATCCGATCGAACACCTCGGCTCCGCGGCGCACTTCGGGATCATCGCTGTCTCGCCGCGCTGGCACAGCGAGCGTGCGGGTGTAGAAGGTCAGCTCGTACATCGCTTTCCGATCGACCTCGGTGATGGGCTCGCCGTCTGCTCCGACGCTTCCAGGTGTCGGACCACCGGCCACAGGTTCCCATTCTGAGCACGCCAACTCAGCCGCGGTGCAGTCGGGGGACGGGAACAGCGGGGAGGTCACGCCGAGATCGTTGTGGAGTGCTGCCGCGGTCTGTTGCTCGACGCTCGGTTGGCCCGCCTTCCAACCGAATCGGCCCACCGTGCGGCGACCCCGCCCGATGTCGTCGACCTCGTTCAACCGACCGCTGATCCCATCCCCATTCAGGTCGTCAGGATCAGCACGCGCTGCGAGATCGGCCTCGGTGATCGCTTCGAGGAGGCCGAGCCCGATGACCGGCGGCGCCACCCGGACAGACACGACGGTCCCCTCGGCGAGCGGACCATACGCGAGCCCCTTGACCGTGTACCGCGGTGATTGCAACACGACCTGTTCCCCGTCGGCTAGCACAACCTCGGTCTCCTCGAAGGTGACCTCGACATAGCCCTCGGGCGACACACCGGGGAGCGCTAAGTCCTGGAGTTGCTGGCCATACACCGGATCCGCTGAGTTCGTGCCGTCGGGACGCGGGAGGGTTAGCCGAACAACCATCCCCGGCGGAAGGCGCCCTGGTTGGTCGGGCCCGGCTCCTGCACCGTGACCGGTATGGCACCCCAGACACGACCGAGCCGCGAAGAATGGGCCGAGGCCACTTCGGCTCACGGGCGTGCTCGGAGTCCCGGTCGGTACGAATTCCTCATTGAAAAACGGCTTTCCCGCCGCGAAGGTCGTGGACTCGTAGATTGCCAGATTGCGAGCCGAGAAGCTGAAGGCATCGGGCCCGGACCGCATGGTTGTCCCCCGTCCGCCCAGGCGGATCTCGAGCAGGACGGATCGGCTCTGGTTGGCAGAGTCCGACGGCTTGGCGCCTCCGCACGCAGCCGCGAGCACGATGGCAACAGCCAGCACGAACAGGACGACAGCACGATCACGACGATCACGCCCGCGAGCAACCGTGAACGATGACGACCCGTGTGCATCCGCACTGTTGCTCACGGTTCCCTCCACCCCCAGCCCCACGCTGTCGGGTTCTTTTCTCCCCGTATAGAGGGGAGGAAGGAACCCGAGGGGTCGGGCGTTGGACGGAGGTGACGGTTGTATCGGACCTGCGGCGAGCTGCGCGGCATCGCGAGTCGAGAAGGAGGTCCGCCAATTGCGCACGCTGGTGACGGTACCGGATG
>JANZZE010000003.1:0-42600 GCA_026419545.1 Acidimicrobiales bacterium
CAGGACCCATACCGCATCCCCGTTTGGGAGCCCTATGTGCGGGGGGAGCGCACGCCGCTGCACGACCCGAACCGCCGGGCGGTCCTCCACGATCTCGATCTCACGATGGGCCCAGCACACGTGCGCCGCGCGGCATTCGAGGCCTCGGGTTTCGTGGTGCGCCACCACCTCGACCTGGCCGGGGTGCGGGCGCGTCGAATCGTGGCGACTGGCGGCGGTGTCCGGATTGAGCCGTGGGTCCAGGCCCTCGCCGATTGCACAGGGCTGCCAGTGGACGTGGTCGCGGTTCCGGAAGGGGGTGCCTACGGCGCCGCGTACTTGGCCCGGTTGGTTGCTGGTTTGGAGCCGGACGCTTCCGGCGCGAGTCGGTGGGCGGCGACTGCTCGCACTGTCGAGCCAGACGGGGATTGGCAAACGGCCGCAGCCGAGCGCTACGAGCGGTTTCGTCTGCTGAGCGGCTGAGGGCGGTGGGTGGCGTTTCCGGTGTGGCGTGGCGGGTCGTTCTTCCGTGGTTGGAGCGGGTGACGCTACCCTCCCCGGGCGATGTGCCCATGGTTGGACGCGATGCGCTCTCACCGACACGGAGGTGAATTCGGTCGTCGCAAATCTTCTGCTTCTGCCGTGGAATGCGGACCGAGCCACCTGCGGTTTGGTCGTGGCGCTGTTCTGATCATGGCCTGCGCCACGGTGCTCGTCACTCTCCTCGGTGCCTGTAGCGCTCAGAACCGACCGTTGTCCCAGTGGGTCGCCAAGGCAGACGCAGTCTGTGCTCGCTCGCAGGACGAAGCCGAGCTCGTCCGTCCGGTTGTCTTCCCACGGTCAATGCTCGACATCTTGCGTTTGAGTTCAGAGCTGTCCAAGAAGGAAGCGAGCGACCTCCGCGACCTCGAGAAGCCAACTGAGCGTCGTCAAGAGGTGCGCGATTACCTGGGGACGCTCGACGAACGAAATCGAGCGCTCGACCTGCTCGTGTCAGCAACTGAACAAGCCTCACCGGATGCCGAAGTGCAGACGGGAGAGCTCGTGAGGCTGACCCAGCAGGCGGTGGATCAAGCCCAACGACTTGGCCTGCAGAAGTGCCGAGCGGGTGTGGACCTGTCGGTCGGTGGTCCGCCGACCACGTTCGTCCCTCAAGACGGCGGGGTGCCGCTTGGGCCGGTCCAGCCCGGTGTGCCGGGCGCTGAAGTAGAGATCGGTACCCAGGACGGAGCCGGCGACGAGTAGAGCTGAGTGCCGAGCTGGGCAGACTGAGTGCCGACTGAGTGCCGAGCTAGGCCGAGGATTTGGCGTCGGCATGCGGTTGGAGAAGGCTCGTGGACGCAGTCTCAGTTCATAAAGCGGGCGAGACGTTCGGCGAGCTCGACTGGCTGGTCGCCTTGGATCGAGTGTCCGGCGCCATCGACGACTTCGATGACAACGTCGGGTTTGCGTCGCCGGAGTTCGACGAGATCAGCCTCGTCGACGACTGGTGAAGCCCCACCCTTCAGGAAGAGCATCGGGTGGTTGAGTGCCGCAAAGGCTTCCCAGAGAGGCTCGAAGCGGGTGTCTAGATTCTCGGCCTGGTCGGGCATGAAACGGTCGTAGCGCCACACCCAGGTGCCGTCCTCACGCCGCCGAGCGTTATGGAGAACCCCTCGGCGCAGCGACGACACACTGCGGGTCGGGTTGAAGCGGATCGTGCGCTCCAAGATCTCGTCGAAAGACGCGAACACTTCGGGTCCGGCGATGAAATTAGTGACCACAGACGCCTTCTCCCGGTTCACAGCGGGAGTCACGTCGATGACCGCAATCCGATCCGCCAGATGAGGACGGCGCGAGAGGGCAGCGACCGCGGTGAGTCCTCCGAGGGACATGCCGACAAGGGTGTGCGCCTGCGGCGCCAGCGTTTCGATGGTGTGTGCGACGTCGTCGGCGATGCCGTCGGGGTGGTAGCGCTTGTCGGCACGCCAGTCGCTGTGGCCGTGGCCGGGCAGGTCGATGGCGACTGCGGGCCGGCCCAGGGCGAGAATAACGGTGTCCCACGTGTGGGCGTTTTGCGCACCGCCGTGGAGGAACACGATTTCCGCTGGCTCATCGCCCCAGACGATGGCACTGAGTCGGTGCCCACTCGGTGCGGCGACGAACGCACGTCTGACGGCGGGCGGATCGTCGGGATCGAACGCCAACCCGTATTCAGCCGCGTTCTGATGCAACAACCCGAACTCGTCGTACGCGCCATCCAGCTCCACCATGAATCCTCCAACCTGACGGGTGCGTAACACCATTCAATACGGGGAGAAAGGCACCCGTCAGGGGTCAAGGGGTCGGTCAGATCCGGTCGGGGGCGGGGATGCCGAGGAGATCGAGGCCTGCGTTCACCGGGAGAAAATGTACCCGTCAGAGGTCAAGGGGTCGGTCAGATCCGGTCGGGGGCGGGGATCCCGAGGAGATCGAGGCCTGTCTTCATTACTCGGGCGGTGAGATCGCATAGGTCGAGACGAGAGCTGCGCAACTCCTCGGTCTCGGCTCGTAGCACCGGGCACTCCTCGTAGAAAGTCGCAAACCCTTGTGCCAGCTCGAACAGGTAGGTGCACAGTCGGTGCGGTTTGAGCGAGTCGAGCACCGCCTGAACGGCACCATCGAACATGAGCAATTGGCGCACCAGGGCCCGCTCTGCTGGATGAGCGATGATCACTTGAACCGGGTCGGTCTCAGCTGGCTCATTCAGCCCGGCTTTGCGGAAGATCGAGCGGACGCGGGCGTGCGCACCTTGCAGATAGGGCGCGGTGTTGCCGGAAAACGACAGCATCCGGTCCCAGTCAAAGACGTAGTCGTTCACCCGGTCACTGGAGAGGTCGGCGTACTTGATCGCTCCGATCCCCACCGCACGGGCGATCGAACGGTGCTCCTCCTCGGAGAGTTCGGGACTCTTTTCACGGACGACCTCCAGAGCGCGGGCTTCGGCCTCGTCGAGCAGGTCAGCGAGCTTGATGCTCTCGCCGGAGCGGGTGCGGAAAATCTTGCCGTCGCTCCCGAGGACCGAACCGAATGCCACGTGTTCGGCTCGGGCTGGTGGCACGAGCCAACCCGCCATCCGAGCAACCTCGAACACCATCGCCAAATGCTCGGCTTGAGGAGCGCCAACGACGTAGATCGCCCATGTCGCGCCGAGCTCGACGATCCGATGGCGTATAGCGGCCAGATCGGTCGCTGCGTAGCCGAAGCCACCGTCGGATTTCTGCACGATCACCGGTAACGGTTCGCCGTCGCGGCCCTCAAAACCGGGAGGGAACACACAGAGGGCGCCTTGATCCTCGACCAAGAGGCCCTTGGCCCTCAGCTCGTCGACGATCGAGGGAAGTTCGTCGTTGTAGGTGCTCTCACCCTTGTAGTCGTCGTCGGTGAGGGTGACGCCGAGTCGCTCGTAGATGTTCGAGAAGTACGCCTCGGACTGTTCAACCAGCAGTCGCCATTTCGCCAAGGTGTCCGGATCACCGGCCTGCAACTTCACGACCCGCTGGCGTGCTCGTTCGGCGAAGCTGGGATCTGCGTCGAACTTCTTGCGTGCGTCCTGGTAGAAGGTGTTGAGATCGCCGACCGAGAGTTCAGCGGCTGCTTCCTGTTCGCCCAGGTCCACTAGGTGCTCGATGAGCATGCCGAATGGCGTGCCCCAGTCGCCGAGGTGGTTGTGCCGGATCACGGCGTCGCCGACGAACTCGAGGATCCGAGCGATTGCGTCACCGATCACCGTCGAACGCAGGTGGCCGACATGCATCTCCTTGGCGACGTTCGGCGCTGAGTAGTCGATGACCACCGTTTCGGGAGCCTTGAGCTGGCGTACGCCGCGCATGGGGAGCCGGACATCGCTCAGGCATCGGACGAGGAACTCGTCGGAGAGGTCGATGTTGATGAAGCCGGGACCCGCCACCTCGACCCGTGCTGCAATGCCTTCGAGGTCCGCGGTGGCAACGAGCGCGTCGGCAACCTCGCGTGGGCTGCGACCAAGACGCTTCCCAAGCGCCATGGCGCCGTTGACTTGATAGTCAGCTCGTTGGCTTGGGCGTACGACCGGGTCGGCGCCCGCGGCGTCAGGTCCGAGCGCAACGATGGCGTCGGAGAAGCGTTGCTCGAGCACGACCTGGGGATCGGTCATGCCGCATTGTCGAGCGTTCCGTGTCGCAGTGTCGAATCGTCACGGCCGCTGCGGTCGCAGCTGGGGCGCTGGTGGGTCACTTAGTCGTGGCGGGGAGGGCGTATGCGAACGCGACGCCGCAGCGGTTCGCCGCGAGAGCGCGGCTGGCTCCGCTACAACCGGTAGAGCCGCTTGGCGTTCTCCCCGAGCAGTGCCGAAGTCGTGGTGTCCCCGAACCCGGCTGCCGCGCACTTGCTGCGGCATTCCTCGACGGTGCCTGGGAAGTCGCTGTCCCAGTGCGGATAATCGGAGGCGAACATCCACGGGCTGGTGCCGAGTTGTTCGACACAAACCTCGAGCAGCGGTTCCTCCGCTTCGAACGAGAAGAAGCATTGCCCCCGTTCGATGATCTCGCGGGGATCGGTTTCCATGGCTGGCAACATCGATCCCAGCTTCTCGTGGTGTTCGTGCATCCGGTGGACGAAATACGGAACCCACCCGATCCCCGATTCCATGAAGCCAACCCGTAGTGCGGGGAAGCGGTCGAGCACTCCGCCCATCGCCAGCGCCGTGAAGGCCACCATCTGGTCGACAGGGAAGCTCAGGCAGTGCACCTGGGCGTAGTTCGAGAAGCGCCCAGCCGCGGGCAGCGGCACGTTCATACCTGGCGCGCTATGGATCGTGACCGCAAGACCGAGGCCTGCGGCCGCCTCGAAGAACGGCAGCAGCGACTCGTCGTCGAGGTTCCGCTCGCCGAGCACCGGCGGGATCGTCACCGCCACCGCACCTAGTGACGCGGCGCGCTCCAGCTCGAGGAGTGCTGTATCGAGATGCTGGAGGGGAACCACGGCGACCCCTTTCAGTCGTTCCGGTGCGTGGGAACAGACCTTCGACAGAAGCCAGTCGTTGTACGCCTGTGCGAAGTCGCGTGCGAACCCGGGATCCTCGAACGTCGTCACTCCGATCGAGAGCCCACCGAACAGCACTTGCACGTCGATGCCTTCGGCGTCCATGTCCCGGAGGCGCTGATCGAGGTCCGCGGCCCCGGCTTTGGCTGCTTCGTTCACGGAGCGATCGATCGGCACGCCGCAGCCCGGGCCCTCCTGGACGGGGAAGAGCTTGCCCTCGATCTGGGCGACCCATTTGCCGCCCGAGAGCCCCGCGCTCAGCCAACCTGGATGGAGGATCTCGAGATCGGCCCAGCTAAGCGCGTCTTCGTTCACGTGGGCGTCAGCATCGATCACGGCCATTGCTGCGTTCTCCTCGGTTAGACCGCTCAGCAGGTCACCCAGCGCGCGGTTCCGGTTTCCGGGCAGTTCTATGACACGATTGTCATGTTTCTCGGCGTACCCTGCAACCAGTGGTCACGGCCGCGATGACGATGATGAAGCACGAGACGAGGACCACTCGGATGACCACACCCACTCCGAGCGCAACCACCATCGGCATCTCCGACGAACATCGCGCGCTGAGCGAAACCGTGCGCCGGTGGGTGGCGTCGCGGGTCGACCAGAGAGCCACCAAGGCGATGCTCGACGCAGAGTGTGAAGAGCTCCCCGAGTTCTGGAGCGACCTAGTCGCACAGCGATGGCTCGGGCTTCACGTTCCTGAGGTTCACGGTGGTGAGGGGTTCGGATTCGCGGAGTTGGCCGTGGTGGTCGAGGAGCTCGGGCGAGCCTGTACACCCGGCCCGTTCCTGCCGACGGCGATGGTCGCAGGGGTCCTCGCCCTTGCGGGCACCTCGGTCTTGCGGGCGGAGTTCCTCCCCCGGCTCGCCAACGGCGAATGCCTAGCGGCACTCTGCACTGGAAGGCAGTGCGAGCGTGTACTTGATGCCGAAGCGATCGGGCGCGGCGGCGATTCCAGCCACGGTGGATCCGGTGCGCACGACCGCCTCCGACTTTCGGGACGAGCCGGCCCTGTGCTTGGTGTTGCGGTCGCCGACGTGGTCCTCGCTCCGGCAGTCGACCATCAACGCGGGCACCGGTGGTGGGCGGTGCTTGAGCGTTCGCAGCCCGGCGTGCGCATACACGTCGAGCCGAGCACCGACCAGACCCGCCGCGTGGGTTGGCTCGAGGTCGATGCCGCCGAGGTGGCGCTGACCCGTTGCCTCAGGGATGCCGATGAGGTCATCGCCGCCGTCGTGACCACGCTCGCCAGTGCCGAAGCGGTTGGCGGGTCGAGCTGGTGTGTGGAGACGGCAGCCTCCTATGCCTGCGAACGAGTGCAGTTTGGCCGGCCGATCGGCCAGTTCCAAGCAGTGAAGCACCGCTGTGCCGACATGCTGTTGCGTACCGAACTCGCTCGGGCTGCTGCCTGGGATGCTGCTCGTGCCTTGGATGCGTTGGCCGACCGGTTGAACAGCGAACGCGCGGATGCTGGCGAAGGTGTGTCGACTGGTGCAGGTCGACTGGCCCTTCCGGCCACGGCGTTCGGCTCGCTCGGCGTGGCCACTGCCGACGATGCGTCGACCGGCGCGCTTGTGTTGCCTGAGGTCGTGCTGGCCGCTTCGGTCGCCGGAGCGATCGCGCCGGACGCGTTCTTCACGACCGCCAAGGACTGCATCCAAGTTCTCGGAGGGATCGGCTACACCTGGGAGCACGACGCTCATCTCTACTTGAAGCGCGCGCTGGCGATGCGCCAACTCCTCGGAGGTCCGCACGAAGCCCGAGCGACCGCAGCTCGCCTCGTCCTCGGCGGCACTCGTCGTCACCTCCGGGTGGATCTCCCGGCCGAGGCTGAGGACCGCCGAGCGGAGGTTCGCGCGTTCATCGACGAGCTTCGGACCCACCCGAAATCCGAGTGGAATCGCCTGTTGGCCGAATCGGGTTATCTGGTGCCCCATTGGCCGTCGCCATGGGGTCGCAACGCAGGGCCGGTCGAACAACTCGTGATCGACGAAGAACTCGCGGCTGCCCGTATTCGCCGACCGCATCTGCAGGTCGGGGCCTGGGTGTTGCCCACGATCATCGCCCACGGCACCCGAGCCCAACAGGAGCGCTGGATCCCACCGACCCTGCGCGGCGAGATCACGTGGTGCCAGCTCTTCAGTGAGCCCGGCGCAGGCAGTGATCTCGCTTCGCTCACAACGCGTGCGGTGCGCGACGAACCTCAAGGCGGTTGGCGGATCACCGGCCAGAAGGTGTGGACCACCCTCGCGCACGTGGCCAACTGGGGGCTGCTGCTGGCCCGCACCGATCCAACCGCGCCGAAGCACGACGGCATCACCGCGTTCGTGGTCGACATGTCCTGGCCTGGCATCGAGGTCCGGCCGTTGCGTGAGCTCACCGGCGCCGAGCTGTTCAACGAAGTGTTCTTCGATGATGTGTTCGTGCCCGATGAGTGTGTGGTCGGTGAGCTGAACCGCGGTTGGGAAGCAGCGCGCACGACGTTGGCCAACGAACGAGTCTCGATGGGATCGGGCTCGTCGTTCGGACCAGGAGCGGAAGCCGTCTTCCGACTGGTCACCGAACGAGGACGCCAGACCGACCCCGTCGTACTCGATGAGGTCGGTGCACTCGTCGCCGAAGGGCAGGCCGTTGCGGCGATGGGGCTGCGGATGACAGCACGTGCGCTTGCTGGTGCCGCGCCTGGCGCGGAGTCGAGCGTGCGCAAGCTTCTCGCCACCGAGTACGAGCAGCGGGTGCAGGAAGTCGGTCTTTCATTGCTAGGCGCTGACGCGGCGTGCAACATGAACGAAGCCGCGGTGTGGATCGCTGGCTTTCTCGGCAATCGGGCGCTGTCGATCGCTGGCGGAACGAGCGACGTGCAGCGAAACATCATCGCCGAGCGCTTGCTCGGCCTCCCGAAGGATCCTGAAACGTGAATGCGAATCCTTTCGCTGCTGGGGCACTGGGTGAAGTTCGGATGGATTGCAGAACGTGTCTTCGGCTTCGCATGCACAGAGGGGTAGAACTCCTTGGCTCTCGGTCATCGACACTGGTTGTAGGTTTTGGCGTCCGGATGTCGCAGCGGGCGAAACCGAGTACGACCGGCAATGATCGGTTCGGTCGTATGAGTCCTGGTTTTGCGTGCGGAACGACGATGGGCGATGCCACGACCACGGAAGGACAGCGATGAGCGAGCAGGAGTGGAGCTTTTCCTACGAGGGTCCGCTACATGAGGTTTTTCCTGCGTTGCATGAGGCACAGTCCGCCTATCTCGCGCAGATCGACTCGCTCGATGTGCTCGACCGGAAGACACACGAGCTGATCAGGTTGGCGGTCGCGGTCCTGGCCCGCAACAGCGGCGGCATCGCTCGCCACGCGCAGCTCGCTGCCGAAGTGGGTGCGTCCTGGCATGAGATCGTCGCGGCCATCGTGTTGACCCAACCGAGCTTCGGCCTCCTTCCCACGGCTGAGGCGCTCCCGGCAGCGCGGCAGGGCTACGACACCGGTCGCCGCACGCTCGAGGAGGAGTTGGAGGAACAGGAAGAGCGCGACGCATGACTGGCACAGACGCCAAGCCGTCGGACCACTCCGCAATGTCGAGAGCCGACGACACAAGCTCAGGAATCAGGGCCGACAGCGATGCCAAGCCTTTCCGGGTCTTGCCCCGGGTCACGCCAGAGAATGAGCATTTCTGGCGGGGTGGGCGCGAAGGCAGGTTGACGTTCCTCCGGTGCGGGGATTGTGGCTACTGGTTGCATCCGCCATCGCCGGTCTGCCCGAAGTGTTGGAGCCGCAACGTCGTTCCCGACGCGGTCTCGGGCCGAGCGGTCGTCCACACCTTCACCGTCAACTACCAACCGTGGATCCCGACTTTTGATCCCCCGTATGTCGTGGCGATCGTGGAGTTGCCTGAACAGGAAGGACTGCGGCTCACGACCAACATTGTTGGCTGCGACCCCGAGGAGGTCGTTATCGGCATGCCGGTGCGGGTTCGCTTCGAACACTATGACGACAACGGTTATGAGGTCTGGTTGCCGCTCTTCGAACCGGACCGGACGACGGATAGCGGCGCAACGGGGCACGGGAGCCAACTGAGATGAGCGAGGACCGAGGCGGACCGTTCGCGTCGATGAATCCGGCCCGAGGCGAGCGCAAAGCGATCATCTCCGGGGTGGGTCAGTCCCAGACGGGGCGGCGGCTGTACCGTGAGCCCCTTGACCTGACCGTCGAAGCGGCTCTGGCCGCTATCGAGGACGCGGGCCTCACGACGGCCGAAATCGACGGCATCGCCACGTACCCCGGGAACCAGGACACACCACCGGGTTTCAGTGGTGTCGGTGTGGTCGAGGTGCAGGACGCTCTCCGGTTGAACCTCAACTGGTATGCGGGCGGGCTCGAGTCACCGGGCCAGCTCGGTTCGGTCATCACCGCGATCGCTGCTGTCGCGACCGGACTGTGCAACCACGTGCTGTGCTTCCGCACCGTCTGGGAGGCATCAGCGCAAGGGGACAAGAATCGGGCTGCCGTCACGATGGGCGGTGGTTTTGGCGGCACCTATCGAGCGTCCGGGTTCATGCAGTGGACGCTGCCGTTTGCTGCGCCGTCGGCCGCGATCTGGATTGCGATGATGGCTGCTCGCCATTTCCACGAGTTCGGCACCACCCGTGAACAACTTGCGCAGATCGCACTGAACGCTCGGCGAAATGCACAACGCAATCCGAAGGCGATCTACCGCGACCCGATGACGCTCGACGATTACCTCAATGTCCGGATGATCTCCACGCCGTTGTGTTTGTATGACTGTGACGTGCCTGCGGATGGCAGCACTGCAGTGATCGTTTCCCGGGCCGAGCACGCTGAGGCAGTCGACCATCCGGTTGCAGCGGTGGAAGCGGTGGGCTGTGCGATCCATGGCCGCCCGTCGTGGGACCAGTGGGATGACCTCACCACGATGGCGATGCGGGATGCAGCGGCGATGCTGTGGAATCGCACGGATCTGCGTCCGAGCGATGTCGACGTCGCCGAGCTCTACGACGGTTTCAGTTTCATCACATTGTGCTGGCTCGAAGCGCTCGGCTTCTGTGGCCACGGGGAAGGGGGGCCGTTCATCGAGGGCGGCACTCGGATTGCGCTAGACGGCGAGATCCCGCTCAACACGCATGGTGGGCAGCTGTCGGCGGGTCGGCTCCATGGCTACGGCTTTCTCCACGAAGCATGTGAGCAGCTGTGGGGCCGGGCCGGGGAACGACAGGTCGTGCGGCGCGGCGGTGACCCTGAGGTTGCGGTCGTGGGTGCTGGTGGCGGCCCGCTCGCGGGCGCACTGCTGCTCACCCGCCGTCGGTAGCCCGATCAGGAGGGTTGCCGGCGGCGCCTGTTCCCCAAGATCGGGGACCGCCGACCTCATCTTGCTGCACAAGAACGGTGCCACCATTCACTTCTTCGCCGACATCGTCGGGTACTTCGCCTGAGCTCGCCGGGGATTTCGCCAGGGATTTCGCCTGAACGACGTTGCTTTGACTCTCTGCACGGTCTCAGCGTCCCAGATGGCGAGGCGCCTCCCACCACCTGGGATCGGTAGGAGTAGAGGGCGCGGGCCGGAATGGCTTCGGTCAGTTGGGGTTGGCTGACTGTCGCGGCACGCAAAGGCTCATATGCTCGGTTGGATGGGCTTCTACGAAGAGCGGGTGTTGCCCCGGGTCATCGACGTCGTGCTCGGTAACCGGCGGATGCAGCAGGTTCGGCGTCCATCACTGGCTGGCTTGTCTGGAACGGTCGTCGAGCTGGGGTTCGGTTCGGGCCCGAACGTGCCGCTGTATCCAGCGGAAGTGGATCGGGTCCTCGCGGTCGAGCCCTCAGCACGTGCCCGTGAGCTTGCCCAACGGCGGATTGCTGCCTCCTCGGTCGAGGTCACCTTCGTCGGTCTCGACGGCCAGTCCATCCCGATCGACGACCGGATCGCCGATTGTGTGCTGTCGACTTGGACCTTGTGCACGATCCCCGATGTGGACGCGGCGTTGGCGGAAGTCAAGCGCGTCCTGAAACCGGGTGGCCGGTTCTTCTTCCTCGAGCACGGTTTGTCGACGGATCCGAAGGTCGCCCGCTGGCAGCACCGGCTCACACCGATCCAGCGCAAGATCGCGGGTGGTTGCCACCTGGACCGAGACATCGAGAAGATCGTGCGGGATGCCGGCTTCGGGTTCGAGCGATACACGACCTTCACCATCGGTCGGCCGAAGGTCATGAACTTCATGTACACCGGCGTTGCCACCAAAGCGACCTAGCGCACGCAGCAGCGCCAGTCACAGCGTTGGCGCTGCTGAGGCTGCCGTTGGCCTACGTGGCCACCGAAGCGACCGGGCGCACCCATCAGCGTGGGAGCTCCAGTCAACGGACCCTCAGTCCACGACGAGCCGGGCCAGTTCTTCGAGGTGCTCTCGTGTCCCACCAAATGCATGTTGCAAGGTAAGGAATCGCTTGTAGTAAAGGTGCGCGTCGTGGTCCCAGGTGAACCCGATCCCGCCGAACACCTGAATGGCCGATGCACCGACGCGCTCAAATGCGTCTGAGGTGAATGCCTTGGCCATCGTGGCCGCTCGGTGACGTTCGGCAACCGTGATCGCACCGCGTGTTGCCGCATCACAGGCCCACAGTCCGTAGTAGGTAGCTGCACGTCCCATTTCGAGATCGCGGAGCATGTCGGCGCACAGGTGCTGGATCGCTTGGAACGACCCGATGGGCACACCGAACTGGTGACGCTGTTTGGCGTACTCGACCGCCAGGCCGAGTACCTGCTCGGCCGCGCCCACCCCGTCGACCGCCAACGCGATCGCGGTGAGATCAACCATGCAACCAACTGCGTGCTCCGCTGCATCTCCTTTCGCGACGAGTCTGCCGTTCGCTGCGGTGAAGGTCACCTCGGCGAACTGGCGAGTCCCGTCGACCGTCGGCTGCCGCTCGATGTTCACGCCGCTCGCGGCCGGGTCAACGGCGGCTAGGCACAGCTCGTCGTGCTCGTCGTGGCCAGAGACCAGCAAGGTGTTCGCCCCGATCCCATTCATCACCCAGAGTTTCCTGCCCGAAACCCGGACGATTCCTGCCGTGGTGGACGGCGAGAACGAGGTTGCCGGCATCCGCCACTCGGAACGCTGCCCAGGTTCGTGCAGCGCGACGGCGACGGCCGAGCCTGAGCAGATCGAGCTGAGCAGCTCAGCGACGCTTGTGGTGTCGACGTTTGCTCGTGCGGGTGGCGAGGCGGCTTCGCGATCGAGCTCCGCGAGCAGCCCAGCTGCGCTGATGGCTGTGGCGAGGTAGGGCCCAGGGTGGACCAGGCGCCCCATCTCCTCGAGCACGACGCCTGCCTCGACCATGCCTGCGCCTGTGCCGCCGTGACGAACCGGCACCAAAAGACCGGTGAGGCCGAGCTTGACGAGACCGTCCCACACCTCGGCCGTCGTGCCGACCGGATCATCCCAGAGGGAACGCACATAGGTGATCCCAGCTCGCTCGGAGAGGAACCGCCGAACGCTGGCCCGTAGTGCTTCCTGTTCGGCGGAGAACTCCACATCCATCGGCTGGCGAGTATGTCATGGTTGGGGCCGCCGGCTCTCGGGTGCGAGGGTGAAGGTTGATGGGCTGACGCGATCGGTCCCTCCTCCCGTTGCCGAACCGTGCATGTTCAGGTGCGACCGAGTTGTTGCCGTGATTCGTTGTTCCCTATCCACGCATCAGCTTTGATGATCGAGTGCGTGTTCAGGTGCAACCGAGTTGGTGCCGTGATTTGGGGTGGGCACACGTCGCAATCGCGCACGTTCGGCTTTGACGCTGACGGTTTGGTGCTCTCAGGTAGGTCTTGACGTCGTCGGACGCTGGGTCTGGCGTGAGCAACTTCGGCAGCCCGGTGCGTTCTGCGCAATGATGCGAACCCGGACATCGCTGCGTGTGCGAGCTGAGGAGTCGTGCGGCTGCATCAAGGCTGGAAAGGGACGTCAGATGCAACTCGGAATGATCGGGCTCGGACGGATGGGCGCCAATCTCGTGCGGCGCCTTGTCCGAGGTGGTCATAGCTGTGTCGTCTATGACGTGAATGCGGCGACCACCCGTGCGCTTGCAGCCGAGCACGGCGCGATAACGGGCGCTGGGTCT
Organism: Acidimicrobiales bacterium; assembly: GCA_026419545.1. Lineage (GTDB taxonomy): Bacteria > Actinomycetota > Acidimicrobiia > Acidimicrobiales > Acidimicrobilacustridaceae > JANZZE01. The sequence continues at coordinate 13,144 of JANZZE010000003.1, forward strand.
CTCGAGGACCTCGTAGCCGCACTCGAGACACCGAAGGTTGCGTGGATGATGGTGCCAGCCGCAGTCGTAGGAGCGACGGTGACCGAACTCGCCAGCTTGATGGGGTCGGGTGACATCATCATCGACGGGGGCAACAGTTACTACCGCGACGACATTGAACGAGCCGGCCAACTCGCAGAGCGTGGCATTCACTATGTCGATGTCGGCACGTCAGGTGGAGTGTGGGGTCTCGAGCGGGGGTATTGCCTCATGATCGGAGGCGACCAAGCGCCGGTGGCGTATCTCGAGCCGGTCTTTGCCACGCTTGCGCCTGGCCTAGCGGGCGCGCCCCGCACGCCGGGCAGGACCGGTGATCCGTCGACCGCAGAGTTGGGCTACTTGCATTGTGGCCCGCCCGGGGCCGGTCATTTCGTGAAGATGGTCCACAACGGCATCGAATACGGGCTCATGGCGGCGTACGCGGAGGGGCTCAACCTGTTGCGCCACGCAGATGTGGGTTTGCACCCGCGTGAGCTCGATGCGGAGACGGCGCCGATGCGGGAGCCCCAGTACTACCAGTACGAATTCGACCTGCCTGAGATCGCCGAGCTCTGGCGGCGGGGAAGTGTCATCGCGTCCTGGTTGCTCGATCTGACCGCCAACGCGCTCCACGAGGACCCGAACCTCGATCAGTTCAGCGGTCGTGTGTCCGACAGCGGGGAAGGGCGGTGGACATCGACGGCGGCGATCGACGTCGGGACACCAACCCCGGTGCTGACGGCTGCGTTGTACCAGCGGTTTGCATCCCGCGGCGAGGCCGACTTCGCTGGGAAGGTCTTGTCTGCGATGCGCAAGCAGTTCGGTGGGCACAACGAGAAGACGTGAGGATCATGCCAGCCAGAGTGACCCAGCGCGCAGGTGTGCGCATCGAGTCCCGTCGAGCTGAGTGCACTGTCATCCTGAGTGCTGGCGATCTCGGGGCGCCCGGGCTCGGGGGCGGAGGTGCTGTCGAACGGACCTAACGACGCCGAACGCAGTGGCCCACGGCAGTTTCTGCCGGGCGGAGCACATCGGAGGGACTTGAGCAGTGCAGGGAAGCGATATGCGCCCAGCGATCGACCAAACGCAAGAATGGGCGGCGCTTGCGCAGCACAACACGCGGCTGCGAGAGGCACACCTGCGTGAGCTGTTCGCCGCGGATCCCCGCCGGGGCGAGGTCATGCACCTCGAAGTGGGCGATCTGTATCTCGATTACTCGAAGAACCGGCTCACCGCTGAGACGGTAACGTTGCTGGCGGCGCTCGCTCGCCGGGCTCGGGTCGAAGCGCTTCGCGACGCGATGTTCGGCGGCGACAGGATCAATCTCACCGAACACCGCCCGGTACTCCACGTGGCCCTGCGCGCACCAACGTCGGAGCACATCCGTGTCGACGGTGTCGATGTGGTGCCACCTGTCCACGCTGTGCTCGAGCGAATGAAGGAATTCGCCAACCGGGTCCGAACCGGTGCATGGACTGGGCACACCGGTCAGCGGATCCGTCACGTCATCAATATCGGCATCGGGGGTAGCGACCTCGGTCCGGCTATGGCGTACGAGGCTTTGCGGTATTTCAGCGATCGGTTGATGACGTTCCGATTCGTGTCCAACGTCGACGGTATGGATTTCTACGAGGCGACCCGAGACCTCAACCCAGCCGAGACGTTGTTCATCATCTCCTCAAAAACGTTCACGACCCTCGAGACCATGACCAACGCCCACACCGCTCGTCAATNGCTCCTCGCTGGGCTCGGGGGTGACGAGGCGGCAATCGCGAAACACTTCGTCGCTGTGTCGACCAACGCCGAGGCGGTCGCGGCGTTTGGCATCGACACTGTCAATATGTTCGAGTTCTGGGACTGGGTTGGCGGGCGATTCTCTCTCGATTCGGCCATCGGGTTGTCTCTTATGATCGCTATCGGACCTGAGCGATTTGGTGAGTTCCTTGCAGGGTTCCGGGTGATGGACGACCACTTCCGCACCGCACCGATCGAACAGAACATGCCGATGCTGCTCGGTTTGATCGGGATCTGGTACACGAACTTCTTCGGTGCAGAGACCGTCGCCATTCTCCCGTATGCACACCAACTCGCTCGCTTCACCGCCTATCTCCAACAACTGGAGATGGAGAGCAACGGCAAGTCCACAGATCGTCAGGGGCGTACGGTCAGCTGGCAGACCGGCCCGGTGATCTGGGGACAGCCGGGAACCAACGGCCAGCACGCCTTCTTCCAGCTCCTCCACCAGGGTACGAGGCTGATCCCGTGCGACTTCATCGGCTCGTGCCGGCCAAACCACGTCGTCGGCGCCCACCACGATCTGTTGATGGCGAACTTCTTCGCGCAGACCGAGGCGTTGGCGTTCGGCAAAACCGCCGACGAAGTCGCGGCTGATGGTGTGGATCCGGAGCTCGTGCCGCACCGGACGTTTCGCGGAAACCAGCCGACCAACACCATCCTGGTCTCGGAGCTCACACCCCACACGCTCGGCCAACTTATCGCCCTCTACGAGCACAAGGTCTTCACCCAGGGAGCCGTCTGGGGCATCAATAGTTTCGACCAGTGGGGCGTCGAGCTGGGCAAGCAGCTGGCGCAACGCATCGTGGGTGAATTGACCACTGACCACGAGGCTGAGCTCACGCACGATTCCTCGACGAACGCGCTCATCCGCCATTACCGCGCCCTCCGGCGCCGTTGAGGCGGTCGTGGGTGGCGCCGGGCTCGGTCACCGGCACCTGTCGGCTCACCTGCTGTGCACCACCGCCCGAGGCCGGACTCTGCTCGCCCATCACGGCCCGGCAAGAACTGTTCGGTTCCTCCCGGCTTCTTTTGCACCGTAGAGCGCGGCATCGGCTCGCCGTATCAGTTGGTCAGCGGTTTCGCCCGGTGTGTATTGGGCAACACCGGCGGAGAAGGTCAACGAGGTGCCCTGAAGGGGCTGGATCAGGGCACGGAGGTCGTCGAGCAAGGTCCCAGCGCACTCGAGCGTGGTGTCGGGCAGGAGGAGGCAGAACTCCTCACCGCCGTAACGCGTGGCAACGTCCTGGCGGCGTAGGCGCCGGCGTAGGCCTGTGGCGAAGGCGCGCAAGGCACGATCGCCTTCCGCATGCCCGTGTTCGTCGTTGAACTGTTTGAAGTGGTCGAGGTCAAGTATCGCGATGGCGAACGGCTCGCCGGTCCGGGCCGCTCGTCCGATTGCGTAGTCGAGATGCTCGAAGAGCTGGCGACGGTTCCCGAGTCCAGTCAATGGGTCGGTGCGGGCCTCGCCGACGAGGTTGGCGATCAGATCGGTGCGTTCGACGAGACTTGCCAGCGCGCTGACCCCTGCGATGAGCACGGCGTCGTCACGTTGACCGAGCTGCTCGAGCTCAACGGCGAGTATGAGGTCGCTCGAACCGGTCGCAGCGGCAATTGCGAAAAGATGCGTGTGCGTGTGTGAACGTTGGTGCTCAAACCCTCCGTCGGGGGTTGCCTGCGCTGCGAGCTGACGGAGTTCGCTTTCGAGGAACGGGGAGAGTTCTCCGTTGCGGCACCAGTGTGCGGTCTCACGCAGGTACCCCGAGCCTCCTGACGGTCGCTCGAAGACGACAACGGATTTCGCCGCGACCGCGTTCGCGATGCGTTGGAGGACCTGGGCCGCATCGCGGTCCCAGTCCCGAACACCGGAGGCGAACGCGGTGAAATCAGCGACGGCTTCCAGCGACTGCAAGCCGCCGCGAGCCTTCCAGGTGGTCACGTCCACGATGGCTGTGATCAGCAGTGACGAAACCGCGAAGAACAGGAGGCTCCAGAAGGCTTGCGCATCGGTGGATCCAACGATCACCTGCACCGCGCCGGCGACCAACACGGACAATGCCCACAGTGTGAACACCATCGGTCGTGACCCGGCGAGCGCGCCGATGAGCAAGACCACCAGCAGGATCGGCCCGAACAACGCAAGCCGGCCGTCGACAGCAACACCGAAAGCCCCGGTTGCCAGCAACGCGACACTGAGCTGCGCGAAGACGATGCGGGGGTCGAACTGGTCCCAGGCGCGACGCCGGTACAGCCGCAGGTCGTGCAGCATGCTGACGAGCACCGCCCCGAACAAGGCAACCGAGGCGAACATCCACGGTTGTGAATCGGGTGTGATGCCCATCAGGTAGCCGCCGGCGATCGCGAGGGGAAGTCCGAGGAGGGCCCACGTGCTCGCCGCCAGCACGTCTTTCACCACCACTTCCGAGGCGTGGTACTTGAAGAAGAAGAACCGTCCCCCGGTCGAAGCCGCTCTCAGTCGTGCGAGGCGTGAGTGGACGTCGTGCAGCTTCGGGTCTGGCGCCTCGGTCGTGACCGAGATACCGACGGGGTACGGGTCGAGGTGATCCGGCGGGTCCGTGCCGGTCGCTGTTTCCGTCGCGTCCGTTCTCCCGCCGCTGATCAGTCGCAGTCGCGGACGGCCTCTCCCGGCCGGTGCCTCGGTGTCGCGTTTCGGCGGGCCGGCGCTGATCACGGCGCGGACTGTTGTGCCTCGCCCGGGCTTCGATTCGACGGCGACGTGGCCCCCGAGGTGTGCGGCGAACTCGCGCATGTATGCCAGCCCGGACTCACCGGCGACGGCGTTCGGGTCGAACCCGACACCGTCGTCGATGATTCCGAGCGCAAGCTTGTTGGATTCGACGTCGAGCTTGACGATCACCTTGGTGGCCTGAGCGTGCTTGGCCACGTTCATCAGGGCTTCCTGGAGGATCCGCATGAGGATCGTCTCGGTGATGAAATCGAGTTCCAGGTCGGGGTCGAGCTGCAGGTCGAGGTGCGGTGGCGGCCTGTCCGAGTAGAGACTCTCGAGAAACCCCGCAACGATCGAACCGAGGCTGGCGGGCCCGCCGGTACTGGTTCCAATGGGTTGCACCGCCACCATCAACTCCCGGAGGCGTTCAGCTTGCTCCTTTAGGTCTTCGCTTAGCAGGCGAACCGATGGATGAACGTGTTCTTGGTCCGCGGCGCGCGCTGCGGTCGTGAGCGCGACATACATCGAGGTCGCCTGTTCGTGCAGCTGGGCGGCCACGCGATGGCGGTCGCTGTCGGCGCCCCTGAGCACCTCGGCAAGCAGACGGCGCCTCGACTCAGCGGCACGCTCGATGCTGGCGTACAGGCGGCGGGTCTCTGCGACTGCCAGCTTCCCCCGCGCCACTGCCAGTAGCAGCAGGACGGAGGAGACACCGGCGAAGTACCAGCGAGCCCAGGGAACCCGGGGCTGCGCGTTGATCGTGGCCACGAGCAGGGGCACCAACAGGGCGATTGCAATGGTGTCGAGCGGTCGGGTTCGTGTTTGTTCGAGGGGTGGCAGTGTGGTGAAGGCTTGCGGTGTCCGGTTGGCTAGAAGCAGAGGCATCAGTACAACTACGCCGAAGCAGGCGGCGTTGGCCATGAGCAGTGGCGCAGGTGGGAGGGTGAAGCCGGACAGGCCTTGTGCGGTCTGTGCCAGAGCGTTGATCCCGCCGAAGATCCCGATCGAAAGACCCAACAGTTCATCGGGCATCGACGAACCGACGACCCGGCGGAACGTCGCCAGTGACCAGGCAACACCGGCGAGGATCCCGACGGCAGCGAGTCCAGCCGGAACGGTGAACCACAACGAGTCGGTGTCGATCGGGCGATCCCCCCACAGCAGGGGCGCGAACGCAGCGACCGCGATCACCAGCATCGCCGATTCGAGGAGGTCGAGCGGGTTGACGACGAGATCGGAGCGGGTACGGACCAGCTCTTGCAGTGCGGACAGGAACGCGAAGGTGACCACCGCCGCCATCGGGGTGCCGAACAGGATCGAAACCCACAGCGGCGCCTGCACGAAGAGCCGCAGGTAGTTGAGCGCACCCACGAGCAGCATCCCTGTCACACCGATGGCGAACAGTTTCCAGAATCGCCGGTCTCGTTCCGGAACACGGGTGTATGCCACCACGGACAAGACGAGTGCGGCGTTGAGCAAGACCCCACCAACGAGGTTGAACGCGAGCAGGTAGTTGTGCTCGCCTTCGAACTGGGTCCCGATCCAGCCAGCCAACGGGACACTGGCGACGACCGCGGTGATCCCGAGCCAGCGGGCTCGTGCTGAAAACAGTTGATAGCCCGGTGCCGATGGGGGATCTTCGGCGCCGGTCTCCGGCTGCGCCGAGGTGATCGATTCAGCGGATCGACGTTGCGCTTCGAGCTGCATCCTTCCTGCGTTCCCTCCACCGCCCCAACATCCGAGCTGCTCCGCGACCGTGGGCGCAGCGCAGCCGCTAACAGCCTATGACGGCTGCCTGCGCGGTGGCGGCTGGGAGGCGTTCCGGTGAGCCTTCGCGGTCATCAGCAGCACGCCGCAGTGCCTGACGAATCCGCTACGTCGCCAGTGGGGGCCACTTCGGTACGGCGTGCAGGGTCCCCTACCCGCGAGCTTGTCGCGTGCGCCCCGAGGTGGCTGCAGAGGGGAATCTGAGGTCGGCTCTACGCGGGTGGCTTGATCGATGGACGTGGTCCGTCCGAGCCGAACTCGAGCGTTCGATACCGATAGATCCGCAGACCAGCAGGCCATACGCCGACCGGCAACCCGGCTTTTTGCCAGAGCATGCCGACGAACTCACGGGTGGAGCGCATCTGTTCCCACACCGATGGCAGGAATGTGCCGCGGTATCGGCCCGCAGTGATGTACAAGCCGTCAACTCCTGGCTCGATCGCGGCGGCCAGTTCGGCGTGATCGTGCACCGGCATGGGAACGAGCTGGCTGAGCACCGACACCTTGAGCGTCATCCATTCGAACTGGTCCGGTCGGAGCGCAGGGAGCCGGGGGTCGTGGAAGGCTGCCGCCTGGGCGTTTTCGGCGACATCGGTGATCAACGGCCGATACGGCTCGATCGTCCCTATGCAGCCGAGTAGCTGTGGTCCCTCACGGAGGGTCACGAAGGAGGCGAGTCGCTCGGCGAGCCGCGCGGGAAGACTGCCGAGCGCGGCGAAATCCGGATCGCGTCGTTCCAGGCGCGCTCTGATCGCTTCTTCGGCCGTGTCGAGCAGGGTGCGCTGCTCCTCCGGCGTAAGGCTTGGCGTGGGCGGGGCGGAGAGGGTTGAGGCGTGATCACTCATGACGGTTCCGGTCTTGGCGCCAGGCGCCTGGTGGTTGGGCATGGGTGTCGTTTGGGGGCATCGTTCATCGCACTACGAAGGAGGCATAGCCGACGACGTGGTCCCGTGGTCCAGCGGTGTCGCCCGAGTTGCGTACGTCGACCGGCTCGACCGCGAGATCGTGCCGGCGGGCGACGGCAAGCATGCCGCGGACCGGATAGGCCCCGCAGGCCTGTTCGGGTTGCAGGTCCTTTGTCCGCGCTGCGATCTCGGCCACGGTGTGGGCATCGAGCAACCTCGCTTCATCGTAGGAGTGGTAATGACTGAGATCGGTGCTGACAACGGTGAGGTTGCCGACCTCATCGAAGAATTCTTCGATGAGGTCGGCGACCACCTCGTCGGGAGCGGCACCGACGACGACGGGGAGCATGCGCCAATCCGTCCCCAATACCCGCTGGAGGAACGGGACATGGACCTCGAGCGAGTGCTCATTGGCGTGGGCGCGGTCGTCGAACACCACGCCGGGAAGTCGGGAGGCCCGGCGCGCTGCAGCCTGGTCGATCGGTACCTCGCCGAGTGGTGTGGCCCAAGCATCTGCGGAGCTGAGCGCTGCGGTACGGATCGCGACCCGGTGCGCCGGCCCCAGCAGGACCACACGGGTGATCCGGTCCCTGAACGGCCGCAGCCTGACGTAGGCCGATGCGGCCACCGGACCTGAGTACATGTAGCCAGCGTGGGGCGCGATGATCGCCTTGGGTTGTTCCCCGAGATCCGCTGGTGATGCGGATGTGTGCAATCGGTGCTCGGCTGCGGCGAGTTCCGAGTCCAGGGTCGCGGCGAGCACGTCGGGGCGATCAGGGTAGAAAGTGCCCGCGACGGCCGGGGGACGAACTCGACGGCCAAATGGTGTCATGTTCCCCATCAGTTATCCCTCCCCCGCGTTGCGAGCCGGACAGGCAGGCGCCGCCGGCCCCATTCCCCGGGTGGGCCATCGAAACGACCGGCGATCGGTGTGCCGCATTCACGACAATGGCCATCGCCGGTGAGCCGGTAGCTGAGGATCTCGTACCAGTCACGCTCGATCACCACCGTCCCACACGATGGGCAGACCGTGCTGCCGCCTTCGGTGTCGTGCACATTTCCCGTGTACACGTATTGCAGGCCGTTGGCCATCGCGATGCGCCGAGCACGGCTCAGAGTGGACGGCGGCGTCGGGGGAACGTCCAACATCCGGTAGTCGGGGTGGAACGCGCTGAAGTGCACTGGCACGTCGGTGCCGAGGTGTTCCGCGATCCATGCGGTTTCCTGGTCGAGCTCCTCGTCGGAGTCGTTGTGGCCAGGGATGAGCAGCGTGGTGATCTCGAACCACACGTCGGTCTCGTGTCGCAGGTACTCGAGGGTGTCGAGCACGGGTTGGAGGTCACCCATCGCGACGTGCCGGTAGAACTCCTGGGTGAACCCTTTCAGGTCGATGTTCGCGGCATCCATGTGCTGGTAGAACTGGCGGCGGGGTGCGTTGCACATGTAGCCGGCACTGACCGCGACCGCCTTGATCCCGACTTCGTGACATGCTTCGGCGATGTCGATCGCGTACTCCATGAAGATCACGGGGTCGTTGTAGGTGAATGCGACGCTTGCGCAGCCGAGGTCGAGTGCAGCTTGGGCGATGTCCTCGGGCTGGGCTCGGTCGGCGAGGCGGTCGATTTCCTTCGACTTGGAGATGTCCCAGTTCTGGCAGAACCTGCAGGCCAGGTTGCAGCCTGCGGTGCCGAATGACAGCACCGACGTACCGGGAAGGAAGTGATTCAGCGGCTTCTTCTCGATGGGGTCGACACAGAAGCCGCTGGAGCGCCCATAGGTCGTGAGAACGACTTGGTCATCGGTACGGCCCCGCACGAAACAGACGCCACGTTGACCTTCGCGCAATTTGCACGCACGCGGACAGACGTCGCATTGGATGCGCCCGTCGTCGAGGACATGCCAGTACCGGGTCGGGATTGTGAACGGATCGGCCAGAGAGATTTCAGCACCCACTGCCTCCACGATAGGGACAAAAAGGGCGAACTGGACCGGCTGATCGCGGGTGCATCCTCTTCCGAGGGGGCATTGCGACTTCGAGCGAGGCTCGCAGCATCGTGTGGCCGCGATCGGTGCTGTCCGTCCGAGGGTGACCGGTCATCGAGCAAGGCTGGGAGGAGTCGTCGTCCCGGGTGCTATGAAGGTCTGGTGAAGGTCTTGGGCATCGACATCGGCGGTACCGGCATCAAAGGAGCCGTGGTCGACACCAGTAGGGGCGTCTTCAAGACCGATCGGCTCCGGATCCTCACGCCCCATCCGGCGACGCCTGATGCGGTGGCGGACGTGGTCGACCGGATCGTCCGCCATTTCGACTGGGAGGGCCCGGTGGGCTTTGCCTTTCCTGGCGTAGTCAAACACGGGACTATTCACACCGCGGCCAACCTCGACGCGACGTGGGTTGGTTTGGACGGCGGAGCATTGTTCAGCGCAGCGGCCGGCGGTTTGCCGGTGACCGTGCTCAACGACGCCGACGCCGCGGGCCGGGCCGAGATGGCGTTCGGGGCGGGGAAGGAGCACGGCAAGCCCGGCCGCTCCAGTGTCGTGGTCATGGTGACCCTCGGCACTGGCATCGGTACCGCGGTCTTCACGAACGGGCAGCTCGTACCCAACACCGAACTGGGTCATCTGGAACTACACGGCGGTGACGCCGAGCGTTATGCGGCCGAGTCGGTGCGCGAGACCCAAGGCCTCCGGTGGGAGGAGTGGGCGGCTCGGGTCGACGAGTACCTGCGGATCCTCGAGAACCTGCTGTGGCCTGATCTGATCGTGATCGGTGGAGGGGTGAGCAAGCAGGCTGACCAGTTTCTCCCCTTGTTGACTACTCGGACCCCGGTGGTCCCGGCTCGGCTGCGCAACCGCGCCGGCATCATCGGGGCTGCGCTTGCTGGCGCGACGATGGCACCGCCGAAGCAGAAGCGGCTGCGGAAACGTTGAGCGGGTGGTGTACAACGTCGGTTTGGGAAGCCATATCGCTTTGGCGATGACGAAGGGGGCAGCAGCAGGATGGCGAGCCAGGCCTACACGTTCCTGCAAGGCAATTTCGCTCCGGTTGACCAGGAGGTGACGGTCACCGAGCTTCGTGTCGAGGGGTCCATCCCGGATTCCTTGCAGGGCCGGTACGTCCGGACCGGCCCCAATCCCATCGGCGCGGCTGGCGCGAACTATCACTGGTTCGCGGGAAGCGGGATGCTTCACGGCGTGCGGCTCGATGGTGGTCGCGCACTGTGGTACCGGAATCGATGGGTCCGCTCGCCCGAGGTCACCGCGGCGTTGGGTGAGCCAGCTGTTCCTCTCGCTGACGGCGGGATCTTCCCCGGGCTCGGTAACACCAACATCGTCCAGCACGCAGGGTCGCTGTGGGCCTTGATGGAGACCAGCCTGCCTTACGAGATCTCCCCGGAGCTCGACACGCTCAGATCGTGGAACTTCGGGGGTGAGCTGCCCTGGGGCATCAACGCCCATCCGAAGTTCGACCCGGCGAAAGGCGAAATGCATGTGCTCGCCTACGGCTTCGCGGAGCCCTACGTTCTCTACCACCTCATCGACGCTTCGGGTCAGCTCGTGCGCACCGAGCCCATCGCTGTCGGCGGTCCGGTGATGGTCCACGACATGGGTCTGACAGAATCCAAGGTGGTCGTGTTCGACTTGCCAGTGCTGTTCAATCTGGAACTGGCCATGGCCGGCACACCGCTCCCGTTCGCGTGGGATCCGACCTATACGCCTCGGATCGGTGTGATGCCACGAACAGGGACCGGTGCAGACACGGTCTGGGTCGAACTCGACGATCCGTGCTACGTCTACCACCCGCTCAACGCCTACGACGACGGCGATCAGGTGGTGATCGACCTCGTCGTTCATCCGAGGGCCTTCGACGACGACGAGTTCCACGATCCGAGTCAGGGCACCCCGACGCTTCACCGCTGGACTGTCGATCTCGTCGCGGGCAGGGTCAACGACGAGGTGATCGACGACCGGGGCCAGGAGTTCCCTCGCGGCGATGAGCGGATCGCCTCGAAGCGACATCGATACGGCTACTCATTGGCGAACTCGTCGCTCGAGGCGCTTGGAGGCATCGGCGCCAACGCCACGACCTCGCTGCTCAAACACGACCTTGAAATCGGTACGACGATCGAGCGACCGTTCGGACCGGGTCTTATCGGTAGCGAATTCGTCTTCGTTCCCGCTGGCGAGTCCGCCGGAGAAGACGAGGGCTATCTCATGGGCTTTGCCTACGACAAGGTCAGGGATGCGAGCGACCTACTGATTTTGGATGCCCATGACTTCGGTGGCCCACCGGTCGCAAGTGTGCACCTCCCGGTTCGGGTTCCCCAGGGCTTCCACGGCAACTGGATACCCGACCAATTGCTCAGTTGAAGCTGGTGAACTGTTTGAGCTCAGCTTGGCGCACCCGGTAGACCTCCTCTGCAGTGCGTGGGCCGAAGGTGAGGTTGCCGTCGAAGGAAGTGAGCCGGGTGTTCTCAATCTGGTCACGGTCGAAGCGACAGATGCCGGTGATCGGTTTCACGCCGTAGAGCCGGGCCGAGTTCAACCCGAGGATCTTGGCTTTGGTCTTCTTGGTGAGCGCCGGGTAGCCGAACCGTTCCTGGAACTCGGGGGTGATCTCGAAGGCGCGGAACGCCTCGATCTGGTCCTGCGGCGAGCCGTACCAGATCGAGTCGGTACCCCACACGATGTTGTCCTCGCCGAATTGAAGGAGGAGCTTGCCGAGCGCGTGGGCCGCCGCGGTCGGGTTCCCCATCAGCACCTTCCAGGTTGATCCCAGCTCGGCGTACACGTTGCCACCGGGTCCGCCCACACCGTTTCGGCGAACCGAGGTGATGAGCCGGTTGATGCCCCAGTCGTCTTCCTCGCGGTAGGGGCCCTCGGTCTTTCCGCCTTCGACGTCGAACCCCGAGTGGTACACGACGAAGTTGAGGTTGGGGTGCTTCTTGGCCGCGGGGCCGACGTCGACGGGATCAGCGAAGGGTGACCCAGAGCCGAAGCCCTTGTGGACTGCCACAAGGGGTGGTCCCAGTTCCTCGACCTTTTGCAAGAAGGCTTCACCGACTTGCGGGGCAGCGGGGTCGTGATCGTCGAGCCACCAGCCCGGTCCCCCCCAGTGGGTGTAGGTCTTCCAGGCTCCCACCGGCATCTTCGAGTGGATGTCAGCCATGTTCTCGAGTGCCTGCTCGAGGGGACCGTAGCTGGGGTGAGCCTCGCCCTGCATGAGGACCCGACCGGTGCAGCCGATCCGGTCGGCCAGTTCGATGGTCTTGCTCATCACCTCCGGGTTGAGCGGGCTGCCAGCGAACGGCAGGGCCGAGATGACGATCATGTTGGTGTCGCTCTTGTTGAAGAGCAGGTCGAGATACCAGTCGACCGAGAAGCAGTCCCGCGGGTCTTGCTCGCCGCAGGCTCGTTGGCTGAACATGCGATCGATGCCCAGGCTCGGGATGTCGTGGTTGGCGTCGAGGAAGTGGGTCTGGACGTCGAATATGAACTCCTCGCCGCCAAGCGCCTCATAGGCAGCGTCGTAGTCGAACTGCGCCTCGTCGGGGACGTTGTAGGTACCGCCGACTCCCGTGGACGTGGGACCTCCACCGCCGGCCTTGTTGGCCTCTTTCGAGCAGGCGTTCAGCATTGCCAGCGTGGTTGCGGCTCCCATCGCCGAGAGCAAGAACTTGCGCCGGGACATGCCAAGCCGGTCCGCGTTGCGGAAGGCTTGCTCCCTCGCTCGCTTGACGGTTTCCCGGATCAGCGGGGTCGGTGGTGGTGGTAGGTATTCGCCGTTCGAGACGGGCCCGAGCTTGATCGGCAGTCCGGGATACTGGTCGTCGAGCTTGCCCATGTGCCATACCTTTCGTCGATCCCCCGAATACGAGGGCACTGTGGCGGCGTGCCCGTTCCTCATCACGAGCAGGCGCTGCATGTATCAACGCCGAGCCCACGCCGCTGCGTGGCGTTGGTCACAACGTAGGCCATCGCGCTGTTTGCTGGGCGTAAGTGGGCACACTGGCCCCTCCGCGGCGGGTTTGTGCTGTTCGCAGCATTCAAGGCGCAGGCGGATCAGCCCTGTTAGCGTTCGGGCGATGGAAACCATCCTGATCATCCTGGTCGGCGTGGTAGCGGTGGCGGTGATCGTCGGGCTCGCGATGGCTCCGCTGTTGAACAAGAAGGGTGATGCTGCCATCGCCCGGGTGAAGGAGACCTTGGGGGCCGACAACATCAAGGTCATCGAGCCGAAGGCCGTCGGCTTCGGGACCGATCCTGAAGATGCAGGAGGTCTGCGGGGGATGGGCTGTCTTGCCGCTAGCGACACCGACATCATGTTCGTGACCTGGGCACCGCAGAAGGAGTTCCGCATCAAGCGGGCTGCCGTGACCGGCGTCGGCACCGCTGCTGAGGACCCGTCGGCGGTGCAGAAGACGATGATCATCATCCACTACCGGGACAATGATGGCCGTGACGTTACCGCACAGTTCCGGCTCGGCCGTGACCTGGTTGATTGGCTCGATGAGCTCGGGTATGACTGGGGCCCAGGTGGTCGACCCGACACCACATCCGACACCCAAGACGCGGACGCGGACTGACGACCTAGTGCCGGTGCAGTTGCCCGATCGGGTCGATCAGCCGCCTGCCGTCACCAGTTTCAATCGGGGAACTAGGGCCGGGCGCCGCACGAACCGATCCGGGCTGCCAGTGCGGTCTGTCGTTACCAGCCTTTGAATTCGGGGGACCGGCGTTGTGCGAACGCGGCCAGGCCTTCGGCCGCATCTGCACTCGTGTTGACGAGCTCCTGGGCGTAGGCCTCTTCCTCGAACGCGGTTTGACGGCTCGATTCGAACGAACGGTTCACCAGCCACTTGGTCATCGTCAATGCCTTGGTCGGCCCAGCAGCGAGCCGAGCGGCAAGCGCTCGTGCTTCGGCTTGCAGCTCGGATTGGGGTACGACCTTCATGGCGATCCCGATGCGGGCCGCTTCCTCGGCAGGGACGTCGTCTCCGAGCATCAGGAGTTCTTTGGCCTTGTGCAGACCGACGAGGCGGGGCAGCAGGTAGGCGCCTCCCGCGTCGGGCATGATGCCGCGGCGGACGAACACTTCGATGAATCGGGCATTGTCCGCCATGAGTACGAAGTCACAGGCGATGGCGAGTTGCGCGCCGCCGCCGGCGGCAGTGCCATTGATGGCGCCGATCACCGGTTTCTCACAGTCGAGGACGCACGAAATGAGCCGTTGCCACCCTCGTTTGATGAGCCGAGCGGCATCGCCCATTGATCGCTCGGGGGCGCCCTCGGGCCGTTCCGGCTCGGCTCGCTTGGGTCCACCCAGGTTTGCGCCGGTGCAGAAGTGGCGGTCCCCGGCGCCGGTCAGGATGACCGCCCGGACGGCAAGTGAGGCCGAGGCCTCGTCCAGGAGGTCCCCGATGCGGTCACGCATGTCCCAGCTCAGCGAGTTGCCCTGGTCTGGGGCATTGATCGTGATCCGGGCGATCGAGTCGGTCACCTCATAGGTGACGAGCTCTTCGACGGGTCGCTCGGCGTCGGCCATGCGGTCCTCCAGTCACGCGGGTGGGGTCGTTGGGGCCTACCAGTGTGCAGGAGGGGGCACGATACCGTAAGGTGACACGAACGTCAGTTTCGTGAAGGCTCATGAACTGATGGATACAACCCGGTCGGCGTAGCGCAGTGAAGGAGAGGGCACCTGATGGGCGTGTTCGACGGCAGAGTGGCGATTGTGACCGGCGCGGCCCGGGGGATCGGTCGAGCTGAGGCGATGTTGCTCGCTGCCGAAGGGGCGAAGGTGGTGGTCAACGATCTCGGGGGTGGTGCAGCCGGTGACGGCGCAGACAGCGGTCCGGCCGAAGCGGTCGTCGACGAGATAGCGGCAGCGGGCGGCACCGCGGTGGCCAACACCGATGACATTGCCACCTGGAGCGGTGCCGAGTCCGTCGTGAACCAGGCGATCGAGCAGTTCGGTCGGCTTGATGTCCTGATCAACAATGCGGGCATCTTGCGAGACAAGATGAGTTTCTCTATGTCCGAACAGGATTGGGACGCGGTCATCAATGTCCACCTCAAGGGCCATTTCTGTATGACCCGCTTCGCGGGCGCCTATTGGCGGGAGCGCTCCAAGGCTGAAGGCCGGCCCGTTGACGCTGCCATCGTCAATACCGCATCGGAGTCAGGCTTGTACGGCAACGCAGGGCAGGTGAACTACGCGGCGGCGAAAGCGGGAATCGCCGCCATGACGATCGTGGTCGCCCGGGAACTCGAGCGATACGGGGTGCGGGTCAACGCCATCGCGCCCGTTGCCCGCACGAGACTCACCGAAGCCGTCGCCGGGGACTACATGAAGGTGGCTGACGGCGACTTCGATCGATTCGCACCGGAGAACGTCGCCGCCGTCGCGTGCTGGCTGGCTTCCCCACTGACTGCCGGGATCTCCGGTCAGGTCATCAAGGTCCAGGGCGGGGTCGTGCAACTCCTCGAAGGTTGGCGACCGCTGACCGAAGCGACAGCCGACAATCCCTGGACGATCGATGGTGTTGAGGGAGTCCGTGACCAACTCTTCGCCAAGACCGACGGGACCATCCCACCGTTCTTCTTCCCGAGCCCGGCGAGTTGATGAGCGGCGATGGGCACAATGCAGCCGTCCTTTGTCTCAGTATCGAGGGTTGAGTCGCAGCGATGAAGCTGGCTTGGAGCGACGAGGACGAGGCCTTCCGGGCAGAGTTGCTTGCGTTCCTCGAGGCCTACTGCCCGCAGGAAGCCAAGCGGGGCAAGGATTTCTTGGGTGAGGGTTTCACCGGTGTGCCGGAGTGGGCCCGGCAGTGGCAGGCGACCCTCTTCGACCATGGTTGGATGGTCCCGGGCTATCCGCCAGAACTAGGGGGACGCAACGCAACGCCGGTGCAGACACTCATCTACCTCGAGGAGCTCGCGCACCGGGGAATCGTCCGTTCGGTGCATTTCGGCGGGTACGCGATCGTGGGACCGAGCCTGCTGGAGTTCGGCAACGACGGTCAGAGGGCGTTGGCAGCTCCCTCGATCCGTGGCGACATCGTATGGTGTGTCGGGATGAGCGAGCCGGATGCTGGCTCGGACCTCGCCAACTTGTCGACGCGAGCGGTGCTCGACGGTGATTCGTTCGTGGTCAACGGGCAGAAGGTGTGGACTTCGTACGCGCCATTCGCCGACAAGTGTTTCTGTTATGTCCGCACCGATCCCGACGCACCGAAGCACAAGGGGATCTCGGTGCTCATCATCGACATGGACACGCCTGGCATCGAGGTCCGACCGTTGCGCCACATCACCGGCGCAGCCGAGTTCGCTGAGGTGTTCTTCACTGACGTGGTGGTGCCGCGAGCGAATCTGGTCGGTGAGCTCAACAACGGGTGGCGGATCACGATGGGTTCGCTCGCGCACGAACGGGGAGGGTTGTGGGTCGAAGGTGTCGCCGGTGCCCAGCGCGCACTGGAGGGACTCGTCGCCTTGGCCCGCCGGCGTGGACTGGACACCGACCCCACGGTGCGCCGCCGGCTGGCCGAGGCCTACGAGCAGGTCGCATCGCTGCGAGCGCTGGGCTACAAGGGGTTCGCATCGTTCGCACAGGGCTCTTCGGCCCCGGAGCATTCGTACATGAAGCTCGCGACCAGCGAACTCCGCAAAGTGCTATTCGAACTGGGTATGGATCTGTGTGGGCCGTATGGTGCCGTCGTCGACCCCGCGCTCGCCGAGGAGGGAGGTCGCTGGTGGTCGGGTTTCTTCGTGTCGCTGGCAGGAACTATTGGCGGTGGGACCTCGGAGATCCAACGCAACGTGGTGGCGACCCGTGTCCTTGGGTTGCCCAAGAGCTGACGAGTTGCCGGGGATTCGGGTATGGATGGGCCTGTGGATTGCACGCTGACCAGCGAACAGGAGCAGTCCTGAAGGTTCGGGCACTGGTGGGCCTATGGATTTCACGCTGACCAGCGAACAGGAGCTGTTGCGGGACACGGCGCGCTCGCTGCTGGCCAGGGAGTGCCCCTCGTCCCTGGTGCGCGCCCACATGGAGGATCGGTCAGTGGCGGCTGAGCTGTGGCGTCGGCATCTCGCGAGCTGGGCCGAGCTGTCCGCCGCGCCGTCGGTGGACCTGTGTCTGTTCTGCGAGCAGCTCGGTGCCGCGCTCGCACCGGGCCCCTTCCTCGCTGATGTGGCCTTGTTCCAGCCGTTGGTCCGGGCGGCAGGGCTGGACCCGGCGGCGTTCGGTTCGGGGACGGTTGCGCTCGCGGGTCGTGACGGGCTTTGGCAGGCAAACGACGACCCGGTCCGGACGTTCGTGCTCGACGTGGATCTGGTGCAGGCCGTCGCGATCGTGAGTTCGTTCGTTCCCCGCGGCGGCGCCGAGCAGGGGAGCGCTGGGGTGCAGCTTGCGGTGATCGATGCCGATGCGGTGGACGTTCGGCCGATCGAGACGCTCGACTCCACTAGGCGCACGTACGAGATCGACGTGCCGGATGTCGATCGATCGGCTGGCGTCGTGCGAGCTGAACTCGATGGCAACGCTCTCCGAGACATTATGGTGCGGGCCACCGTTGCCTTGAGCGCCGAGCTCATCGGCGTTGCCGGCTGGTTAGTCCGCCGCAGTGTGGACTATGCCAAAGAACGCGTGCAGTTCGATCGTCCGATCGGTTCCTTCCAGGGTCTGCAGTACAAGTTGGTCGACATGGCACTCGCCTACGAGCGGGCAACCGCCGCGGTGTACTACGCGGCGATGGCGCTCGATGCAGATGACCCGGATCGCTACCGGGCCGCGCATGTGGCCAAGGCTGCAGCGGGGACCGCAGCTCGGCATGCGGCCAAGGACGGGCTACAGGTCCATGGAGGTATCGGCTACACCTGGGAGCACGACCTTCACCTCTATCTCAGGCGGGCCTACGCCAGTGATTACCTGCTCGGCCCAGCGAGCTGGCACCACGATCGGCTCGCCGATTTGCTCCTTGCCTGAAGAAGGGGCCGCCTCAGGGAGCGCGGCGACGTGTTCAGTCGAAGGCGGGAGCGAAGATCTCGATGGGTTGGGACCGACCCCTGATCTCGACGGTTCCCGCTGAGCGCCATCCTGCGGCCGCCTCACCCGCGGCCCGGATGGTGTCCTCACTGGCCAGCGCATGGGTCAGGTGCGACTTCGCCAACTCGGTCAGCCGCGAGGCCACGTTCACTGCGTCGCCCACCACGGTGTACTCGTATCGCTCAGGTGTCCCGACATTCCCAGCCACGACCCGCCCGGTCGCGACACCGATGCCTACGTTCGGGGCGTCGGGGAGCCGGGCCACTTCGATCGGCAGTGCTGCCGCGGCTCGCAAGGCTCGCGCTGCATGGTCGGGTACGGCAACGGGCGCTCCGAAGATACAGAGTGCAGCGTCGCCTTCGAACTTGTTGACCCAGCCTCCCTCGCGCATGACCGTTCGGATGACCACCGCGAAGAACTTGTTCAGCTCAGCCACGACCTCAGCCGGTGTATGGGTCTCGGTGAAGGCAGTGAACCCTTCGAGGTCCACGAACAGCGCCGTGATCTCGCGTTCTTCACCGGTGAGGTCAGGACCGGACGCCAGCGCCTGGCGGGCGACCTCGACGCCTACGTGGCGCCCGAACAGGTCTTGCAGCTTCGAACGTTCACGTAATCCTTCGACCATCGAGTTGAAGCCGACCTGAAGCCGACCGATCTCGCCCACGTTGGTCACCGGCACGCTCACGTCGAGGTCGCCTTCTTCGACCCGAGCGAGCGCATCGGTCACTTCGTTGATGGGCTCGGAGACCGCACCGGCGGCGGCTCGCATGACGAGCGCCCCGCCGCCGAGACAGATGAACACGATTAGCGTGAAACGTTTGCCGAGATCGACAAACGTCTGTTCCGCACCGATGATCGGCGCCAATCCGATGCTCGCCAGTGGCAGCGCTGAGCCCAGCCACCACGCCAGCATGATCCGCACCAGGATCTCCCGCTTCCAATGGGGGAGCTCGATCCCTTGCAGCGCCAAGGCGAAAATTGGGCGGAAGTGGCGTTCGAGCAACAGATACAGCAAGGCACACGTCACCAGTCCGGCGAGCAGGATCCCCACCGCAACCCGCCACACGTCCTCGTTCAGCGCGCCGAAGGTGATGGCAGCACCGACCCAACCGATGAGCGCCGACAACGTTTGGCGAGCGGGCTGGGCCAACGCGTCGCGGCGTTCGCGCATCGTCGGTTCTCGACCGACGCGTACCCACTCCATCGCCGCCTTGAGGAAATGGGCGTTGATCGGAGCGGCGAGCCCGAGGGTGACGAGGAGGTAAGCCCCGAGCACGAACAGGTTCAGGTCAAGGGTCGGGCTGCCGGTCGACAGTTGTTTTGGGAACAGCAACCGGAGGTACACGAACACCGCGAGGGCACCCGCGCTGTTGGCCACCAACTGGAGCAGGATGACGCCGCGGATGGTGGCGCGGGCCTGCAGCGGTCGGGGGTAGCGGTCGGGCTCCCCGTTCATCGAGGGCAGTCTAAGAAGGTGGCTTGCTCCGGTGGTGCCTGCTTGAGAAAGTTGACACGCGTGTCAGGAATCGTAGAATCGCCGCGTCTACCGCACCATCGTGAGCGATCTGGGGGGTATGAGGATCGATGGCCGAAGCCAAGCTGCGCTATGACGAGGTGAACATCGGGGACGAGGCGCCATCGTTCACGCACAAGCTGACACGAACCGATCTGGTCAAGTACGCGGGTGCATCCGGCGATTTCAATCCCATGCACCACGATGAGGTCGCCGCGAAAGCAGCCGGGCTGCCAAGTGTGTTCGGGCACGGGATGCTGTCGATGGGGCTGCTGGGCAAGGCGATCACCGATTACGTCGGTATCGGCAACCTCAAGTCCTACAAGGTCCGCTTTACCAAGCAGACCTGGCCAGATGAAGAGCTCACGACCAAGGTCGTCGTGCGGGACAAGAAGGAAGCCGACGGTGAACGGCTGGTCATCCTCGATGTCGAGCTGGCGAACCAGGATGGCGAGGTCAAGGTACAAGGTGAGGCGGTCGCTTCGGCTGCCTGAGCAGCGGGACAGGTGGCCCGAGGGTCGGCTGACGGCTTCGCGAGGCGCACACCGCCGAGCGTTCACGATGAGATCGGTCAATATCGACGGGTCGGCTGACGGCTGAACGAGGTGTTCACCAGCTCAGCCGACATTTGTAACCAGCCGTTGTGAGCTCGGCGATGAGGAGGACGGGACATGGCATTGACGGTGCTGCCGCACCGAGATGAGCTCGGGATCGGAGACGGAAGGCTCTTCATCGACGGCGAATGGGTCGAAGGTAGCGGCCCGGAGCCCTGGGAGCACACGCACCCAGCCACCAACGAGTCGGTCGCGTCGTTCCTGCCGGCGAGGCCAGCCGATGTCGATCGGGCAGTCAAGGCTGCCCGTCGCCGTTTCGACGACGGCTCATGGGCGTCATGGAAGGCTCGTGACCGAAAGAAGCTCCTGCAGCGCATCGCCGAGCTGATCGCCGACAATGGTGAGGAACTCGATCGTATTCAGACGCTTGACAATGGCATGCCGTTGTCGTTCGCGTCGATCTATCAGGTCTCGCATCAGATCGCAGCCGACATCTTCGACTATCACGCTGGCTGGGTCGATCGTCTCGCAGGTGAGACGTTGCCGACCTACACGGGCGGCGACGCGATGTACCTGACCTTGCGCGAGCCGGTCGGGGTCGTCGGTGCGGTGATCCCGTGGAACGCGCCGCTGATGCTGTTCGCACAGAAGGTCGCGCCCGCGCTTGCAGCTGGCTGCACGGTCGTGCTCAAGCCGTCTGAGTACGCGAGCTTCGTCGTGATCAGACTCACCGAGCTCCTCGAAGAAGCCGGCGTGCCGGCAGGGGTGTTCAACCTGGTACTCGGTACCGGGCCCGAGACGGGAGAGGCGCTCATTACCCATCCTGGCGTCGACAAGCTCACCTTCACCGGAAGCCGGGCGGTTGGCAAGCGGATACTGCAGGCCGCCGCAGAAGGCATCAAGCGGGTGTCACTCGAGCTCGGCGGCAAGAGCCCGAACATCGTGTTTCCCGATGTGGATCTCGACTCGACCGCCGCTTCGCTCATGGGCATGGTCTCGATGGGGCTATCGGGCCAGGGATGTGTATGCCACACCCGAGCCCTCGTCCATGCCTCCATCTACGACGAGATGATCGACAAGTGCGCGGCGATGGCGGCAATGTGTGTGCTCGGGGATCCGTTCGATCCCGCCACCACCTCAGGGCCGCTGATCAACGCCCGTCAGCTGGAGCGGGTCACCGGCTACATCGCCAAGGGAAGCGAGGAAGGTGCGCGGCTCGTGGTGGGCGGGGACCGGCCGGGCGGCGATCTTGCCGCCGGGAACTTCGTCAACCCGACACTGTTCGCCGACGTCGACAATGACATGACCATTGCCCGTGAGGAGATCTTCGGCCCGGTGCTCGCCGTCATCCCGTTCTCCGACGAAGACGAAGCAATTCGGATCGCTAACGACACCGACTACGGTCTCGGAGCATCGGTGCAGACTTCTGACGTGAAGCGGGCGCTGCGAGTGGCCAAGGCCGTGCGTAGCGGAACATTCGGTATCAACGGCTACACAGTCATGCCGAACGCCCCGTTCGGCGGGTACAAGACCTCGGGGCTGGGCCGAGAGGGTGGACGCGAGGGGATCGATCCGTTCTTGGAAACCAAGACCGTGGTCGTGGCGCTCGGGGATTCGCTGTTCTGAACCCAGGCGCCGAAGGTGCTGGGCCGTTTCCCTAACAGCAGGCGGCTGGGTTCAGCGGCGCACAGCGGTTGGGGCGAACGATCACGGGACCAAGACCCCGACTCCGTCGGGGAACGCAAGGTCACGGGCCATGACCTCAGGTGGTTGTGGTTCGCCGTTGATGAACGCGATACGCCGCAACGTGCCGGTCTTGGGACCTGGACCGAATCCGCCCGGCCCTCCTCGTACCAAACCGATGTCGGCGTAGTAGAGCGACCCGTCGGGACCAACCGCGAGCCCGAGCGGTGTCCCAGTGGGATACAGCGGACCGGACTCCGCGGCGGGACCTGGCGGCTCGAGGATCGTCCGTACGAAGGTGCCGTCGGTCCGGAACTCAGCGATCACGCCGGAGGCGACACTCGAGACATACAGGTTGCCATTGGGTGCAGGAGCCAAGCCGGACGGCGAAAGTAGACCGTGCTCGCCTGCCTTGATCACCAACGACTTGTTCACCGTGTCGGCCAGCGGCGCACCCGTCGCATCCGCCTTGCCGCACCCACCAGCCGCATCAGGCGAGGTCGGGAACGGTCCGGTGTAGCGCCACACCCCAGCCCCGGTCGCGCCCGGTTCGTCCGTCGGTCTCGCTGAGGCGACATAGACCTCGTCCTTCGAGCTGACCCATATCGACTGGGCGGTGGCGATGTCGACGTCGAGCTTGCAGTAGCGCACCTCGTGGGAGTCGAACGGTGGGAACCACACGATCAGCTGGCCGTTGGCCGGCCCTAGTGCTTGATCCCCGATGTCGGTGGTCAGGATCCGTCCGTCGGACAAGAACCCACAGCCGTAGTTCTCGGCGTTGTCGGCTGCTGACTGATAGGTCGGCACGAGCTTGCCGATCTGGGTTGCCTCCAGCTCACCGACCTCTGAGCCGTCGAGCTGGAAGATGCCCCAACCTTGGGTGATGCCGTTGCCCTGCCCGGTGTCCTCGCCGGCCACGAACCGGCGGGACCCATCGGGGAAGAAGCAGATCTGGGCGTTGATATCGAGTCCGTTCGGATCGGCCGCACGGTTGGTGATCACCTTCTGATGGGTGAACGGTGGCAGGGCGGTGTAGGCGTCCAGATCGTTACCCTGTCCGTTGAACACGATGGCCGAGCTGGCGCTCGCACCGTCGGTTTGTTCTTGGGTCGTCCCGGTCGTCCCGGTTGCACCGGTCGTCTTCGTTGTGCCATTCGATCCCGTGACGGGCAGCTGTTGGTCCTCCGTCGAGTTGCTGCACGCCGACGCGGTGATCAGCAAGACGACAGCGGTGATGGCGAGCACACAACGCAGTGGCGTAGTCATGAACATGGAAAGGACCTCACTTACGAGCGTGGTTCAGGTTTGAGGACGGGATCGAAATTGATCGTGGACACGAGCCGGGCCAACCCTTCCACGATGGGGGGCAGGGCGCTGGGATCGTTCACCGCGAGGATCGTGATTCGGTTGTAGGTTGCGAGGCGCGGAAGGGAGTCACCGGTGCAACTGCCGCCCGCGGCGGTTTCCACGCCTGGATCGAGGACGCACAGCAGCCCGCCCACGGGGTTGTCGTCACTCTCGGAGATGAAAACCGCGTACCGCGTTGCGCCTGAGTCGGCCGCGGAGGTGCCTGGGGTGATCCACGCGCTCGGGGGTCCCAGGCCCGACGCCGTGACCGTGACCTTGAACGGATCCGGTTCGATGAGCAGCGTGCCGGCTGGCGTGGCGCCGTTCGGGATCGGCTTGAGGGTGAAGGGCAGCGGACAGGGTGAGCCGAGGCACCGGCTCGGCGGGTTCGTGAGCCTGATGTTGGTCACGCCGACGGTGGTGGTGGTCGTGCCCCCGGTCGTGGTCGTTGTCGTCTCGCCCGGCCGGGGGAGCCGGAAGCGGTAGATCCCGCTGTTCTCCGAGCGCTTGTCGGTCCCCGGTTCCTTGAAACCGGCGACGGCATAGACGTTGTCGGCGACAATGGCTGGCCCGCCCGCGATCGCACTTGCGACCTGGTAGGACCAGACGATCTTCCCCGTGCGCAGCTCAACGGCGCGCAGGGTGAAATCGTTGCCGCCGATGAACACCACGTCGTTGACGATCGCGGGTGGCGCATAAGTTGCCTCGACCGCCTTCTGTTGCCAGACGATCTCACCGGAGGCCGCGTCGATGCCGTGGAGGAAGGGGCCAGGACCGACCGCGGTACCCCCGACGATGATCCCGTCGGCGTAGCCGGAGGCACCGTTGAATCCACCAGTGGAGAAATTGCTTCCCGGCTGGGACAAGCCCGGCTTGGTCGCCTCGGCCTTCCAGACCAGCACACCGGTGTCACGGTCGACGGCGTAATACGTGCCGTCCTTGTTCCCAAGGCCGACTAGGGCTCGGCCACCAACTTCGAAGAGGTTGGGCGCGCCGGCGAAGTCAAGGTCATCGTTGTTGGGGCCGTGCGGTTGGAAGACCCATTTCTGATCGCCGGTGTCGAGATCGACGGCCACGATCGCTTCAGTGGCAGGCCGCCATACTGCGGGCGCTTGCGGACAGTTGCCGGTGCCGAAATAGACGGTTCGGCGTGACAGGTCTGCGCTCGGTGCCCCCCACACGTCCACGCAACCAGACGGTTCGGCGCCGGCATCGCCGTCCCATCGCCACAGTGGGTTACCCGTGGCGGCATCAAATGCGGCGACCCCCGCTCGGTAGTTGGGGTTGTTGTGGACGTCTATGCCGACGATCAGTTTCCCGTCGACGAGCAGAGGCGCTCCTTCGATCTCGGTTGGTTCACCGCCGTCTTCGACGCCGACGGTGCGCTTCCATCTGACCGTGCCATCATCGGCGTCAAGGGCATAGACGTGGTCACCGCTGGCGAAATAGACGGACCGGTCGGTCAGATCACCGCCGACGACCGCGCTCGCGGTGATCTGACCGGCATACACGTAGGGATTGACCTCGGCCTGGAACGACCACCGGACGGACGCATCGTCAGCATCGATCGCGTAGAAGCGGCCCGACCAGTCGCCGATGTAGATGGTGTCGTCCACCACGACCGGGCTGGCCGACACTACGTCGTTGGTGTTGAAGAACCACTCCGGTTGCAGTTGGTCGGCCGTTGTACTCGAGATGCGGGACGGGCAAGCGGTGGCGTAGTGGCGTTCCGGTGTCCGGCCAGCCATTGGCCACTCGCAGGCCGCGGCTGGTGCTTCGACCGAGCTCCCGCTCGTCGGGGCCACCGCGTCGCGCCCGCAGCTGGTCGCGGACATGGCCACGAGTACCAACGATGCCAGCCAGCGGTGCGGTGCGCGCCAAGGCAGCTTCGCCATGGAATCCCCCTCCTCGCGGCTACGACCCCGAGATCAACCGTGACGGCATGATAAACCTGACGTGTCCGTCATAGTAGTGGGGCAGTGGATATGGCAGCGGACCGGCAGCTTCAGCGGCGATTGGAGGGGCGAAGAGTTCTCGTTGTCGGAGCGTCATCGGGCATCGGCCGAGCGGTCGCCGTGTTGGCAGTTGCGGCCGGCGCGCAGGTGGCCATCGCGGCTCGGCGGTTCGACCTGTTGCGCGAGGTCGTCGCCACCGTTTCGCCGGAGAGCAGGGATCGTTTGGTGCCCTTTCAGGTCGATGTGCGTTCCGAGGTGTCGGTCGCGCTCATGACGGACGCAGCGGTTCACGCATTGGGAGAATTGGAGATCGTTGTCTACTCGGCTGGCATCACCCATCTCGCGCCGCTCGCCATCACGAGCGCCGATGACTGGCGCCGCGTGTTGGAGACCAACGTCGTTGGCGCGGCGCTCGTCACGCGTGCCGTATTACCGGCGTTGGTTGAGACCAGCCAGGTGAAGGGACGGCCCGGCCGGATCGCGTTCTTGTCCTCGCATTCGGTCGGGGGCCAGTGGGCGGGGCTCGGCGCCTACGTGTCGAGCAAGGCTGCCCTCGACGAGATGGTGTCGGTGTGGGCGGCGGAACACCCCCAGGTGTTCTTCACGCGGATCGTCGTCGGTCCGACCCTTACCGGGATGGCCGACGGTTGGGACCCGGAGTGCGCCGAGGAGTTCTTTGCCCGCTGGGCGGCCGAGGGCCGCTTCGAGGCGCACGAACCCGAACCACCCGAGAAGGTCGCGGCGCGCATCGTTGCGTGGATGCAGGACGATCGGGTGCCGCCGGTACTCGACCTCGCACGTCCCTGAGGGCAGTCGAACCTGACTACGATGTCAGGTTTGGCGGCTGTCGTTGTCTTGGCGTTGCCGCTGGCCGTCTCGGAACGAGGAGCCTTTCATGCCCATCCACTACGAGATGCATCCGACCGGCGCGGACGGTCTCGAGCACGTGGTGTTGATCACCATCGACCGGCCGGAGGCGAAGAACGCGCTCGACATGTATCACTTCCGCGACCTCGCCGCAGCATGGAAGCGGTTCCGCTATGACGACGAGGCATGGGTGGCGATCATCACGGGTGTCGGCCGTAACTTCATGGCTGGTGCCGACCTGAAGACCTACATCCCCCAGATCACCGAACTCGCTGATAAGATCGGCTCGGGTGAGGTCACCGAAGTGGATGGGGGCAAACTGAGCGACGGCACACGGGCCGTTCTCCGCGACACGAAGATCTACAAGCCGATCATCGCAGCGATCAATGGCCCGTGCGTGGCGGGCGGTATGGAAATGCTCGGTGGCATCGACATCCGCATCGCGACGCCGCACGCAACCTTCGGCGTCATGGAACCAAAGCGCGGCTTGTTCGCGGGAGGCGGGACGACCGCTCGCCTGCCACGGCAGATCCCGTTCCCCGCCGCCATGGAGTTCTTGCTCACGGCGGAGGCGTTTCCCGCCGAACGAGCACTGCAGCTGGGCCTGATCAACGAGATCGTCGAGGAGGACGAGCTGTTGGGCCGGGCGTTCACCTGGGCACGTCGCATTGCTGTGAACGCGCCGCTTGCGGTCCAGGCCACCAAGGAGAGTGTGCTGCGAGGGTTGTCCACGACGCTGGAGGAGGCGTACCGCATCGAGCAGGAACTGGCACAGGTGGTCTTCAAGACCGAGGATGCCAAGGAGGGGCCACGCGCGTTCGCCGAGAAACGGGTTCCGGAATGGAAAGGGCGTTGACCGGCTCACGATCAGCAACCCGGAACCGATTGATCCTCGTGGGGATCTCGCTGGAGCGGCGCCGTGGATCTGAGAGGCGCGGATGAGTTTCATCGTTGTCGGTGTCGATGCCAATCCGACCTCCCGGATCGCCTTGCGGATCGCTGGTCGGGAAGCACGGAGCCGTGGTGCTGACCTTGTGGTGATCCACGTGTTCGGCCGGGTGCAGCGATCACACCCGCCAGGTGATGACGTCCACTGGCCGGGTGATCGTGAGGCAGCACGAGATGAAGCCGAGGAGTTCCTGAACACGCTTGTGCAGGAGGAGATCGGCCACGTCGACCCGGCCGACGGGTTCGTCGTGCGCACGCTTGCGGTGGAGAGTGATCATCCCGCCCGCGTGCTGGTCGAACACTCCGCTGGGGCCAGCTACCTGGTGGTCGGGTCGCGGGGACTGAAAGGATTCAAGGGAGAGCTGCTCGGCTCGGTGAGCCAGCAGGTCGTGGCCGAGGCACACTGCCCGGTGCTCGTCGTTCCTCACAACATGAACCACGACGCCGACCGCCACTAGGTTGACGCTCGTCGTCCACCCCAGGAGGTCCCATGCGCTGGCTGCTTCGCGCTCGACCCATTCCATCGCGTCACCCCGACGGGCTTCCTCGTCACACGGTCGTGAGTGGTTTCGTCGTACTGGTCGTGCTGGCACTTGTGCCGACCGGGTATGCCGCTGGCGCGTTCGGTGGTGGTCGCGGCCCCGAGATCACGGTCATCAAGAACGTGTCCGGGGAAGCACCCTCGGGCGCTCGTTACCGGGTCCGTCTCGAGTGCGATGGCCGGGAGCGCGATGCCGAAGTCGTCTTTGGTGGGCCTGGAAGCCAGACCATCGACGCGCCGTGCGACCGGGTCCGGGCCGTGGAGGTGGAGACCGGCGGGGCCAAGAGCGTCACCTATACGTGCAGCGCCTCGGGAGGGGCCCGTTGCGTTAGTGACAACACCATCGAGTTCGCCGCGCTGCGCTCGGGTCAAAAGGGGTCGTTCACGGTGGGGAACACGTTCGATGCACCGACGACGACCACGTCGACGACCTCTACGACCACGTCGACGACCTCCACCACTACGTCGACGACCTCGACGACCGCAGCGACGTCGTCGACCTCGACAACCTCCTCGTCGACGTCCACGACCGTAGGCACCACGCCTGGGACCATCGTGGCGAGCCCGTCGCAGGACGAAAGCAACGCCGGGTTGATCGTGGCGATCATCGCCGCCATTGTCTTCGCCGCAGGCGCAGCGGCGATCGCGGTGTATCTGTTCAAGAGCCGCAATAGACCAGACGACGACGGCTTCGGCCCGGCGGCGGGCGGTTATGGTGGTCCTGGCGGCGGGTATGGTCCCGGCAGCTATGGCGGTTTCCCGCCGCCCGGTGCCCATGGCGGACCCGACAGTGGTTACGGCGAGCGCACCTACCCGAATCAGTAGATCGGCAGGCTCAGGAAAGGAGGCCTGCCGTCGCTCGCACTCGGTTACTGGTCGATGTCACGCCGCTTCGCGCCTCGAGGGAGTTCAGGCTGCTCTACGGCGGCCAGGTCGGATCCACCATCGGCAATCAGCTCACCATGGTCGCAGCGCCGTACCAGGTGTACCTGCTCACCGGGTCATCGCTGGCGGTTGGTCTCCTTGGCTTGGTCCAGCTTCCTCCGCTGATCATCGGGTCGCTCATCGGCGGTGCACTCGCAGATGAGCACGACCGACGGCGACTACTCCTCGCCGCTCAGCTGCTGCTTGCCGCGACCACTGCCGGGCTCGCGATCAATGCGATGTTGTCCAGCCCGCGGGTTTGGGCGATCTACCTGCTGACCGCTGCCCACGCCGCCTTCTCCGGCCTCGACCACCCAACCAGGTCATCTGCCATCCCACACCTCGTTGAGCGGACGCAGTTGGCCGGCGCACTCGCGCTGACTCAGCTCACATGGCAGCTGGGGCTAGTGGTCGGACCGTCGCTTGCCGGGGTGGTCATCGCTCGAGGCGGGATCCCGGCGGCCTACTGGCTCGATGTCGTCAGTTTCGGGACCGCGGTGGCCTCGTTGCTCGTGATGCGGCCGATCCTGCCCGAAGGAGGCGGGACTCGCGCCAGCCTCAACTCGATCGTTGAAGGCGTCACGTTCCTGAAGGGTCGGCGAGCGTTGCAAGCGACGTTCGTCATCGACATCAACGCGATGGTGTTCGGGATGCCACGAGCCCTGTTCCCCGCGCTCGGTACCACACAGTTCGCGGGCGGAGCCACTGCGGTCGGCCTCCTGTATGCCGCGCCTGGGGCAGGTGCGCTGGCTGGCGCGCTCTTCTCGGGCTGGGTCACCAGAATCGACCGACAGGGCCGCGCGGTTGTTCTCGCAGTTCTCATTTGGGGTGCGGCGATCGCGGTGTTCGGCTTGGTTCCGTGGCTTCCGCTTGCTTTGGCCCTACTGGCCGTGGCTGGTGCCGCGGAC
>JANZZE010000003.1:42610-48651 GCA_026419545.1 Acidimicrobiales bacterium
AATTCGATCCTCCAGCTCACGGTGCCGGATCGGCTGCGAGGACGGCTGTCTGCGGTACACATCGCCGTCGTGACCGGCGGGCCTCGTCTAGGCGACGTCGAAGCCGGGGCGGTCGCTGCGCTGACAACACCCACGGTGTCGGTGGTCAGTGGCGGCCTCTTGTGCATGGCTGGTGCCGCGTTGATCGCGTGGCGCATGCCGGAACTGTCACGATGGCGCCTGCACGAACACACCGATGGCACCGATCGTTCCCGACGCGGTGACCGGCGTTGATCCGCGCCAACTCACCTCAGTTCGGGTCCATCCGCTGTGTCAGCGAGCCGGTGTGATCGCCTCAGGCCAACTTGGTGATCTCGTCGAAGCCGTCTCGGAGGCACTCGACGAACACCTCGGGATCCTCGATCGCGGCTGGGTCGGTGTTGATGCCGATGTTCGCATCGTCCACGTAGGACAGCAGAGTGATGTTGGCGGCCGCGCCGCTCATTGGGCCGAGGGCGATCTGGGCTTCGACCCGGGCCCCGGCTACGTAGACCGGTACCGGCGAGCCGGGCACGTTGCTGGTGATGAAGTCGACACCTTTGAGCATGGAGCCGAAGAAGGCGGTGGTCGCGGTGGCTGGTAGGCGGTTGAGAAGGTGGGCGAGCGGTTCGGTCAGTGCCAGGGCGGGCTCGGATCGTTGGCCGGCGACGAGTTCCCGGATCGCGTTCATGCGAGCGATGGGATCGTCGATGTCAACGGGTACCGGGAAACGGGCTGGGACGAACCGGTTGCCGACCCGGTAGGTATCCTCGGTCCCACGGATGTTGATCGGCATGGTCATGCGGAGTACGCCGATGTCGTAGCCATGGTGCTGGTGATAACGACGCATGCCCCCGGCGACCGCAGCGACGAACGCGTCGTTGAGTCGTCCTGCGACGACTTTCGCGGCAGCCTTGAGGTCTCGCAAGGGAACTTGCAGTGAGTCGTAACGAACGCTCAGCGAGCGCCCACGCATGAGTGGGCTCATCGGCTCGGCCGCGGGTCGCATCAGCCGACCGATTGAAGAGGCCGTGCGGGTGGCCTCTGTGGCGATGCTCACCGGGTCCTCGACTGCCCGGCGGGCGATCGAGACAGCAGAAGCAAGTGCGGAGCGGGCGTTGCCGAGCTGGCGGCCCGCTTCGTAGATCATGGCGTCGAAGAATCGGCGTGGTTCGCTCAGGTGCCGTGGTTGAGGCGCAGGGGGCAACTCGTCGTGAGTACCCGGATCCCGTTCCAGGTCGAGCATCTCCATCTGCAGCTTCATGCCACCGATACCGTCGGTGATCGAATGATGGACCTTGCCGATGAGGGCGGCCTTGCCGTCGTCGAGACCCTCGACCACGGTCATCTCCCATAGCGGGCGGGCCCGGTCGAACCCTTGCATGCCGATCGGCTCGGCGATGGCGAAGACTTCGCGCAAGGTGCCGGGACCCGCCGCTTTCATCCAACGCAGGTGGTAGTCGAGGTCGAAGTTGGGGTCGACTTCCCACCGGGGTGGCGCGATCGAGAGGGGGTGACCGAGCACCCGTTGACGCAGCCGCGGGACCGTACGACTGGCTTTGTCCATCACCCAGCGGAAGCGGTCCCGGTCGGGCGGTTGATCGAGAACCGTGACGAAGATGATGGTGCTGCGCAGGAGTGGGTCCTTCTCGATGTCCCACATGAGCGAGTCGACATCACTCATGCGAGGGTTGAACTCGAACTTGGCGATCTCGTCGAGGTCCATCTGCGCCCCTATCCCCGTGTCGTTCCCGGCCAAGCGCACCCGGCGCCTCCCTCGCCCTGGCGCGTCAGCAAGCAAGATCGTAGAAAATTCCGGGTCGGCATGTCCCGGACCGGCGATGGCCCGTTCGAGGGTTACGCGAAGTCCCGGTGTTCAGCAGCGGATTCCCTCTTGGTGGGTCAGCCGCGGGTCGGACGTGGGTCGGTTCAGACCCGACGTCTTGGGTGGTCAGCAGTGGATTCCCTCGGCGGGCTGGTAGAGGGCGTAGAACCTGTCGATTTCGGTCTTCCCGTTGGGGAGGTAGGTGCGGATCCGCTCGGTCGTTACCCGCTTGCACGGACCGCGCTGTTCCTCGGTCTGGTGCCCCTGCTCGCCCTTGATCCATGGGGTCGAGTACAGCGTCACGGTCACTGATGTGTCGGTGTAGCTCGTCCAGATCAGCACGCCGTATGGCGTGTTGTTGCGGATCTCGAGGTCGGGCTCTTCCCAGGAGATGGTGGCTTCGCGCCCGTAGGGGTAGCGGTCGATGTAGATCGAGTGTGTCTGGTAGGTCGGGATGTCGAGGCCAGCGAAGAAAGCTGCGTTGAACAACGTCGCCGCAAACTGGGAGACACCGCCACCAACGTCAGTCGAATACTTCGCGTCGACAATCACGGGGGCCTCGACGTAGCCCTTCTCCTTGGTTCGTTGACCGACGGTCTTGTTCACCGACAACGTCTGCCCGGGTTCGATCAGCTTGCCCCGCATGGCATCGGCGATCAGGTGGATGTTGGTCACCCGCGGCTGACAGCACGGGTATCTCGTGGTGAACTCGCCGATGGGTGCCACGATGCCGAGCTTTTCGGCCCAGGCCCGGTCGTGCTCGGGCAGGACCGGCTCGAGCTGGAGCTCCACCCGGCCGGTCTTGGCCCGCAGCGCAGCGATGATTCCCTGGAGTGAGGCGTCGGTGCAGCATCGGGTACCGGGGACACCTTCGACGATCTCGACTTGGTTGGCCGGTGTGACGTTGAACGAGAGCTGCTTGACCGGGGTGCCGACCTGTCCCAGCACCTTCACGATGTCGGACTCGGCCTTGGAACGGTCGATACGCAGCTCCAAGCCGGCGGGGGTGATGGCTGGGATGAACCAGCTGCGCACCGTCTTGGGGTCGAAGCGACCGCTCTTGGCCCCGATGTAGATCGCCAGCGGTTGATTCGCTAGCTCAGTCGCTTGTTTCGCGAGTTCGGCGGCTTCGGCTTCGCTGATGCGGGGCGGAACAGCTACGGGTTGGACCTCGAGGGTGATGTCTCGTTCACCGATTTCGGCCCGCCGTTTGGCCTCAGCGGCGATGGCGGCGGCATCGAGGGTGGCGCCTGGCGCCCCGGCCACGACCGTGATCTCGGTGTCACCGGCCCGCAGACTCGGCTCGACCGGATCGACGTGGTTCGCCGCCTCGGCCTCGGTGACGGCTTCGGGTGCCCTCGTGGTGTCGAGCGTGAAGACGAGAGGGACGTGGCGAGGATCGAAGACCGAGGCCAACCAACTGCCGAATTGTTCGAACATCGACCCGGTGGTGCCGGTCTGCATGGCCGCGGACCTCACGGCCGCCCGGTCGAGGGCGATCCCGAGTTGGCCGAGCGTGGTGTCGAAGCGACCCCGTGGGGTTTCGAGATGCACTGGGACGACTGACCACTCTACGGCGACCGATTCGATCACCCCGATCAGCTCGGATTCGTCGAGCCCGCCGATGAGTCGCCCATCGAGAACGACATTGCGGGCGACCCGCTCGCGGTGGCGGGAGGAATCGATGGCGAAGCCGGCGGCGGCCAAGACCACGAGGCTTACGACCGCGACTGCCACGATGATGAGAATCTGGCTGGTGCGACGACGCACGACTACACCTTCGCGTATCGCTCTGTTGGAGTGGTGTCAACGAGCCGGCCCGCGTAAGTTCTCGCGGGTTCCGGCGCCGACGAACGGTTCGGGGCGACCGGTGGTGACCGAGCAGCCAAGGGGGACGAATGGCAGGTCTTTGCGAAGGACGGGTGTGCATCGTGACCGGCGCAGGTCGGGGGATCGGGCGAGAGCATGCCCTGATGCTCGCGGCCCACGGCGCCAAGGTCGTCGTCAACGATCTGGGCGGGTCGATGGATGGTTCGGGCGCATCGGCTGGTCCGGCTCAGGAAGTCGTCGACGAGATCTCCGCTCTCGGTGGTGAGGCGGTGGCCAACACCGACGATATCTCCGACTGGGAGGGTGCCCGCCGCTTGGTCCAGTTGGCCATCGATCAATTCGGCCGGCTCGACGTGTTGGTCAACAACGCAGGGATCCTGCGGGACCGCATGCTCGTCAACATGGAAGAAGCCGAGTGGGATGCGGTGATCAAGGTGCACCTGAAAGGCACGGCCGGCCCGTCACATTGGGCTGCCAACCACTGGCGGGAACGGTCCAAGGCGGGCGAGGAGGTCGATGCCCGCATCATCAACACCTCATCGCCATCTGGTCTGTATGGCAATCCCGGTCAGACCAACTACGGCGCAGCCAAGGCCGGGATCGCAGCGTTCACGATCATCGCGGCGCAAGAGCTTGCACGCTACGGCGTGACGGTGAACGCCATCGCTCCCGCGGCGCTCACCCGTATGACCGAGAATCTCGGGATGGGGGCC
This sequence comes from Acidimicrobiales bacterium, assembly GCA_026419545.1. Classification (GTDB taxonomy): domain Bacteria; phylum Actinomycetota; class Acidimicrobiia; order Acidimicrobiales; family Acidimicrobilacustridaceae; genus JANZZE01. Next base: position 46,997 of record JANZZE010000003.1, read on the forward strand.
GCGCCCGATGAGATCAAGGAGAAGATGTCGCCTCGCTGGATTGCACCGATCGTGACCTGGCTCGCGTCGAGTGAATCAAAGGGGGTGACGGGCCGCGTCTTCGATGTGAGCGGCATGCGGCTCGGCGTTGCCGAAGGCTGGCACATCGGGCCAACTGCCGAGCCGATTGATGATCCCACCCGGCTCGGGCCGCTGGTGGAGGAATTGCTCTCCAAGGCCCGACCCAACGCCAACATGCAAGGCTACGACCGCACCGATTGAACACAGGAGTTCTCAATGCCCATCAACCCTGATGCTGTCGGATCCAAAGGAGACCCCATCGATCACTCGTGGGACTCCAAGGACGCGATCCTCTATGCGCTCGGAGTCGGTGCCGGCACCGAAGAGCTGGCCTTCACCACCGAGAACACGATGAACACCCCGCAGCGGGTGCTGCCCACCATGGCGGTCGTGCTCGGAGCCGGGTCGTTTGGTGCTTTCGCGAAGATCGGGACCTTCAACCCCGCCATGCTGGTGCACGGCGAACAGGCCATCGAGCTCTACGGGGAGATTCCGGTCGAGGGCACGGTGACGACGACGAGCGAGATCACCGGTATCTACGACAAGGGCAAAGGGGCCGTTGTCGTGGTGGAGTCTGTTTCGGTCGACAAGGCGAGCGGCCAGCCATTGTTCAAGAACACGATGTCTGCCTTCATCCGGGGTGAAGGTGGCTGGGGTGGTGACCGTGGACCGTCAGGGCCCAAGAACGTCCCCCCGGATCGTGAACCGGATCACGTCGTCACCTACCAGACCCGGGATGACCAAGCGCTGTTGTACCGGCTTTCGGGTGACCGCAATCCCCTGCACTCAGACCCGGCATTCGCAAAGCTCGGTGGTTTCGACCGACCGATCCTGCATGGTCTGTGCACCTACGGGTTCACCGGACGTGCCCTGCTGCATTCGCTCTGCGACAGTGATCCGGCCCGGTTCACGTCGATGGAAGGCCGGTTCTCGTCACCGGTGTACCCCGGTGAGGCACTCACGGTGAAGATGTGGGTAGACGGGAACGAATGCGTCTTCCAGACCTGTGGTGATGATGGTCGAGTCGTGCTCGACTCGGGTCGCTTCACCTTTGCCGGTGCCTAGCACGACGCGCTCAGAACAGCCGTAGCTCCTTGGGTGCGACCCCACGGAGCTCGTCGTAGTCGACCTCGACCCAGCGGATCCCGCGCGATTCGGCCAGTACGCGGGCCTGCGGCTTGACGACCTGTGCGACGAACACCCCGCGAACTGGTCGAAGGGAAGGGTCGAGGTCGAGCCGTTCCAAATAGCGGGTGAGCTGTTCGACCCCGTCGATCTCACCTCGCCGTTTGACCTCGATTGCGACTGCAGTGCCGTCGGCATCGCGACAGAGCAGATCGACTGGTCCGATGTCGGTCGGGTACTCGCGGCGCACGAGCACCAACCCGTCGAGGATGGCTCCTGGATTCGCCGCCAACAGTTCCTGAATGTGTGCTTCGACGCCGTCTTTGCGCAGACCTGGGTCGGGGCCCAGGTCATGGGACACCTCCCACAACACTTCGTCGATGGTGATGGTCAGGGTCTCACCCTTTGGGTTCCGGACGATCCAACAGGTGCCCTCTTCGGTGAGTGTGTTCGGTGCGTTCATCCAGTTG
>JANZZE010000042.1 GCA_026419545.1 Acidimicrobiales bacterium
GCGTCGACGGGATCAAGCGCGGCCACCACCCTGGCGACCACCTCTTCCCACGAACGTTGATCCGGGTGCTTCATCCCCAAGGCCTCATAAAGCAAGAACCCGAGCCCCACGGCATGGGCGAAATGGACGACTGCGTAGGTATCGAGTCCCGTGTCGACCACACCCGCAGCCTTTCCTGCGTCCAGTAGTGCGGCCAGGCGGGCACGACGTTCGTCGAATTGCTCACGCAGCAGCGCCGCAACATCGGGGTCGCGCCGAGCCGCAACGAATGCTTCGAGCAGCAAAGCCTGCAGCTCGTCCGCCTCCCGGGTGACGAGATGGCTACCGACGGTCCGGAGGATGGCCTTTGCCTGACCATCGAAACCGTGTTCAGCGAACAGTTGATCGAATTCATCCGGCGTGCATTGTCGAAGGGCCTCAACCAGCAACTCGGCCTTGCCAGCGAAACGGCTGTAGATCGCCCCAGTCGTGAGACCAGCCCGCCGAGCGATTTCCGCCACACCCGCGCCGTCGTAGCCCCGTTCGGCGAACACCTCGGCCGCTGCTGCGAGTAAACGCCGAGCCGTCTCGTCTGTTCGGGTTACCGCTGCGGCATCCCCCTCGATCACAGGGTAATAATAACCGTCATTATTTCCCTGTCAACCGCCTGCTCGCTCCGATGATCCGAAATGGTGCACATGCCTGAGCACCGCTCACTCAATCACCTCCGCGAGTTCGGCCAGGCGGCGTTCGGGCCGAGCCCCGAGGTGTGAGATGACCTCCGAAGCGGCCAATGCCCCTAGCCGACCGGCAGCTTCAAGGCCTCGACCTGCGGTATAGCCGTAGAGGAACCCGGCAGCGTAGAGATCGCCGGCACCGGTCGTGTCGATCACTTCATCAACCGGGAAGGCAGGGATCTCGATGTGGTCACCGGCTGCGCTGACGATGACCGATCCCTTCTCGCTTCGAGTGAGGCACGCGATCTCGCAGTGCTCCGAAACTCGCCGCGCCGCCTCCTCCCAGGCTTCTGTTGCATACAACGCGCAGATCTCAGGCTCGTTCGCAAACAAGATGTCGACTCGATGCTCGGCCAATTCAAGGAACTCGTCGCGGTGGCGATCAACACAGAAGGGATCAGAGAGGGTGAACGCCACCTTCTTTCCGGCATCCCGAGCAACGTCCATCCCTTTACGCAATGCCTGTTTCGCCACGGGCTCATCCCACAGATACCCCTCGCAATAGACGACCTGGGCTGCGGCCACCAGCTCCTCATCGACGTCGCGGGGCGACAGGTAGCTCGATACGCCGAGGAAGGTGTTCATGGTTCGCTGCGCGTCGGGAGTGACCAGAACGAAACAGCGCCCCGTTGCTCCGTCGTCAGGAAGCTCGCGTGGGTCGAACAACACCCCGGTTGCACGGATGTCGTGAGTGAACACCTCACCGAGCAGGTCGTTGGCAACCTTGCCGATGAATGCCGCGCGTCCTCCGAAAGAGGCAATCCCAGCCGCCGTGTTCGCGGCAGATCCACCCGAGGATTCGACCGCTGGCCCCATGGCTGCATACAACGCGTGCGCCGACTCGGCGTCGATCAGCCGCATGGTGCCCTTCACCATGCCGTGCTCTTCCAGGAATGCATCATCGGCGTGCGAAAGAACGTCAACGATCGCATTGCCGATGCATACGACGTCGACAGCTTGGGTGTCATGGGCCATGGGAACCCGTACCTTATCTGGCCGGTACGCTGCGGCCGTGGCTCTCACAACACACAACGACAATCCCTACCGGCTTCCCCGCAACGTCATCCCGGTCCGCTATGTGCTCACCTTGGAACCCGACTTGGAGAACGCAACCTTCCAAGGTACGAGCGAAACCCTTGTCGATGTCGTGGAACCGACCGACCGGATCGTGCTCAACGCTGCGGAGCTCGAGCTGCACGAAGCGTGGATCATCGACGACACCGGTACCCGCATCGACTCCGAGGCCATCGATCTCGACGAGACAACCGAGCGAGCGACCATTCAGTTCACTTCCCTGATCGGCCAGGGCGCGTGGACGCTTCATCTGCGTTTCGACGGGATCCTCAACAACAGGCTGCGAGGCTTTTACCGGTCAACGTTCACCGATAGCGACGGGAATGAACAGGTCATCGCCACCACCCAATTGGAGGCAACCGACGCCAGGCGCGCCTTCCCTTGCTGGGACGAGCCCGACCTGAAGGCGGTCTTCTCCGTCACCCTGGTCGTCGAAGAAGGGCTCACCGCGCTCTCCAACGCCCAAGAAATCGCGCGGACAGTTCGTGAGGACGGCAAGGTCGCAATCACCTTCGCCGACACGATGAGGATGTCGACCTATTTGTTGGCCTTCATCGTCGGGCCACTCGAGGTCACCGAACCGGTGGAGGTAGACGGTAAGCCACTGCGGATCGCCTACCCGCGAGGCAAAGGCCATCTCACATCATATGCCCGTGAGGTTGGCAAGTTCTGCCTCGAGTTCTTCGCCGACTACTACGGCATCGTCTATCCCGGCGACAAGCTAGACCTGGTCGCGATCCCCGACTTCGCCTTCGGCGCCATGGAGAACTTGGGCTGTGTGACGTTTCGCGAAGTGCTTCTGCTCGTCGATCCCGAGCAAGTCACACAGCCCGAACTGCAGAATGTCACTGACGTCATCGCCCACGAGCTCGCCCACATGTGGTTCGGTGACCTCGTCACCATGAAGTGGTGGAACGGCATCTGGCTGAACGAGGCATTCGCCACCTTCATGGAAATGCTCGCAACCGACGCGTTCCGTCCGGAATGGGACCGCTGGACCACCTTCGGCCTCTCTCGCTCGGCGGCATTCGACGTCGACTCGCTCCGCAGCACCCGCCCCATCGAATACGAAGTGATCTCGCCTGCCGACGCCGAGGGCATGTTCGACATACTCACCTATGAGAAGGGGGGCGCAGTAGTGCGGATGCTGGAGCAGTACCTCGGCGCGGACGCGTTCCGTGACGGTATCCGCCACTACCTCGCTCGGCATCAGTACAGCAACACCGAGACGACCGATCTCTGGGACGCGATCGAAGACGCCACCGGTGAGCCGGTCCGACGGATCATGGACTCGTGGATCTTCCAGGGGGGATTTCCACTCATCGAGGCCGAGATCGTCCGCAACGACCTCGAAGTACCCGAACCCGGGGTTCTTCGGATCACACAGCGCCGTTTCCAGTACGCGAGCGATCTCGATCACATCGCTGAGGACACGCCCCAGAGTTGGGTCGTACCAATTCTGCTGAGTCAGAACCTGCGTCCCAACCCAGCGGAACCGCCGGTCCTCGCCGTCGAGAAAGTTTTGCTTGAAGGCGAGAGCATGGACATACCCCTCACCGAAGACTTCGAGTGGATCTTGCTCAACACCGAGGGCACCGGTTTCTACCGGGTGCACTATTCCGATGAACTCCTCGGGGCGCTCGCCGCCAATGCCCAATCGGATCTGTCGCCGATCGAGCGATATGGGCTGATCGACGATGCGTGGGCGTTAGTGCTTGCCGCGCGAATGCACCTGCCTGACTTCTTGGATTTCGTCTCCACCTTCAGCAGCGAAACCGACCTTTCGGTCTGGGAACGGATCATCAGCGCGCTTCGGTTCTGCGACACGCTCGTCGAAGGCGCGGCACGTACCCGGTTTCAGGCGTTCGTCCGCGAATTGGTGTCGCCCGCGTTCGACCGTCTCGGGCCCGAACCCCGCGACGGCGAGCGCGAACGGGACACGGAACTGCGCGGCGCCCTATTCGAGGCGCTTGGGGTCCTCGGTGCGGATCATGCTGCGGCTAGTCGTGCACGCGAGCTCCACCAGCTCGCGGTGTCTTCCGCTCAACCGGTCGACCCCTCCTTGCTGGCCGCGTCGATCTCCATCATCGCTACAACTGGAGACGCCACCGAATTCGAGCAGTTCCTCGATCGTTTCGGACATGCGGCCACTCCGCAGGAGGAGGTGCGCTACCTCTACGCCCTAGCGGATTTCGCCGACGCTGGGCTGATCGACCGCCTCCTTGCCATGACGGTGAGCGACGCAATTCGTACCCAGAACGCCCCATACGTCATCCGGAGAGCACTCGCCAATCGCCACCAGGGTCCAAGGGCATGGCAGTTCGTGCGAGACAACTGGAAGACGATCAACGATCGGTTTCCCAGCAACAGCATCGCTCGCATGCTCGAAGGAATACGGTCGCTCCACGATCCCGAGATCTCTCAGACCGTGTTCGCCTTCTTCGAAACGCACGAAGTTCCCCAAGGCGACAAGATCCTCGCCCAGCATCTCGAACGGCTCGAAGTCAACGTGCTGCTGCGTGAACGGGAGGCGGACCGACTCACCAACCACCTGCTCCATTGACCGGACGCGCCCACACCGACGAACCGATGCAGGAGAATCGATCCGTGCTGTCACGTCGAGCGTTCCTCACCTTTGTCGCGGCCGGAGGGACTGCTGCGGCAGTCGTGCCTGCGTTGACCTCCTGCGGATTCCTCTCACGCAACGTCGACGTCTTGCTCATCGGCGACTCGATCATGAACCAGACGAAGGATTTCGTGAAACCGAGGCTTCGTCGCCTCCCAGCCCTTGACGACGTCGAAGTCAAAGCTCAGGCGGTCAACGGGTCGGGTCTGCTGACCCCGAAGATCTATGACTGGAAAACCAAAGCGAGCGAACTGATCGAACGATACGAGCCCGCCGCCGTCGTCGTGCTGTTCGTGGGCAACTACACCGAGACCGATCTCTGGCTTGCAGCCAACGGCACGTACGTCCCCAACGATTACCAACAACTCTTCTACGACGAATGGCGCAAACAGGCAGAAGAACTCACAGAGATCCTCCGTCGTCGCGGCGCTCAGGTGTGGTGGGTCCTGCCTCCTCCCTTCTACGGCCCGGAAGGCCAACGTCGCGAAGGCCTACTGCGCGAAACCTACCTGCAGCTCGCTCGGGATCTACCAGGCGTCGGCCTCGTCGATGGCCGGGCCGCGCTCGGCGGACCAAACGGCGAATTCGAGTGGAACCTCCCCAGCATCGACAATGGCGAGATTGTCACCGTACGACAAGGTGACAGCCTCCACCTCACGCCCGATGGCGGGAAACGCATGGCCAGCGCCATCGCCGATGCGATCGCGCCGTATCTCATCGAACTGCGTCGATCGCGAGCGAACGCATGACCCACGGCGCGAACGCTTCAGCAGTCGCCACCAAACTCTGGATCTTTGCGGTTGAGGACCAACGCGCCCAGATCACTTGGCGGCGCCTCGGTCCAGGCCGAGCACGGTTCAGCATCGGTCCGGCAACCTGGGAGGTGACCTGCAATGGCGGCCCGGGTGCGCTTGAGGTCGACGGACTCGAACCCGGCCGTCGCCACGAACTCGTTGTCGAGATCGACGGGTGGGGTCGGCCACCGCTGCGACGCTGGTTCCGAACCCTCGACCCGCCACCAGGCCCAGAACTGTTCCGGTTTGCAACCATCTCCGATCTGCACCTGGGCGCGACTCGCTTCGGCTACTTCCATACGATGCGCGAACGCCCCGAGCCGCCCGAACCGCACTCCATCAGGGCGACCCGTCAAGCCCTCACGGAGCTTCGGGCATGGGGCGCCGAGCTCGTCGTGATCAAAGGCGACATCACCAACGATGGCCGAGCAGAGGAGTGGGAGTTCTTCGCCAACCTGGTCGCGGCGTCGCAACTGCCCTATGAAGTGGTGCCTGGCAACCATGACAATCGATCACCTGACCGGACCAGGTCAGCCGCCCAACGGTTGCGCTGGGCCCTCACCGGCGGGCCAATCGTCCAGTGGCTCACGGATCGGACCGAGGGGAGGCCCTTGCGAGCCCAGGACGGTCTGTCGCTGGTCGGGATCGAACCATCACCGGTACGCCACCTCGACATTCCGGGCTTGCGCATCGTGCTCGCCGACACGACGCGAGAGGGTCGCCACCTCGGCACACTCGATTCCATACGCGATGAGGTCTGCACTCGCGCCGCGAAGGCTGCTGGTGCCGGGACCCCGGTCTTCGTCGCTGGCCACCATTATCCGATGCCCCTTCCGATTCCGCACTTCTGGCCACCGGGTGTCCCGCCGCGACAAGCGCAACGGTTCTTTGCCGCGCTCCACGACGCCAACCCGGCTGCCTTCTACACCGCCGGTCACACTCATCGGAACCGCCGGTACGAGCGGTGCGGGGTCGTTGTCACCGAAGTCGGTTCACCCAAGGATTATCCCGGCGTCTGGGCTGGCTACGTCGTCTACGAGGGTGGGCTGCGACAAGTAGTCAGGCGAGTCGCCACCACCGACATACTCGCCTGGACCGACTACACCCGACTCGCCGCTCTTGGCGCCTGGGGGCTCTGGAGCCCCGGGACTCGCCAGCAGCGCTGTTTCGACGTGCGCTGGTAGCGACATCAGCATCAATCCGGTCGAAGAGGCACGATAGCGACCGGGCACGGAAGGTTTGCGAGCAAGGTCGTTGCAACCGAACCAAAGATCTTTTCCTTCCACCCTGATCGACCATGACTCCCGATGACCACGAGATCGGCACCTTCCTCACCACAAATCTTTCGCAGCGCATACACCGGGTCGGATTCGATGACCGAACTCCGGTGCAGCACTCCCCGCTCGGCAAAGGGTCGGCACCACTCGCTTCTCACTTCCGCAACGCGCAGCTCCTTGATGGCGTGGAAATCAACTGGGGGCGTCGCGTGCTCAAGCTCGGCGAGCGGTTCAAATGCGTGGACCAAAATCACCTCGGCACCGGCTTGAGCCGCAAGCTCGGCAGCCCACTCAACCGCCAAACGACCACCGGGTGAGCCATCGCTGCCAACAACGATACGTCGCACCCCGCGAATGGTGTGCTCCGTCACAGCTCCTCCCGATCGCTCACCGGCATGCCACTGATCTTCTCTTGCTCGGCGTCTGTCCGCAGCGACATGCCAACCGTGACGACAAGCACAAAGGCAATGACTGCGAGCGATACCAGCGTCGGGATGTGCCACCACTCCGACATGATCATCTTGACCCCGACGAACCCGAGTATGACAGCGAGACCCTTGTTGAGGTGCACCAATCGGTCCTGGGCCCCGGCAAGTACGAAGTACAGCGCCCTCAAGCCCAGAATCGCCATGACGTTGGAACTGAAGACGATGAATTGATCGCGACTGACAGCGAGGATCGCCGGGATAGAGTCGACCGCGAAGACCACGTCAGTCGCTTCGACAAGAACCAGCACGACGAGCAATGGCGTGGCGAAACGACGACCATCGCGCTTGACCACGAAGTGGTGGCCCTCGAAGTCAGCCGTGACCGGTACCGTGCGCCGCATCAACTTCAGCACCGGATTGTGTTCGGGATGCACCTCACCCTCATCGTGGCTGGCAACCCGTGCTGCGGTGATGATCAAGAAGGCACCGAAGACGAAGATCAGCCACTCCAACCGGTTGATCAGCGCAACTCCGGCGAAGATGAACGCGGCACGCAGCACCAGAGCGCCAAATATGCCCCAGAACAGGACGCGATGCTGGAGACGCTTTGGCACCGAGAAGTACCCGAGCAGTACCGCCCAGACAAAGACATTGTCCACAGACAAGCTCTTCTCGATGACATAGCCGGTCAGATACGTCGCCGCCGCGTCACCGCCGAGCCACCACCAGACGAACAGGGTGAAGCCGGAACCGAGCGCAATCCACACCGCGCTCGTCGCTGTCGCTTCGCGGATCCCTATCTCATGATCATCCCGATGCAAGAAGAGATCGATGACGATGAGCCCAATGACGAAGGCCAGGAAGGCCAGCCACGCCTGGACCGACACGTGATGGGTGACGGCCGAACCGACCGGGGGAGCAGCCACGAGTACAACGGGCACCCGCCGATGTGTAGCACGACTACACCGACGAACCGGTCATCGCGGCCCCAGAATGTCTGTTTGTCATTCTCAAACGATGCGAGTGATCCGATCATCGCCGTTATCGCGCTCTTTCGCTGCGACACGAGCGTCGTAACAGCTACCTACACTCGAACCCGATGGAACTCTGGCCTGGCCAACCGTTCCCGCTCGGGGCGACGTATGACGGCACGGGAACCAACTTCTCGGTGTTCTCAGAGGTCGCGGAGCGGGTCGAACTGTGCCTCTTCGATGCCGACGGCACCGAGCGGCGTCTCACCCTCCCGGAAGTGACCGCGTTCATCCATCACGGCTATGTCCCGGGTGTCGGCCCAGGTCAGTGCTACGGCTTCCGGGTGCACGGACCGTGGGACCCAGCAAGCGGCGCACGGTGCAACCCGCAAAAGTTGCTACTCGATCCATACGCCAAAGCCGTCGATGGACAAGTCATTTGGTCCGAAGCCGTGTTCCCGTATCGGTTCGATGAGGGACCCAACGGACCGATGTCCCTGTCCGACAGTGCGCCGTTCATGCCCAAATCCGTCGTCACGAGCCCGTACTTTGACTGGGGCGATGACCGCCACCCCCGTCACCCCTGGCACGAGACCATCCTGTACGAGGCGCACGTGAAGGGCATCACGATGCGCCACCCCGATGTCCCGCCGGAGTTGCGCGGCACCTATAGCGGCCTGGCATCCCCCCCGGTCCTCGAACACCTACACCGTCTCGGTGTCACCGCGATCGAGCTGATGCCGGTCCACCAGTTCATCCACGACCATCGGCTCCACGAACTGGGCCTACGCAACTACTGGGGCTACAACTCGATCGCCTATCTCGCACCACACAACGAGTACTCCTCCTATGGCCAAATTGGCCAGCAGGTCCAAGAGTTCAAGCACATGGTCAAGACCTTGCATGCTGCGGGCATCGAAGTGATCCTTGACGTCGTCTACAACCACACAGCCGAGGGCGATGAACACGGGCCGATGCTGTGCTTCAAGGGAATCGACAACGCTGCGTATTACCGACTCGATCCGAACGATCCGCGCCGGTACATCGACTACACCGGCACAGGTAACAGCCTCAACATGCGGCACCCGCACGTCCTGCAACTCGTGATGGACAGCCTCCGCTATTGGGTGCTCGAGATGCATGTCGACGGCTTCCGCTTCGACCTGGCCGCCGCGTTAGCCCGCGAACTCCACGACGTCGACAAGTTGTCCTCGTTCTTCGACCTCATCCAACAAGACCCTGTCGTGAGTCAGGTCAAACTCATCGCCGAGCCGTGGGACGTCGGCGAAGGTGGCTATCAGGTCGGGAACTTCCCGCCGCTGTGGTCCGAATGGAACGGCAAGTACCGAGACGAGGTGCGCGACTTCTGGCGAGGAGCCGATCACAGCATCGCCGAGTTCGCCTACCGCTTCACCGGCTCCTCGGACCTGTACGAGACCACCGGCCGAACCCCGTCGGCGTCGATCAATTTCGTCACCTGCCATGATGGCTTCACATTGACGGACCTCGTCTCGTATAACCAGAAGCACAACGGGGCCAACGGCGAGGAAAACCGAGATGGCGCAGACGACAACCGTTCCTGGAACTGTGGTGTCGAAGGGCCAACCGACGACGAAGCGGTAAACGCACTGCGGCGTCGCCAGCGACGGAACTTCCTCGTGACGCTGCTGTTGTCACAGGGAGTTCCCATGATGCTCGGCGGCGATGAGATCGGCCGGACCCAACACGGAAATAACAACGCCTACAACCAGGACAACGAAATCTCGTGGTTTGACTGGGGTGCCGCTGACCGTCAACTGCTCGAGTTCACGCGGCGGCTGGCAAAGCTACGGCGGCACCATCCAGTATTCCGTCGCCGGCGCTGGTTCCAAGGCCGGCCGATCATGGGCGAAGAGGTCGACGACATCTCATGGTTCACCCCCGAGGGACGCCTGATGTTGCCTGAGGATTGGCAAGTCTCGTTTGCGAGATCGCTCGGCGTGTTCCTCAACGGTGACGCGATCGCAGCTCCCGGCCCGAGAGGCGAACGGATCGTCGACGCAAGCTTCTTCGTGATCTTCAATGCGTCGGACAGCGATATCGACTATGTGCTACCACCCAACGAGTACGCCGACCAGTGGTTCGAAGTGCTCACGACCGTCCCCGACGACCCCGACCTCGGGTTTCCCAAGCCGATCGTGGAGCGGTTCAAACCCGGCGACATCATCAACTCCGCGGCTAGGTCGGTCAGGTTGTTGGCCGGCACCGACATCTACCGCGACGATGACTGACAGACAAACCGCATGGCCCTACTCGACGAACATCGTTGCCCCGAACGCCTAGCCGTATCGACCGCGTCCGCTCGCCGCTCCACCCTGACCTGGGTGCTCATCGGACTCCTACTCGCATTGCGTGTCGGTGCGCTTGTGGGGGTGCTTTCCAGCGGCCAGGAAGAAGAACACAGCATCCTCGGGGGTGACGCCCGCCGCTACCACCAGATCGCTACTGCACACGGCACGCCTTATCTCGACTTCGCCGTGGAATATCCGCCAGCCGCGGTCGCCCTCATCGAACTCACAGACAGCGATGACGATCACGCTCGGCTTGTCCGGCTGGGCGTCACGCAACTCGCGTTTGACATCGCAACGGCCGCAACCCTGGGTTGGGCCTGGGGGCGCCGTGTAGCGGTCTCGTACCTATTGCTCGGTCTCGCCTTCCTTCCCTACCCGTTCATCTACTTGAGGGTCGACCTACTGTCGGTGTTTCTGGCCGCCGTCGGCCTCGCTCTCGTGTACCGCGCCAGGGACCATACCGGTGGGATCCTGCTCGCCGTGTCGGTATTCGCCAAACTCTGGCCGATCGTCCTCGCACCGTTGTTCCTGGTGGAACGCAAGACCAAAGCGCTCGCTGCCTGGGCGCTCGCCGGTGCCGCCGGATTGGCTGCGTGGGTTTCGTGGGCCGGGATTGGCGGCCCAATTGACGTGCTTTCCTTCCGGGGAGCAACCGGTTGGCAGGTCGAGAGCCTGCCCGGCATTCTCCTGCACATGGCCGACCCCCAACGCGCCCACGTGGAATCGGGTGCCTGGCGGACGGGTGTGATGCCGACCTGGAGCCGCCCACTCCTCACCTTGTTGAGCTTTGGCTTCGCCGGCCTGGCATGGTGGCTTGCGCGTCGCCGCCGCCAGCAGGGCGCGCCGGAGCTTGTCGTCTACGCACTTGCTCCTCTCGCTGCCCTGCTGTCCCTTCTGATCTTTGCGCCCATCATCTCGCCTCAGTACCTGTTGTGGCTCTTACCCTTCGCGGCCCTGCTGGCGGCCCGAGGTGATCGGCTCCTTGCGACCGGGATGTTCATCGCAAGTGCACTCTCGACGGCTGGGTTGGCAACAATCGGACATCAGATCCGAGGCGAACTCATCGGAACTCTGCCGATATTGGCACGGAACGTCGTCCTCGTGGCGATGTTCGCCGTCGCCTTGGCACAGCTCGCCGGCATTGCCCGCTCTGTTGCTACAGCCAGTCCTTCTTCTTGAAATACAAGTAGAGACCGGTCGTGGTCACGAGGATCGCCCCAATAGCAACCGCGAAGCCGTTGTCGGCTGATGCTCCTGGGATCTCCACGAAGTTCATCCCGTAGACTCCCGTGATGATGCTGGCCACGACCAGGATCGCGCCCCAGGACGTCATCTTCTTCATGATCAGATTCATCCGATTGGCCACGATCGCCAGGTGAGCATCGACGGCATTACCAAGCAGTTCACGCAGACCATCGACCTGGTCCAGGATGCGTAACAGGTGATCGAGCACGTCCTGAAACCACACAAGGTTGTGGTCATCGATCCAGGCAACTTCACGCCGCAAGATGGCCAAGACAACGTCGCGAAGCGGCGCAATCCTGCGACGGAACACAACGAGCTCTCGACGCAGGTGCAGTAACTCTCGCTGCAGGCTGGTCTCATCAGCCTCGGAACCGATCCAGATCTTGGTCTCCAGGCGCTCAAGGTGATCCTCGATCCGGTCGACCGTGTCGAAATAGCCGTCGACGATCTCGTCGAGCAGGGTGTACACGAGGTATCCAGGGACGATTCCCTCACCTCGGGTTCGCTCAAATCGCCGACGAACGGCGCCGGAATCTACCGCGGCACCACGCTTATTGCGCTCTCGAACGGTGACGATCCACGTAGGACCGATGAACACGTCGATTTCGGGGAGATCGGCTGGGTCTTGGTACGCACCGTAGGCCACCAAGAAGGCATGGCTTGCGTAGGTCTCGAGCTTCGGTCGCTGTCCATGCTTCCGTGCGTCTTCGACCGCGAGCGGATGCAAATGGAAGATCCTCTGGATGGCGTCCCATTCGGCATCGTCGGGATCGAGCAAATCGATCCAGACCATTGACTTCTCGTTCTGGATGATTCCTGGAATGGCAAGGACGTCCTCAACTGGGACGGAGCTGCCGCCGTTGTAGACCCAGGCTTTGAACACGACTCCATCCTGCATCACCTCAGGTGACGTTGAGCACCATCAGCGCGAGGACGAGAGATAGAGCACCGACCAAGTCCATGGTCGAGGTGAGGAGCGGGATGCCGTGGTTGTCGGGATCGAAACCTAGGCGGTACGCCGCGATCGAGCCGTAGTAGGCCACGAAGGTAGCCACGAAGGTCGCAATGAGCCCTCCAATCAGCGTGACACCAATGAGCGTCATCGCGCCCGGCGAGGACAGCCCGAACACCAAGGAGACCACATCGGTGGATATGGCGAGCAAGACGAACACGGGAACGGCCAACATGACGAGGATGATGAAATCGACCCGTGCCGCTCGTTGGGGACGAGCCTTGGGCTCGATGATGCCGAGATGAAGTTTCGAGGACAATCGGCTCGACAGGATCCCGCCAAGCGCACCGGTGTCCTCGAGAAACGGCGGGACGAGCACGAGCAGTGCCTGGTATGCAAGGAACTCGCCGAGGCGTTTCTCGACCGTCAGTCCTGCCATCACATCGACGAGACCGGCAACAAGCAGAACCGGAAAGGACTCGTGCACGATCCGGCGTAACACCGGGAGCTTGGCCTGCCACGCCTTGATCAGTGCCCCCACCGCCACCAGAGCCGTGGCAAAGGCGACCAGCACGGTCACATACTGGATACCGACCATGAACGTCGCCAGATAGAGCGCAGGGAGCGTGACGACGTCACCAGCGGCAGTGACAAGCGGAGCGGCAACGTTGTCCATGTCCCAACCACGGCGGGTTGACAAACTGGCGACGAACAAGGTGAGCACGCCCACAACTGCAGAAGACAGCACACCTCCCAGGACCGATATCACGACAAAGTCCGCAAGCGAAATCGTCGAACCCTGCGTGAAGATCCCCGCTACGCCTTTTGCGAGAACCGCCAGGGCCAATGACACGCCAAGCGTGAGCGCTGCCGAGGCGTAGAGGTTCTGCCCGACCTCGGTCTCCTTGCGTGCACTGAGACGGAACGTACCGGTGTGGATGGCGGTACCAAGTCGGCTCCCGAGTGCGCCAAAGATGTTGCCCCGCATCCCAATCGCGGCGGGGATCAAGACAATGAGACCCGGCAGCTTGTGCAAGGCGTCGTCAATCGAGGCCAAGGTCAAGCCAGCGAGGAGGTCACCGCCCGACGAGATCAGCAGGGCCCCGAACGCCTGCCTGATACCAGCGGCATCCGATCCAAGCGTCACCCGTACACGCGCGATGAAGCCAAGCGGGGACCAGGACCGCATGGCTACTCAGAGGCTCCTGTGGGTGACGTGACATCGGTGGGTAGCCTAGGACCTGCGGGGCTGGAAATTCGAACCATCATGCAAACAGGTGGCATCGCCAACCGAGCGCAAGACGATTACACGTTTGCCAACAGGGTGCGACGACCCCGGACACCGTCGTTACCTGGCGCACCTGCGCCTAGAGGTTCGCCGCTCTCCAAGTTTCGGCCTAGTACTGCCTGGCCGGGTTGGAGCAGTGTCACTAGGGAGGAACCTGACGCGGGTCCCTCCGTAAACCATTTTTTTGTTTTTTGTCCTGCGATCTCTCGGTAGCCGACAGGAACGGGGGAAAGGCATCAATGAGGCCGTCGCCGGCGGAGCCAGCGGAACCGTCTGCGACCACCGTCGGTCGGCAGTGTGAGCGCGCCGCCCGCGAGTTCAACGCCTGCGAGCTCGGCAGCACGCTCGATCACCTCCGCAGGTACAGCAAGCACCTCCGCGGCAAGCCGGAATAGACGCCCCTGCTCGTGGGTCATAGGCCCCGCGGCGGTGGTGAGCAGCAACGCAAACCGGAGCAAGTACTGCTTGGCTTCAGGGCGCAAGATACCAGCCAGAAGTTGGAGTTCCCCAACCAAACGGACTTCTCGATCATGCGCTCGTATATCGTCGTCAAGCTCGGCTGACGACAACTCAGTACCGCTGAACGTTTCAACCAACTCGATGGCTGCAGCCCGAGCCGGGGCCGCAGCGGCGTCACCAGCGGCGAGCAAGGCACCAGCCAGGGCACGAGCCGCCGCACGCATGCGAGTGGGAAAATGGTCACTCGTCGGTGACCGATCGACGGCCCCGAGCCGGACCTGCGTGCCACAGGCCAGACACTCGGCAACCTGACGCGAGACCCCTGGAGTCTGCTCATCGTCCACGAATGTCAGGCCGTACCGCCTATCCGCAAAGCATGTCGGGCAATGGAACACCCCCACCCCGATTTCGGTGTCGTCGGTGCCTCGTTCCCACCAAAGCGACACGGTGGTCCCCCTCAAGAGTCCGATGTCGGTTCGCCACCCCGCTACCAGCGCAGTATGAGCGTAGCCTGCGCCCAGCAACTGCGCTCGGGCCGCTCACCGACACTCAACCGGACCATCAAGCAGGCCCGCCTCCGCGACGCGACCACCCCACCACTCTCCATTGACGGGCGCTTTTGTCCCCGCAGAGAGGGGATTTGCGCACCCAAGGGAGCGTGCGCGGCGGTGGGCGATTGCTTGGGCTGCCCATGCTGCCCCACCGATCAGAAGGATCACAAAGAAACTTGCAACTCGCTGGAAGCGCAGCAACCAGTCGAACGGGGGAACACTCGTCGGCCAAACCAAAAACGTGATGCTGACAACTAGCACCAAATACGAGGGCTGGTAACGCCCGACGCCTGACGCTGCCAGGAGCACAAAGGCTGCTGGGAGATACCACGGCCACACCACCGGGCTGAGTACCACCATGATGAACGTCGCCAACCCGACGGCTCGGACCACCCCCAGACGCTCGACGTTGGTGATCAGCCAGATAGCGGTCACCCCACCGATCACGACACCCAACATACGGATCGGTGCAACCATGACTTCGGGATTGTCTCGGCCCACACCAGCCAGATGGACGAGGTCACTAGCGAAGTACCCGAGAATGGTCATCACTGAGAAGGTATCCATCACCTTCCCTGTGTTCTTCAAAGCAGTGATCCAGCCGATGCCAACCCCAGCGAGAACACAGAGCGTCGCCAGCACGATGGCAGAGCCGCCGAAAACGACGGCGGCAACGCGGAGGCGACGACGCCAACTCGCGCCCGGACCAGCCCACGCCCACGCGACGGTGGCCAACGCAAGTGCTGCCGGCAGCTTGACTGCGATCGCCCCCGTCAGCAGCACCACAGCCAGGAGCCGTTTGTCACGGCAATACGCGGCGAGCCCGAGCGAAAGGAATCCGACCATCAGCGCGTCATTGTGAACACCGCCGATGAGGTAGATGAGGACCAACGGGTTCAAGATCGCCAGTGCAAGAGCGGATCCAGGTGGCACTCTATGGGTACGGGCTATGGCGACAACGCCGATGCCTGCCGCGATCACACCAAGCGTGTACAGACCACGGAAGTACCACATCGCGCCACTGGGTTCGTGACCCGACAACCGCACCAGTCCTTCGCTGGTGAGTATCGACAGCGGACCGTAAGGCGCGGGCGCGGTCCGCCATACGGGGTCGACCGCGTAGAGGAAGTCGCCACGACCAAGCGCGACTGGACCCACCTGGGTGGGATCGATGCCACGGCTCGCCATCTCACCTTGTGCTATGTAGCTGTAGACGTCGTTCGAGAGCAGTGGGGGTCCTAGCAGCACTGGCACGACCCAGACGCAGAACACGACACTGGCAATCAGCAAGCCACGGCGGGCCTCGAGCCTCGGCAAGACGCTGACCAGACCAATCCAGCCAAGCGATGCCAACGACACTCCCGCAACAAAGACCGCACCAGCCCAGAACGGGCTCGGGGGATGTGGCACCCCCGGCAACGTGAGCCTCCACGTCGGGTTGGCAAGCCGCCAGACTGGCGCAGTGGCAACGACAGCCACCAGGCCAGTGAACCCGGCGATGACCGATACGGCAAGGCGGGCATAGCCACGAGGTCGCACCAAGCCCCGCACCGAGCTCCCCCTGTGGGGGCTGTTGCCCTCGCCGTGAACCGGGTCGGGCGAGTGTCGAGACCGTACGGTCTCGCGAAGCACCTGCCGCAGGGACGGAGCCGACGTTTCGTCAGGTGCAACCACCGTGCCGTTGGCTGCAGATTGAGCGATCGCAAGAGTCATCCGCACCTGTTCATCCCCAGGTTCCGGGGCGACACAGCCGCCTTGAAACGGCACGAGCTTTCACAAGACGCTACCCCTGATCGTAACAGAATCGCAATACATGGCAGCCGCGCTTGTAGCTGATACCCCGGAGCCCTGTGCTGTGCCCTTCTCGTCGAGCAACACGCACCCGTTGATGTGGAGCTGCGCTCCCGGCCCACGCTCCCGAGCCCTGTGCTTGGTCAGGCCCGCGGTGCAAACACGAGCACCGACAACGGCGGTAAGACCAACGACAGAGAGAACGGTCGGCTGTGGGCTTCAAGTGGTGCGGCCTCCAGACCGCCGAGGTTGCCCCAGCCGCTCCCTCCATACATCTCGGCGTCCGAGTTGGCCAACTCGTCCCAACGACCGCCAACCGGAATCCCGACCCGGTAACCCTCACGCGGGACCGGGGTCAGGTTCAATACGACCAGCACCGGGCGACCCGAACTGCCGCAGCCTGTCTCAGTGCCACGTTGCCGAGGCCACCGCAGGTAGGCAAACACACTGCAATCTGGGTCATCGGGCACAATCCACTCGAACCCCGTCGGCTCGAAGTCGACTTCGTGCAGCGCTGGCTCGTCACGAACGAGCTGGTTCAGCCGTTCCAGCCAACGGAATACGCCGAGGTGTTCGGGGACCTCGAGTAGATGCCACGGAAGAGGGTGGTCGAAGTCCCACTCGGTTTCAGGTGCGAGCTCGCTCCCCATGAACAGCAGCTTTTTGCCCGGCTGCGTGTACTGGTAGCCGAATAGGCAACGGAGATTGGCAAATCGCTGCCAACGGTCCCCTGTCATCTTCTGCAGGAGTGACCCTTTGCCGTGCACGACCTCGTCGTGCGACAACGGCAAGCAGAAGTTCTCGGTGAACGCGTACACCATCCTGAAGGTCAGTTCGTTGTGATGGTGTTTGCGATAGAGCGGGTCGCGCTCGAAATACTGCAACGTGTCGTGCATCCAACCGAGATCCCATTTCATGCCGAAGCCGAGACCGCCGATGTTGGTGGGACGCGACACCATCGGCCAGGCAGTCGACTCCTCAGCAATCGTCTGCACGTCGGGGAAGTCCCGGTACACGACCTCGTTGAGCCTCTTCAGAAAGCGCAGCGCACCCAGGTTCTCGTTACCACCGTGTTCGTTCGGTACCCACTCCCCTTCCTTGCGCGAGTAGTCCAGGTACAGCATCGATGCGACGGCATCCACTCGCAGGCCATCTGCGTGATAGAGGTCCAACCAGAAGCAGGCGCTAGAAAGGAGAAAGCTCCTCACTTCATGGCGGTCGTAGTTGAAGATAAGGCTCCCCCAGTCTGGATGGAGACCCTTGCGAGGATCCGCGTGTTCGTAGAGGTGGGTACCGTCGAAAAAACCCAGACCATGCTGGTCCGACGGAAAGTGCGATGGCACCCAGTCGAGGATGACACCGATGCCGTGTTGGTGGAGCACGTCGATCAGGTACATCAAGTCCTGTGGCGCCCCGAAACGTGCGGTCGGAGCAAAGTACCCCGTTATCTGATACCCCCAAGAGCCATAGAAGGGGTGCTCCATGACTGGCAAGAACTCGACGTGCGTGAACCCGAGGCGGCTCACGTGCTCCGCAAGTGGAAGCGCCAGTTCCCGGTAGTTCAGCGATCGATGTTCCCCCTCGGCATGACGCCACGACCCGAGATGCATTTCGTAAATCGAGATGGGTGCGTCGAGCGCGTTGTAGCGGGCGCGCTCAGCCATCCATTTGGAGTCGGCCCACTCGTAGTCGAGCGCGCACACGATCGAGGCCGTTCGGGGTGGTTGCTCGGAGCGAAATGCGAATGGATCAGCCTTGTCGACCGAATAGCCGCGAGCACGTGACTCGATGTGAAACTTGTAACGATCCCCGACCCCAGCAGCCTGGACCACTCCTGCCCATATCCCCGATGAGCCGATCGGCTCGAGTGGATTCGCCTGCAGTCGCCAAGCGTTGAAATCCCCTATCACTGACACCCGACGCGCGTTGGGTGCCCAGACAGCAAAAACCGTTCCTGACCCGTTAGGCAACAGATGAGCGCCGAGCTTCTCGTAGAGCCGCGTATGGCTGCCTTCGTTGAACAGCCATAGGTCCTCTTCGGAGATTCCGCCGATCACGCGATCCCCTCGTATTGGTGTCGAGCGCGGAGGTGACTACCGAGCCGAGCTTCTTGGAGCGCATGGAACACCGCGGCGACAGCGTCGTCGCGTAGCAAGTCGTCGAGCCCCATTGGGAACATCTGGACCCAATTAGGCCTTTCGGCAGAGGTCCCCGGGATGTTCTGAGGCTCGGTCTCCGCCCACAGATCTTCGAGTGTCACCAGCGCGAGCGAAGCATCGCTGTCTCCTAAGAGCCGGAGCAGTGCTGCATGCAATGCAACCGCATCCTCCACCTCGGCCTGACGTTCACCCGACCCTGCCGCGACCGCGGCGGCAGCTGGCGGGGCACGGAAATCGTTTCCCAGCCAACCCCCTCGGCACAGTGATTCCCGCAGGTTCGCGACCTGCTGTGCTCGGTACGACCGCGCCCGCTGCGCCGCATCGCTCGTCAAGAGCCCCATAGCGAGTCGGTGGTCGATATCGCGCCCTGCGACCCAGCCGGCAAACGTCGGCGTGTCATGGGTGTCGACGCTGGCGACACTGCGCTGCCATGGAGGCGTCATCGCGACGCCCGGCGAGCTCGGAACGTGGAACTGCGCCACATACATGCCGAGCAGATCATGGCGTGCCATCCCTTCCCGGATCTCATCAGGAACGGTCCCAAGGTCCTCGCCGACGATGAAACAGTCGTGCCGGGCGGACTCGATGGCCAAGACAGCAAACAGCTCGCTCATCGGATATCGAACGTAGACGCCCTCTTTCGGTTCGGCGCCCTGCGGTATCCAGAAGAGGCGGTACAGGCCCATGACATGATCGATGCGCAACACGCCGGCAACTTCGCAATGGCGAGCAACGACGGTCCTGAACAACGAATGGCCGTCGGCACTTGCGGCCGCCGGCACCAGTGGCGGAAAACCCCAATCCTGACCGGCTTCGAAGAACTCATCCGGGGGCGCGCCGACCGCAACACCCTGAGCGAACATCCCCGGTTGCCGCCATGTCTCATACCCGAACGGATGAGCACCCAACGGCAAGTCCAAGTAGAGGCGTTGCTCCCGTCGGCGAAAACGATCGCTGAGCTCAGCGAGCTGCTCGACGAGGGCCCGCTGGCAGAACTCATGGAACGCAGCAACAGCCGGATCGAAATCACGACCGGGCTCTAACTCACCGTTACGAGCCGGGTCAGGCCAAGTAGTCCAGGGAGCGCCGCGGCGTTCAACTGCGGCGCGAAAGCGTGCGTAGTCCGAAAGCGTTCCGCTCAACGCGAGTTGCGTGAGCCGTTCGCCAAGTGCGTTTTCGACGCGTGCCCGCCGAAGGCGCGCGAGCTCGCGATAGGGGAAGCGGCGTTCAGGCCCTGAACGCAGACCCAGACGAGCGTCGATCCCGAGCGCCCCGAGGTCGAGATACAACTCGTTCCAATGTGCTCGCGACACGGGGGCGTACGGACTCGGGTCGTAGGGCTCCCCCCGATAGCCGATGAACCCCGACAACAAGGGCAGGGTGGCAACCACCCGACCGCCGAACCCGTCGATCCATCGACCAATGCGGTCCAGCGTCAGTACCGACGGCGACGCATTGCCCGTGCCCATCGCATACAGCGGCGAAAACACCCCCCACCATCGGTCGAGGACCGAGGGGCCGATCACTCGTCTTGGCGCAATCCACAGGGCGCGCACGACGGGTTCAGCGATCGTCCCGTGGTTCCAGTCGATGGTGATCTGGTGGTACCCGATGGGAAGGCCGCCAACCGTGTTGAAGGCCAGCCACCGACGCGACGGAGTCGCGCCCTGAGCTATAGCTGACCCGCCCAGATCAACCACCGTGCCGTCTTCGAGCACCACGGTGGCTCGCGGTTCCCCGTAGCAACCGGGCGGGATCGCCACCTCGAATTCGATGCGATCCCCCTCCCATATGACCACAGGTGAGGCATCGGCCCTCCGTTCGAAGTACTCAGAAATGGCATCAGCAGAAAAGTGGCGTTCACCACCATCGAACTCGAACTTCATGCATCCGAGCACCGTCCGTAGGGACTCCACCGACGCCTCCTGGAGTCGGCCCTGCACGTCCCAGTACTCGGTTTCGACGCCAGCCAATCGAGCGAGCGCGCGGACGTCGTCGTCATTCACCGAAGCGACCGATCCGACTCGATCATCCGTACCGCTGCTTCGATCGGTATCGGAGCCCAATCCGGCCGGTTGTTCAATTCATAACGAATTTCGTAGAGCGCCTTGTCGAGGACATACGCCGAAAGCAACGCAAGGCGATCGTCGGCTGCCGCAGGTACGAGCCCGGTCGACGAAATGGCATCGAAATACCCGGTCAGGAATCGGAGAGTCACCCAAGCGTTCCACACATCCCCTCGTTCGAGCAGGGCATCGCGAGTCTCGTCAGTGACGAGCCCGCGTTGCTCGTATGCGGAAAATCCAGCCTTTACCGCATATTGGAACGATCGCACCATTCCGGCGACATCGCTGAGCGGACTCCGCTTGATCCGGCGTTCAGTTGGCGACCGTGACGGCTCCCCTTCGAAGTCGATGATGACGAAATCACGGCCAGCGTGCAGCACCTGGCCGAGGTGGTAGTCACCGTGAACCCGAGACCTCATTGCATCAATACGGTGATCCTTGACACGCTGGAAGATCCTGAGCACGTCAGCCTCACCTTCAATCAGGCGAAGGGCATCATCTCGCGCTTCCGCAGGAAGCTGGTCGATCGAACGTCGCAGTAGTTGCAGCGTGGGCCGAACCTGAGCCCTGAACGCTTGGTACAGCGATCGCTGCCACAACGTCGTGAACGGCTCCGGTTCGAATGCCGGAACGTCGTCAGACAAAAGCGCCTCGTGCAACTCCGCAGTCCGCCGACCGAGCAGCTCGGCCGAGTCGAGATATGGCCCGATGGCTTCAGCCACCGAGTCGGGGGGCTGTTCGCCAAGTCGCAGGATCATCTCATGCCACGCGGGCGCAGTCCTGATGCTCTGGTCGTCCTCCGGCAGCAACGCCAATGCGTGCTCGTAGAACAGCCCCAACGCGTCGAGTGTGTAATGCCAGGCATCACCTTCGTTGGGTACATAGCCTGTCTCTTATA
>JANZZE010000043.1 GCA_026419545.1 Acidimicrobiales bacterium
AGATGTGTATAAGAGACAGCAGCAGACGAGCCCGTGAAGGAACTGACGTGAGCAGTCTGCGCGCCACTCGTCACGATGAGTCCGTTGTGACGGCGACTGATGGCCAGCGATCCGACGGCTTCCGACGGTTGATCGCCTTCGCAGTTGTTGCGCTGATTGGCAGCGGCTTGGCCGGATGTGGGGGCGTCACTGCGGACAGCAGACCCCAACTCATCAATCAGGCACTGCCTCCGCAACTCTCGGCACCTGAGACAACCACGACCACCACACCCGGTCAGAACACGAAACGGGCCGTGGTGTTCCTGTTCCGTCGGAGCGAATCACCCGCAGTGGCTGACCGGATGTTCCCGATCCAGGTCTTCGTGCCTGACCAGGACAACATGGCCGATGCGGTTCTGCGAGAGCTGATCCGCCAACCCAGTCCAGAGATCGAACAGTTCGGCTTCAAGTCAGACGTCCCCAAGGATCTCGTCATCAACTCGGTGAGCTGGGAAGGCGGCTTGGTCTCGATCGACCTCTCCAACCTGGCGCTGACCGGCACCAAGCTCCGCCAAGCCGTGGCTCAGATCGTGTTCACCCTCACGGAGCTGCCAGGCGTCAGAAGGGTGCTGTTCTCCGTGGATGGGCGTCGGACCGGCGTCCCGACCGAGACCCGTGACGCCGATCCCGGCCAACCGATCGGACGTGACGATTTCCCGACCTTCCGGGCCCAGGTCGCTGAAGCCGCCGCCGGCCAATCCCCGAACGCCACACAACCACCCCCACCGGCCTCCACGCCCATTCCCTCCGATCTACCGGCACAACCCGCAACCTGAACAGACCAACCGGACGCACGGACACGGGCGACGATCCTCGACTCAGCTCCCAGTCGACACAACCCGCGACCTGAACAGACCAGCCGCACGCACCTGCGGCCCGAGATCGCGACGTCAGCGGCGACCAAGGTCAACGCGCAGACAGCGACACCGACGACACCAGTCAGCCACCGCCCACCTCACCTGCGTCGACCCAATTCGGGGCGTGAGGAAAGCGCTCGCCTACAACGCCAGTTGGTCGACAATGCGGTTGCGCTGCACCTTGCCTGTCGACGTGCGCGGCAGGTCCTCGACCAAGAAGAACCGCTTCGGGACCTTGTAACCAGCCAGCACCTGCTTGGCGAACCGCCGGAGCTGGTCGTGGTCCGGTGCCTCACCACTTCTGCTTGGCACGACCGCGGCGCAGACCATCTGGCCCCAGCGTTCGTCCTCAACACCGAACACTGCCACCTCGGCGACTCCTGGCGCGGCCGCCAAGGCGTTTTCGATCTCGGCCGGGTACACGTTCACGCCGCCGGTGATGATGAGGTCGTCACGTCGGCCGTCGAGAAACAAATAACCGTCGGCGTCGAGCCGACCGAGATCCCTCACCGTGAAGGCTTGCCCCTGGTCGGTTGTTCGCCACGCGCCGCTGGTCTTTTCCGGATCGCGCCAGTATTCGAAACGCGCATACGCGGGAACCTCACACCAGATCACACCAACGTCCTCCGGACCAGACCCGGGCTCACCGTTCGGTTGGGTACCCGCGAGGTCATCTTCAACGGGCTCGATGAACAGGCGGCGCCCAGGCCGGGCCCGGCCGACCGTCCCCGGCCGTTCGAGCCACTCGTGAGAGCTGCAAGCAGTGAACTGCCCTTCCGTCGAACCGTAGAACTCCCAGACCTGGTCGACACCAAACTCAGTGATCGTGCGCCGTTTGAGCGGCGGCGGGCACGGCGAACCCGCGTGCGCGAGCAGTCGGAGATCTGGATGGTCAGGCAGCGAACCGACATCGTCGGCGTAGGCGAACAGGCGTTGGAGATGCGAAGGGACCATGAAGGTCGTGGTCGGTCGACATTCAGCAAGAGCTCGCACCGCCGTCTGCGCCTCAAAGCGGCCCAGCACGATGACCGAACCCCCACTGAGCAGCGTGCCACCACCGAACCGAATACTCACCGAATGATGAAACGGTGAACAGACCAGGTGCCGATCCGCAGCATCGAAACCCCACAGCTCCGCTTCTTCCCGAAACAGCGCCGCTGCTTCTGTCTCATCGAGCACCCCGGACCACACGCCTTTGGGCTCCCCTGTCGTGCCGCTCGTGTAGTGCATCGCCCTAGCGAGCGGATAGGGAGCTAACTCAGTTGGCGCCGCCTCGACCAAGCTCGCGAGCAACGCATCGTCCACGATCAACGCCGGCGCGGCGTCGGCGAGGAGCCGATCTCGTTCATGCGGGGTCAGACCGCTGTTGAGTAGCACCGGCACGATACCCACGCGCAGCGCCCCGAGAATGGCGCTCAGCATCGAACCGCTCGAGGAGGTCAAGAGCGCGACCCGGTCACCCGAGCCGAGCCCTCGCCGCAGCAGGCCGCCCGCAATACGCCTTTGTGCTGCCTCGGATTCAGCCGCGGTGAGTAGTTCCATGAGGGTGGCGCAGAGGTGCCATGCGGTGTTCAGCCAGCGAAGAAGTACTCGGCAACGCCGTGATACAGGTCGGGATCAACGGTCTTGAGCTGGCCGACGGCCGCGGTCAACGGAACCCGCACGATGTTTCCGCACTGCAAGGCGACCATCTGCCCGAAAGCTCCGTCGTGCACGGCATCGATGGCGGCGATCCCGAAGCGGGTCGCGAGTACGCGATCGAAAGCAGTCGGCGTGCCACCGCGCTGCACGTGACCGAGGATCGTGACCCGGGTTTCGAAACCGGTTCGCTCCTCGATCTCCTCAGCCAACGTGTTGCCGATCCCTCCAAGACGCACATGGCCGAATTGGTCCCGCTCGCGTGAGGCCAGCTGCAGCGAGCCCTCCTTGGGGATCGCTCCCTCGGCCACTACCACGATCGACGCGTAGTTTCCCGCCGCGTGGCGCTTCTTGAGCGCTTCGCACACGACCTCGATGTCGAAGGGCTCCTCGGGGATAAGGATCATCGTGGCGCCGCCGGCGATACCTGACCAGACCGCGATGTGGCCAGCGTGTCGACCCATGACCTCCACCACCATGACCCGGTGATGCGACTCGGCCGTGGTGTGAAGCCGGTCGATCGCCTCGGTGGCGATCTGCACCGCCGTGTCGAAACCGAAGGTCAACTCGGTAGCCGACAGGTCGTTGTCGATCGTCTTGGGGACGCCGACGACCTTGAGGCCCAGGTCGTGCAACTTCGCCGCAACACCAAGGGTGTCCTCCCCACCGATGGCGATGAGCGCGTCGATCCGCTCTTCCTGCATAGCCCGTTGGCAGGCCTCCACACCGCCATCCAATTTGAACGGGTTAGTCCGGGACGAGCCGAGAATCGTGCCACCCCGTGGGAGCGTCCCACGGAATGTCTCCACGCTCAGGGGGCGCAGTTTGCGTTCAATGACACCCCGCCAACCATCGACGAATCCGACGAGCTCGTCACCGTAAATCCGCTCACCTTTGCGGACCACGGCGCGCATCACCGCGTTCAGCCCCGGGCAGTCGCCTCCACCGGTGAGCATTGCGACTCGCATCAATAGCCTCCCGTCAATCGTGCGTGCCGTCTATCAACCTATCCCGGCGCGAAACCGCGACCCGACCCCACCGACCCCAACCACGGCCATCGAAAGACAGCGCCGCCTGCATTGCCGCCGATCCCCGACCCCGCCCCACCAAGAACCACCCATCGGAAGACACGTCGGCTGTTGACTCGTGACCAGATGCGAAAACCAAACGGGCATCGACGCAGACGAAATAGGGTCTGCTGCTATGGCTGTCGTCATCGCCATCGATGCAGGGACTACCGGCGTGCGCGCTATCGCCTTCGATCGCTCGGGCCGCGCTGTCGCGTCATCCTACCGCGAGTTCACGCAATACTTCCCCCGACCTGGCTGGGTCGAACACGACGCAATCGAGATCTGGGAGGCGGTGCAAGAGGTACTCGGGAATCTGGCAGCGCAGCTGGCCGAACAGCGGTCAGCCGATGTGGTCGCCATCGGCATCACGAATCAAAGGGAAACGGTGGTCGTATGGGACCGGCGGACTGGCGAGCCCCGTCACCGAGCGATCGTCTGGCAAGACCGGCGGACCGCTGGCACCTGCGACGCGCTACGAGAGACCGGCCATCTCGACCTGATCCGTCGCAAGACCGGCCTCGTACTCGACCCCTACTTCTCGGCGACGAAACTCGGATGGCTCTTCACTCACGGGGGCGTCGAACCGTCGGCAGGCACCGTGTTCGGCACGGTCGACTCGTGGGTGCTGTGGAACCTCACCGGCGGAGCAGTTCACGCGACCGACCCATCCAACGCGAGCCGAACGCTGTTGTACGACATCGGCTCCTTGGCTTGGGACGGCGACCTGTGTGCGCTGTTCGGCGTGCCGGAGCACGTCCTACCCGAGGTGCACCCGTCGAGCGGTCGTTTCGGCGTGACCGTCGAGGGCGTGGCCGGGTTCGGTGCTGGCATACCAGTCAGTGGAATCGCCGGCGATCAACAGGCGGCGCTGTTCGGGCAAGCCTGCTTCGAACCTGGCATGACGAAGAACACCTACGGCACTGGTTCGTTCGTGCTCATGAACGTCGGCCCGTCGTGCCCAGAACCGGTCGAGGGTCTGCTGACCACAGTCGCGTGGACGATCCCGGCCACCGGGAGCGGTGCGTCCGGCGAGTTGGTGACCCACTACGCCCTCGAGGGGGCGATTTTCGTGACCGGCGCCGCGGTGCAGTGGTTGCGCGACGGACTCGGCATCATCGACAGTGCCGCGGAGATCGGGCCGCTGGCAGAGACGGTGCCCGACACCGGAGGCGTTGTCCTGGTGCCCGCCTTCACTGGCCTCGGAAGCCCCTGGTGGGATCCTTACGCCCGAGGCACGATCGTGGGCATCACCCGCGGCACGACCCGGGCCCACCTCGCGCGAGCCGTGGTCGAGGCGATGGCCTATCAGACTCGCGACGTCGTGGAGGCGATGTCCGCAGCAGCGGGCTCTCGCATCAAGGGCCTGCGCGTCGATGGCGGCGCGTCCGTTATGCCGTTGCTGTTGCAGGTACAAGCCGATCAGCTCGGCTGTGAGGTTTCCCGGCCCGTCGTCGGGGAGACCACCGCGCTCGGTGCCGCCTACCTGGCCGGACTGGCCGAGGGGTTCTGGGATTCGCTGGAGGACATCTCCGACAATTGGGCGCTTGACATCAGCATGCGCCCAGCCAGCGATCCTGCCAACGCCGACCGTCTCTACGGCCAGTGGCGCCGTGCCGTTGATCGGGCGCGAGCGTGGGCGGCCGAGTGACCGCTGCGCCGAGTCACAGACACCGCACCAAAGGTGAAGTAGGCCGTGGGGCCTGGCTTGAATTCCGTGGGCCAAGTGCTCAGCCAGGCTGGCCCACCCGGGAGCGCTGACCGGAAGACGGATGAGCGCTGCGGGCCTCGGTCCATCTCAAGCTGCGAAATCGTGTGTCGACGATCCGAGCGAGCGCCGACACCTCCCTCCGTTCCCGGGCCCGGAACGGGCGGCCTTCCCGCCCGAGCACCAGGGCATAGCCGGCACTCGCAAGTGCAGCCCACACGACATCGTCGGGCTTGGCACCCTCGCCGCCGAGCCGAGCCGAGCTGCGGCTTCCCTCAACGAAGGCGACCAGCCATTCGGTCGTTGGTGCGGGCCCGAGGACCGAGTAGAGCTCACCGCCGTCGAGTGAGAAAACCGCACCCCAGTCTGCTGCCAACGTCGCCACGGCATACTCGCACAGGGAGTCGAGCAACACGTCCGACGACGGTGCCCCGACGAGCGCTGCCGCCGCTTCCAACGCATCGAGTCGGGGGTCGAGCGCTGCGCCGGTTGCTTCCCGGATGTCCTCGACGTCGACCCCGTCAACCTCCTGGACCTCCTGGAGTAGCAGTGGAACCAGCGCCGATTCGGGCAGGTCGATGATGAGCTCGTCGATCGCCCGGCCGCCGCCCCGCTCGAGGATGTCGATGCCGATCACATCGGCTCCGACGGCACCAACCCTGCTCGCAACAGCGCCGAGAGCACCAGGCCGATCCGGAAGCCAGACTCGAAGCACGTAGGTCGTCATGCCCCGGGACCCTACGGCTGCAACGTGAACAGCATGTTTCCCGCCCGAGACGGAAAGGCGAAATGTCAATTCTTGACCGATTGGTCAAGTGTGTTTAGCTTGTCGGCCGATGAACCGGCGCCTGACCCCACGCGGCCGCGAGCGACGGCGCCAGCTCATGGATTACGCCATTGAGCGCTTCGCCGAAAACGGCTACCACCCGACCTCGGTTGCCGAGATCGTCCAAGGTCTCGGGGTGGGCAAGGGCGTGTTCTACTGGTATTTCAAGAGCAAAGAAGAGCTCTTCCTCGAAATCCTGCGTGAGACGCAACTCGACTTGCGGCGGGCCCAGCAGCAGGCGATCGAGGGCGTGGACGATCCGGTGAAGCGCATCGAGATCGGCATCCGCACCACGATGCGATGGTCGTCCGAGCACGCCCACCTCAACCGTCTCGTCCAGTTCGCCGCAACAGAGGAGCGCTTTCTCCCAGCGCTGCGCAAAGGCCAGGACGTCGCGATCCGAGACGCGATGCGCCACGTAAAGGAAGGAATCGAGCGGGGTGAGATCCGCGACACCGATCCCGACTACATCGCCCACGCAATTCTCGGAATCACGGCGCAATTGGCCCGGGTATTCCTCCACGAGCGGGGCCAGCCCTGGGAGCAGGTCGCGGACGCTGCAGTGACGTTGGTGCTCGACGGCATCCTCGCCACCGACCGATCGCCAGTCGGCTGAGCCACGTCACAGCGGACGGCCGGGGCGGCAGCCGTTAGAGCTTCGTGAGCGCCTTCTTCAGTTGACGCATCGCCTGACTGGTCCGATGCTCGTTCTCGATCAGGGCGAAGCGGACAAACCCCTCACCGCCCGGACCGAATCCAACGCCGGGGGACACTGCAACAGCGGCCTCGGTCACGAGCATCTTGGCGAACTCGACCGATCCCATGTCGGCGTAGGGCTCGGGGATCGGGGCCCAGAGAAACATCGTTCCCATCGGTGGCTCCACCGACCAACCGATCCGGTTGAGACCGCTGACGAGCGCGTCACGACGGGACTGGTAGATGTCACGGGCGAGTTTCGGTTGGTCCGGTGCCTCGTTGAGCGTGACCGTGGCCGCGATCTGGATCGGCTGGAACGTCCCGTAGTCCAGGTAGCTCTTCAGCTTGGCCAGCGCTTGGACGACTTCTGCGTTACCCACGAGGAACGCGACTCGCCAGCCAGCCATCGAGAACGACTTGGTCATCGAATACAGCTCGACCGCCACCTCCTTTGCCCCCTCGGCTTGCAGGATCGATGGCGGGTCGTACCCGTCGAAACCAAGATCAGCGTACGCGTTGTCGTGGACGATGATGACCTCGCGCTCACGGGCAAAATCGACGACCTTCTGCATGAAAGCGAGATCGACACAGGTCGTGGTCGGGTTGTGTGGGAACGACATCACGATGACCCGGGGTTTCGGCCACGAGTACTCCCACGCTTCCTGGAGGCTCTCGAAGAAATCGGTGCCGGTGCCGAGGCGTACTTCACGGATATCAGCGCCGGCGAAGAGCGGACCGTAGATGTGAATGGGATAGGAGGGCGACGGCACGAGCGCGGCATCGCCAGGACCCAGGAGCGTCCACATCAAATGGGAGAACCCCTCCTTGGCGCCGATGGTGTTGATGACCTCGGTTTCGGGATCGAGCTCGACGCCGAAGCGACGCAGGTACATCTCGCTCACAGCTTCACGCAGCTTCGGGATGCCGCGGCTTGCGCTGTAGCGATGGTTCCGGGGATTGCGAGCGGCCTCGCAAAGCTTGTCGACCGCGATATCTGGCGACGGCAAGTCCGGGTTACCGAAACCGAAGTCGATCACATCGACACCAGCTCGCCGTGCCTGCACTTTCAACGAGTCGATGATCGTGAAAACGTACGGCGGCAGTGACGTGATGCGACGGAACTCCATGCCACAACGGTACCGCCTCGGGCTTGTTCCCCCGATCACGATTCCACTCACGCCACCCACCACTCACCGCACTCGCTCCTCCGCCTCAGCTGACGGGTGTTTTCTCCCCGCGTCGCGGGGAGAAAACACCCGAAGGAGGGGATTCGTCAGGTGAGGGCAAGGAGGGCGGCGCCGATCGCGCCGGCGTCAGCACCAAGCTCGGCGCCGACGATCGGTACGTCCGGTCGATGGTCATGAGCGAGCACGAGCCCCGCGTAGGCAGCCCGCGTCGGTTCGAGAAGAAGATCGCCTGCATCCGCCAGCCGGCCGCCGATCACCACGATCTCCGGGTCCAAGAGATTGACCAGGTTGGCCACCCCGATGGCAACCCACCATCCGAACTGACGCAGCACTTCCTGGGCATCAGGATCACCTGCCGCAGCCGCAGCAGTCACGTGTTCACCACGCACGTCGTCGGGGTCGCCCCCTGCGAGTTCGACCACGCGGTCAGCCCGGCCCGCCTGAGCCAGATCCCGGGCCAATCGCCCGAGCCCACTCCCGCTGGCGTAACGCTCCCAACAACCGCGGCGACCACATGGACATGGCGGACCGTCGGGATCGACGATCATGTGCCCCGGCTCACCCGCGAAACCGAACGCGCCGTGCCGGAGCTTGCCGCCGGTCACGATGCCACCCCCGATCCCCGTACCCAACGTGACGAGAATTGCGTCGGAGGCACCTTGGGCCGCACCCACTTTGAGCTCAGCCCAAGCCGCGCAATTGGCGTCGTTGTCGACGACGACGCGTCGATCGTGCCACCGCGAAAGTCCCGACCGAAGGTCGAGATCAACGATTCCCGGCAGATTGGGCGCGAACCGAAGAACACCCTCGGCATCAACCAGACCTGCCGCGCCCACCCCCAGTGCGTCGATGCGACCCAGTCCTGCCTCGACCATCTGGGACTCCAGTTGGGTCAACACCCGATCCACCGCGGCAACGACAGCTTCTGCACCCCTCGGTGTGTCGACTCGGGCAGTGGCCAACGACCGCGTCGGATCGCCGGGATCGATGACCCGCCCGAGGATCTTGGTCCCGCCGAGGTCGACC
Source organism: Acidimicrobiales bacterium (assembly GCA_026419545.1). GTDB lineage: Bacteria > Actinomycetota > Acidimicrobiia > Acidimicrobiales > Acidimicrobilacustridaceae > JANZZE01. Next base: position 9,045 of record JANZZE010000043.1, read on the forward strand.
CCGGCGGCAACCGTCGTCGTAGTCACTTCCTTCGATGTCTCCGATCGTCAGTAACGCAGAAGCGCAGCGATGCGACCGAGGACATCGAGGTCAGCGTTGTCGACACAGATCTCGACCTTGACCCGTTGCGCGAGCGCTTCTTCGACCGCTTCCTCGACAACGTCCTCGACGTGGCTCATCTCCGCGCCGCACGCCGGGCAAGCCCGTCCCACCGTTGCCAACGCACCGCAACCGAAGCACCGCCAACCGCTGGTCGAGAACCCGGCCGAGACCAGCAAACGGTCAACCCGGTGCTGATGGAGTGCGGGGAGCACTTGCTCGAGCCCGGCGACAGCCTTCCCGCCGGCACCGAGCGCCTCCCGCACGCGTTCGACCAACTCTGCCTCCTTCCGCCGCTCGATCTCGGCCTGAAAGTCGAGCACCGCATGGCGGATCTCGTCGATCGACGCATTCACGCATAGGTGCAGGCGACCGCGATAACGCTCACGCAGATACGGATGCAGGTCATGCTCGAGCGTGTGTGCGATCGGATCCGGGGCGCCGATGGCGAAATGCTCGAAGCCGCGCTCTTTCAGCACGTCGAACGCGACCTGTGCGGCATGACGGAGATGCTGCGCGGCGAGTTCATCGATGTGATGTTGTTCGCGCTCGTAACCCTGGTCCCCGTGTCCACGGTGGTCATAGTCACGGGGCAGAGCCTCGAGAAGTTCGGAATGGTCGGTCAACTCGCCCAACTCAAAGACGAACATGCGCGCTCGCTGACGATCGGCGAGCAACACACCGATCCGTTCGAAGTCCTGGACGACCGACTCCAGCTGGGCAACCGCCGGCGCTGCGTTGATGATGATCTGGCTGCGCACCGGCGCCGGTAGCGGCACGACCTTCCAGAAGTCACGGGCTGAGCACGAGAAGATTGCAAGACCCTTCGTGTGCGAACGGTCAAAGCCTCCCTTCACATAGTCCTCGATGCGCTGAAGATCACGCTGCACCGACTCGGAACCGTTGGCGCGGTTGCGCGCAGAACGCAACAAGCGGTCCAACTCGTGCTCATAGTCTTGGTGACGAACCATTCGTCTGCCGTCAACGTCGAGGTAACACGTCGTGACTGGGACATCGCCAGCCCTGAACGTTGCGAGTTCCCGGATGGCTTCCTCGGTAATGACGGCCACAGCACCTCCAGACCCGGGCAGCTTGGCGCCCGACTTGAGTCGATTCTTTGTCGACGGGCCTCGGTCCCGCTGCGCTGCATGGTAGGCCGCGCGGCGCGGACGTGCTCCAGGGACCAACGGCTCTAGGCCCAAGGCCGACCGACCGTCACCACCCGCGGCCAACGGGCCCACCCACCAGCCCGCCGGGAACCGGCCATCCAACTCGCTGACTCCTCCACAACTGCGCGCACCCCAGAGGGCCACGGAGCAGCCCGCCCTCCGGAAACCCGCCGCGAGAGTCGCCACCACGGTTGGCGTTGACCAATCAGCAGAGACAGTCGCGCACCGACCTCGATGACCTGGATCTGGCGGGACAGCGACGGGCGGCGTTGCTCAAACCGCCAGAGGTGGTGTCGCGTTGACGACCGCAGCGCGCTGGAAGCCGACCCGTTCAGCCCAGGCGACTGCCGCGTCATCGTCGGTCAGGTAGATGACCTGAACCGTGTCCGACATGCCTTCGAGCCGGTCGAGCACGGTTTGCACGATGTCAGCGTCAAAGCCAGCGAGGGCGTCGTCGAGGAACAGCGGAACCGAACCCGCATACGAAACGTCCCGTAGCGCGGTGAGCCGACCGACCAGGTAGAACGCGAGCTCATCGACATCGACCGACCTGTCCTGCTCAGGCTCGGATGACGAACCCTCAACCGACGCCACAGATTCGCCGACGTCAGCTTGCTGCCCGAGCAGGTCAGCCGCGACTTTCATCAAACGGCTCACCGCGACCGACTCCACCCCGATGGCCGCGTCGAGCAGTGCTTCACGGCTCTCGACCCACTCCCGATACTCGGCTTCTTCCTCGCTCGCCGCCGCGAGCTCGGCTTCGAGTTGCGCCATCCGCTCGTCGTCGGCGGATTGTGCCAGCTCGGTCCCCGACCCAAGGTCGCCGGCTCCCACTTCCCCGGACCCGGACTCCTCGGAGCCGACCGAGCCGCCTTCTGCGTCGTCGGTCAGATGCCCACCGAGGAAGGACTCGAGCAGATCCTTTTGCTCCGGTCCAAACGAACCAACACTGTGCTCCCCGCCGAACGACGACTCCCCGAAGCTGCCCCCACCCGCACCAAACGAGATCCCAAAATCAGACGAGCCGAACGACCCGGACGCCGTCTCGGTCTCCGCCTGGGGTTCCTCGCCGAACCCAACGAACTCAAAGCTTTCGAGGCCGGAATATGACTCCCCGGTCGACGCCAACGACGCCGACGCTTCCTCCAGACTCGCCGACTCCTCCGGCAGGTCCGGCACGTCGGGCAGCTCCGCCAACTCCGCCTCGACCGCGGCGATCTCAGCTTCGAGTTGGCCGCGTTCTTCTTTCAACTCAGCGATCCGGGTGTCGACCGCCGACGCCTCCTCGACGAAGGCCTCTGCCGCCCTCACGATCAGATCGATCGACGCACCTTCGCCCAGGACCAAGCCGACCAACTCGAGCTGGTATGCGAGTGCGTCGGCGAGTTCTTCGGTCGTGACCTCTCGCTTGGGGACCTGGAGGTTACGCAACGCGGCTTCGAGGTCCTCGGGCTCTTGCCCGCCGAGCAGGTCATAGGCCTCGAGGTACACGTCCTCGAGCCGGTCGAGCAGCTCCCGGTATTCCGGATTGTTCTCGATGACCTCGACCACCCGATTCCAATGCGCTTCGGCCGCTTCGAGGTCAAGGCGAGCCTTCTCCAGCCGCTGTTCGGCCGCGTGGTCAATGGTCAGCAGGCTCGCTCCCATGACGTACGCGGTCCAGGTCGGGAACCCGATGCGATCTAGGATCTCCTGTTCACGTTGGCGAGCTTCCTCCAGCGCCTTCTCGGCTGCTTTCCGGCGCAACCCGGTGACCTTCTTCTCAGCCTCGAGGACCGCTTCATGAGCGGCTTCGAGCTCGGCGACGTCTTCGGGCGTCAGCTCCGGCTTGCGCATTGCTTTCTCAGCCGCGGCGAGCTCTTTGCGGGCTTCCTCGAGTCTGCGCATTGCCGAGGCCGAGTCGAGGCCCTCCTCTGCCAACTTCTTTTCGAGTTCGGCGACCGCCTTGGTCAGCTCGACATACTCGTCGGCAAGTTCGGCGCCCCGCTCGGAGGGGACGTACTCGATCGGCTGCGGGTTGCGGATCGCATCCAGCAACACCTGCAGCGGGCGGGTGTCAATACTCGACAACTCCACCAGACCCTGTTCGACTTCGGCTAGCCGGCGTTGCAGCTCCTCCAACCGTTGCCTGAGTTCGCGACGGCGCTCCCTCACCGCCGCCTCAGCTTCAGCCTTGCGCGCCGCTTCCTCGTCGGTTTCGGGTTCGGCCTGCACGTTGTCAACCACGAGACGTAGCCGCGGCCCTGCCGATTTGGCTACCTCCAAGGCGGCTTCGGCTTGGCGCTTTCGCGCCAGCACCTCGTCGTAGGTCGCCCGTGCCTTGTCCGTGGCTTCCTGCAGGATCTGGCGGGCCTCCGCGGCGTCGGCCCGCCGCTTCCGGGCTGCGTCAAGTTCCGGGTACACGCCTTCTGGTGTCTCTTCGATGAAGCGCTCGATCGCGTCGCGCCCCGTTTTCGGAGCCGCTCGTTTGCTCGGTGGCGGACCGGGCACATCAGAACGGTCGACGATCACGTCGAGTTCAGCGGCCAGGTCGAGCAATCGGAGCGTTTCCTCGTTAAGGTCGAGCAGGACGCCGTGCGCTTCGACCAGGCCCGAGACCCCGGGATCGAGTCCGCGGGGAATCGCTTCGCCGACCTTCCGCACGAGTTCACGTCCGGACGGGCCGAGCCCGCGAACGACGGTGATCATCGGGTGGAAATCGAGGGCGCTCGTCTCCTGCCCATTGGGGTTGATCTGCAAGAGCCTCATATCAGCAATTCCCGATCGTCCTTTACGACACCCTGATGCGCTGGACGCTGGAATAGTCGTCCTCGTCTTCCACGTCGTCGCCGTCACCACCGGCCTTTCGGCGCTTCCCCGCCGAGTGCCGAACCGGCCTCACCTCACGCGCCGCCCGGGACGCGCTCCGAGCCGCGTCGCCAACCGCCGCCACCACATCGGCCATCTTGTCCCGGTCGGCAACGAGGTCCTCGAGCAGGTCGAGGAAACTGCGAGCCGCAGCGATCATCTCGAGCGCGGCAGCCTGGAGGTGATCCACCCCCGCTGCAATCCGCTCGTCGTCGATGGCACCCATGGTCCTCCCCCGATCCAGGTGTTCACCGGCGAGCGGCCCGCTTCGTCGCTCCTCCGGCATCAGCAAAGGTTACCCGCAGCCGCCCGTCCCGTAGTGCGGCACTCGTGACGGGACGGTGACGAATCGAGTCCGGCAGCAACAGTGCACGACGGTAGGGGCCGACTCGGACAAAGAGCTCATCCCGGCAGCGGCCGACCTCGAGGTCATCGTGATCGGCAAAGGGCAGGTGCACGGTGAGGACGAACTCGTCGGGTCCTCGATCAAGCGACATCGGTTCGTCGTCGTAGAGGACTGCGGCTGGGTCGAGGTCACCGAACAGTTTGCTGGCGAAGTCAGCCAACGCGTCGAAACCGACCAGCTCGTCGCTGGCGAGTTCGGCTCGCAGTACCGGTACGGGCGCGAAGGCTTCTTCGATGGTGCGTAGGTGTTCGGCGTGCAGCTGCTTCCAGCGGTCGAACCACGGGTCGGCGACCACGTCAGGCAAGAGCCGGTTCGCGATGACGGCGTCGACTCGGTAGCCGAACAACGAAAGGTAGGTGTAGGTGCGCCGGGCCTCTGCGATCACCATACGCTCCGGGTTGACGACGAGACGGACCGTCGAACGCCGGTTGTCCGCGAGCAGCTCCTTGACCCCGTCGAGCTGCTCGTAGAAGCGCCGGGTCGCCGAGAACACGTTGTCGCTCGCGACCGGCAGGCTGGTGACCTTCGACAGGACCGGCCCGACGACGCGGTTGACCTTGCGTGACACGGGAAAGACCCGGTCCATGTACCAGGAGAGAATGTCGGGGAGGGAGAGGAAACGGATCGTCTCAGCAGTCGGGGCGCAATCGACCAGGATGACGTCCCACCGGTCTGACCGGGCGAAGCGGCGGATGTCGCTGAGAGCGAAGATCTCGTCAAGACCGGGGAACACGGCAAGTTCCTCAGCTTCAATCGAGTTCACACCGGCCCAGTCGAACACCTCAACCAAGTAGTCCCGGATCTCACCCCAGGACTCCTCCATGCGCTCCTGGGCATCGAGCTGCTGTCCCCAGAGACGGGGCGCGAGCTCGCGGGGCCGGGTGTCGAGCTCGGCGTCGAAAACATCGGCGAGCGAGTGGGCAGGGTCGGTGGACAGTACGAGCGTGCGGGCGCCGTTCGCGGCCGCGTGGAGCGCTGTGGCCGCCGCGACGGTGGTCTTGCCGACCCCTCCCTTGCCGGTGAACAGGATGATCCGCACGGGCTCAAGCACGGGCTCAAGCCCGGGCTTCGACCCGCGCCTTGAGGTCTTCGAGCGCGGTCTTGACGATCCGGCTTTCGGCCCGCCGTTTGACGAAGCCGGGGATCGGGACGATCAAGTCGATGGAGAGCTCGTAGTCGACATCGGTGCTGGACGGGTCGCCGTCGACCGGCGTGAGGTGATAGTTGCCATCCAGCTCGCGCTGGAGGTCACCTTCAACCAGTTCCCAGCCCAGCCGGTTGGGCGCTTCGGAGTAGTCGTAACGCAGACGGTAGGTCGTGCTGCGACCCATGGCCGCCGCCCGGAACTCGACCTCGACACCACGGCCCTGCTCGTCGGTCTCGATCACCTTGGCGTGCTTCAGGTCCCCCGCCCATTCGGGATAGGCCTCGAAGTCGATGAGCGTCTCGAAGACTTTCTCGAGGGGCGCGTTGATCGTGATCCGTTCCTTGGCCTGCTCCGTCATCACCGATGACCCTACCCGGCGCGGCATTCTCATCCGAAACGGTTGTGGTCCCGACTCGTGTGGCAAGAGCCCGGTGCTAAGGAGCGAACGGCTCCAGCGGGCGTTGCCGAGGGAGACCGTCGTCGTCCCGCTCGGTCGCGGCGACGACATACCCACCGCCAGATCCAGCCGTGGCTAGTCGTGACCTGGCTCAGGTTTCGGGCGGGTCGGCTGTGGACAGATCCGGCCGAGACGGGAAGACACCGTAGCGGGCGCCCCACAACCCAGCCAAGCCCAGTCCATACGTCGGAACCAGAATGCCGAACGCGAGCGGAGTGTACGGCCTCAATGACGCCGTCACCAGCGCGACCACGACCTGCACGCCAAACGACCACAACATCTGGTTCCGGACCCGCCGGGGTGCACAACCAACGAGGAAGTACAGGCCGCCGATGCCGATAAGGTCGGTGCGGCTCCGACTGATAGCCACGACATAGGCCCACAAGAAGACCACGACGCCAACGGCGAACAGCCCGATTGCCAGCGGTACGGAGATATACACGAGCGGTTCCGGGAACGCCGCCGCTGCGGCCGCAGTCACCGCAAAGGCCACGGAGCCAAGCCAGGAGAGCTTCACCAACCACTCGCCTTCTGGGACCTCGGCCGGAACCTCGGGGCGCACCGGCGCTTCGCCGACGTGCGGACCCACATCCAGGCTCGGTGCCGCGGCCATATCTGCAACCTCGGGGCGCACCGGCACTTCGCCGACGGGCGGGCCCACATCCAGGCTTTCGGTTTCGTTCGTGACCTCAGCTGAGGCGTCTCCGGGCTCGGTCACGGCGCCAGCCTGACACCGGCGTGACCGCCTGAACCAGCTTGTGCCAACGCAACACGAAGTCTGGCGGCCAGGATGTCGTTGTCGAAGTGTTCGGCGGCACGCGTGCGGGAGCGCTCGCCGAGCCGGGCCCGGAGTCCAGGATCGGCGAGCAGCCGCCCGAGCGCCGCAGCGACCTGTGGAACCGAGCGGGGGTTCGCGATGACGAACCCGGTCTCACCGTCGTCGACCGCTTCGTGTGATCCACCACTACGTCCTGCGACCTGGGGGATGCCACATGCGGCTGCTTCGAGGAACACGATCCCGAATCCTTCCTGTTCCAGCCCGAACCAACGGTTGCGGCATACCATCGCGAAGATGTCCGCGCAGCCGTAGAGCCGGGGGAGATCGTCGTCGGGCACTTGACCGAGAAAGCGCGCCGGTACACCTCGCAGTCGCGCCCGTCGTTCGAGTCGGGCCCGGTCACGTCCGCTCCCGGCGATCGCAAGAACCAGATCCGGGCGGCCCGGTGCCAACTGGGAGAGCGCGTCGATGACGACATCAAAGCCCTTGCGGGGAACAAGTCGGCTGACCCCGAGTATGACGCGGCCGTGTGGATCGAGCCCGAACTGTGCCCGGGCCGAGACGCGCTCATCCGGTGCGAGCGGGTGGAAGCGCTTCGTGTCGACTCCGGGCGGGATGACAACGACCGGAAGGGAACAGCGAGCGGCGCGTTCGGCTTCGGCCTTCGGGTAGCCGCCGGCCGCGATCACGAGCCGGGCACCGCTCAGGACGCCAGCTGCAAGCGCGCGGTACCCTGGGAGCCGACCGGGGATGGTCATCTCAGCGCCGTGCACAACGACCGCGTACGGACGATCCAACCAACGGCTGACCGCCCCGAGGGGCACGACCGGGTCCAACACGATCAACTCAGCCTGCACCTCGTCGGCGAGCCGGTCGATCCGCCGGGCCAGCTCGGGGCTCGGCACCAGGACACGACGACCGACCCGTTCGATGCGATAGGGCTGGTTGCGATCCCAGGCGGCGGCGTTCGGATAGCCGGTAGTGAGAACGGTCACGTCGTCTGGGGGCAGGCGCCGCCACAGTTCCCAGAGATAGGTTTGGATTCCACCGACCTTCGGTGGGAAATCGTTGGTGACGAGCAGGTGTTTCACTGGCCGAACCGCGCAGTGACTGGGCCCGTCAGCTCAGCCGCGATTGCGGGATCAGAGTCGCCGTCGACGCCTTCGAGAAGATCAGTCCGGCCGAGCCGACGCGCCGCCCAAACGGCGTGACGCCGCAACATCGGATCGGCATCGGCTAGATAGCGCCGCAGCCAGCGATCCGTATCGGGATGACGAGGATCACCCGCGTTGCCGAGTACGACGAGAGCGTTGCGCCGTAGGTAGCGCGTTTCACGACGGGGGATGTACCAGCGGCCAAATCGCTCCGACAGGTCGGCGTCGGTCGCATCGAACACCTCGGAGAGCGCCACGAACCGGCCTTTACGTGCATCCTCCAGGTCGGCCCGGCTGTCCCGACCGCCATCGATTGTGACGACCGACGGAGCAGCTGCTCGCCTGGCGTGGACCGCTTTCACAGCAAGCTCGACCGCCGTGCCAACCGGTTCACCACTCACGTGACGGCGGATCGCTGACGCCTCCGTTTCAGCCACCCGGCCAACCGCTCCGCCAGTCGCACGACCGGTGCGGATGTTAGGCGGGCAGACCTCTTGGCACGTGTCGCACCCGTATATGCGGTCCTCGAGGGATTCACGGAACTCGACCGGGAAGTCCCCAGGTGCTTGTAGGAGCCAGGCCAAGCACCGGCGAGCATCCACGACCCCCGGTTCGATGAGCGCGCCGGTCGGACACGCATTGAGGCATCGGGTACATGACCCGCAACCGTCGTGTGAAACATCACTGGAGGGTGGCAGCAATGCATCGGTGATCACCGAACCCAGCACGAACCAACTCCCCGACCCTGGAAGCAACAGGTTCGCGTTCTTGCCGTACCAGCCGAGACCCGCCCGGCGGGCTGCTTCGCGGTCAACAAGCGAGTTGGAATCTGCCGCCACCACCGCTCGGTAACCGTCTGCCCGGAGGCGTTCGGCAATGGCGTCGAGGCCGGCCCGCAGCGCCGCGTAATGATCAGCAGTGGCATACCAGGCAACCCGGGCTCTCGGCGCCGAGAGCCCGGCTGCTGCAGATCGCCGAGGTCTAGTCGCGTCGTTCTCGCTGCCCGATTGCGAGCCGGCGGCGTTGCACGTGCGCTTCTGGCCGGAAGGCTGAACGTTCCATGTCCACTCCCCGTTCCCCGATCGTGAATGGGCGGCGGCGAGCGAGGAATCCGTGCCGGTGCCTGTATCGACGTCAGCGTCGGCAACGTGGCGAGAAGGTTCGACGAAGGGAGCCGCATACGCGAGTGCGGCGACGATGAGCGAACGGGCCCCCGGCAGGGTCGCCGCTGGATCGGTAGATCGAACGGGGTTCCGGTAGGTGAACTGCATGTCGGCAGCGAGGCCCCTGCGCTTGCGGTCTTCGAGATGGCGAAGTGTCTCGGTGAACGGGGTCGCCGGCGCGACACCGATCCGATCAAGGCCTGCTCCGAGACCGATCGCGACGAGTTCTGCGAGATAGGAGCGTTGGTCCCGGTTATCGGCCGGCAGTTCGGTGTCAGGCGCGGCATCGTCATCGGCGACCGAAATCGGGAGGGCCGGCATGCAGCTATCGTCCCATGCCGACCACGAGAGGTCGCAAGCCATTCCCGACGCATGCGACCCGAGAGCCCGAACCCACGTGTTCGACGCTGTCGACGACGACCATCTTCTCGATGCTCTACCGAATGTGACCCGAGAGCCTGAACCCTCTCAACCGACTCGCCAGCCGGCGGAGGCTGAGCGGTTCGCGTCTGTTGCGTTGGCTGTTCATCCGGTGCTCCGACGCTCATGGCGCAAACGTGGAACCAGCCCGGCATCCGAGAGGGCTCGGATCGCTCGGATCTCCCGAACGTCGATCACGACGGCTCCGGCGTCGTCCCGTGAACAGAAGTAGGTCACGACGCAGTCCTCGCACGCTTCGGTGTTTTGCTGACTACACATCTCGCAGTCGATGACCAGCGATTGGGATCCAGGTTCACCGGTCTCGAGGGTCATGGTCGGTTCCTCCTCGGGCGTCTCCAGCACCGCCGGGGACAAGGTAACGAGGGGGTATGACACCAACCGGCGGCCGGGCCGCATGGGCGCGGCAGCCACATCCGTGACGGCACCTCGGTTCGACGCGGAATGGTCGCTTTGCTCCGCGCAGGCCGCATGGGCGCGGCATCCGCGTCCGCGACGGCAAGGCATCTCACGGGAGAGTGAACGCGGCACGCCGGTCAAAGTCCAGGTCAGATGGCCGCACAGGCGCCCCGCCCGGGCGTCGGCTCCCAGGATGCGTCCGGTCGAGACGACCGCGAAAGACGGTGAACCGTGACCGGCGCATCGAAGCCCTTCAAAGACACGGTCGACGCCGTGCATTCGATGGACGGGTCGTCCTGCAGCCGCTCGGCCACCTCGGGGTCGTTGCGAACTTCGTCACTCAACACCAGCGAGCCCCCGCCAGCCTGGCTCTCGAGGCGGGCAGCAAGGTTGACCGTCGTGCCGAAATAGTCGAGGCGACCGTTGAGTGTGACAGCAATGCATGGACCGTGATGCACCCCTGCCTTCAGCGAAAGCGGCTGGCCAGCCGGCCTGATCGAACCAACCTGTTCTTGCGCCTCCAGTAGGGCCTCGACGGCCAGCACCGGTCGCGTAAAGACCGCCATGACCGCGTCACCGATGGTCTTGACGACCGATCCTCCGTTGCGCACGATCGCCGCTCGGAGCACGTCGAAATGGTCGAGCACATGGCCGAACGCGACTGCGTCGCCGACGCGGCGATACAACTCGGTCGACGACCGGAGATCGGTGAACACGACCGTCATCGACCCGACGGATATCCGCTGTTCCGGTCGCAACGCCTCCGCGGCGAACAGATCACGGAATTCCTGGCGGGCAATGACCTCTGCTGCGGTCACTGCGTCATCACGCCAGGGTGTCCGGTCGACCATAACGAGTAGTTCGGCACCGGAGCAGTTGTGCAGCCGGATCGGGCTCCCCGGCGCAATCAGGGGCTCATCGTCGTCCCAACGTTGGCTGTCGATCGCGACGTCGAACCGGGCCGCTGGAGCGGACGGGTCGACGCCGAAGAGTCGTGCACCAGGTCGGTTCTGGGCCCGCACCCGGTAACGGCCTGGCGAGACAACGGCATCGACCGTCGCGGCCTGATCCGGGTCGAGCCGCACTTGGGCCACGACATGGGGTGTCGCCATCGGCGCGCCGATGCAGTACTCATCGGTCGGGACGGTGCGGACCGCCGGTGTCACTCGGAACGTCAGCTCGACTGAACGTTCGAAGTTCGAGCTGTAGTCGATGTTGCAGGTGTCGCAATGGACGTCGTCAGGCAGGTCGATGAGATGTTCCACCGTCGCCTTCGCGCCGCCGCAGCTGGGACAGAGCACATCCCAGCGGAACGCCAACAGACCGTCGCGAGTGGCTCGGAGAAACAGCTCGAGTACGCGGGAGCGTGGCGCGCCCCAAAGATCGGCAATCGCATAGGGTCGCAGGCGGGACACCACCAGGTCGTCGCCGTCTGCGAGAAGCTCGACGAAACGGTCGGTCAGGTCATTGGTCCCGAGTCGGGTGATGACCTGCTCGACTCGATCGCGCCAGCCAGGTACGAGTTTCGGTTGCCCCGCCGCGGTCGAGCGCCAGTCGGTACCGGCCTGGACCATTTCGTCGTAACGCCGGAACGTTTCGCGAAAGGTTCGCTGGTACACCAGGCCGATCTGCAGTGGGATCGCGAGCCGACCGAGGACGTTGCGGGGTGTGGCCCGGACCTCGTAGCGGCAACGAGTGCCGTTCGCAGGGGTACGTTCGAACTGCGCGTGGATTGCGAGCTTCGCGAGCGGGCCCCGGGAATAGCGGCGGGTTACCGAGAACCAGGTCGGTCGACACCACTCGAACGGCTCTTGTTCGTATTCCAACGTGAACCCGTACACGCGCTGGCGAGCTGCCACACGGGCGTTGGTGAGTTCTTTGCCTCGCTGCCGGAGCTGCTCGACTGCCGGCGTACCCGCGTCGCGGTCGAAGCGGTTGGTGTCGGCCACGAGAGGCCAGAGCTGCTCAGGTGAGGATCTGAGTTCGAGCTGCCATTCATAACGCACCTCGCGAGGCTCTCGCTCGGTGTGACCAGGTCCAACCCGCCGCCTCATGGCTCCGAGTGTGCC
>JANZZE010000044.1 GCA_026419545.1 Acidimicrobiales bacterium
ATGCGAGCACGTCTGCCGCCGCAAGGACAGGCGCCGGATCATCGACACCGCCGAGGAACAACACCCTGTCGGTGATCCCGAGCGCGCTGGCGCGTCGTTCCAGATCCGCACGGCACGGCCCGCTTCCCGCGATCAGTAACGTGACGTTTTCGAGGCGCGTGACTGCCTCGATGACCTGCTCGATGTTCTTTTCGGGCGCGAGCGCGCCGAGTGTGAGGACCACCGGCGTGTCGGGATCAATGCCGATCGACCGTCGGGCCGCGTCACGGTCTGCCCGGCTGGGCACCGCGATCGAGTCGACATCGATGCCTTTGGGGATGACCCGAATCTTGTCCGCTGGGAGTCGATAGCGGCGCCGCAGTGTTTCTGCAGCAGCCTCGTAATAAACGGCTACCGCGGTCGTTCGATGCAACGCGAACCGGACACGCATTTGCCGAGCCCGCGAGTTGGTCCAGTACTCGGGGTCGCCGATGATCCGATACACGAAGGGCGTGCCGGTACCGGTGAGTCCTAGCACTGCCGCAAGCAAGGTGTCGCTGCCGTGGCCGACGACGACATCACGCCCGCGGGCGAAGCGCCGGAGTGGCGTGACCATTCGTGCGAGTCCAGCTCCCGCGGGGGCGAGCGCTTCGACTGCGAAGGTCGGTCCGCTACTGGCCTTTGCGAGAGCCACAGTGGTGACGTCGTGACCCTCGGCCGAAAGGGCCGCGCCGAGCGCGACAGCAAATGTTTCGGCACCCCGACGGTGATCCCGGTTCAACAGGTTGAGGATTCGCACGTCACGATCCGTTGCCGAAGCCTTGCCGAGAAGCCGATCGGGATCGATCACGATTTTTGCTCACGAGCACTCTCGGCGCTCGGGCTGCCCTCGCCGGACCCGTTGGTGCTCTGAGCCTCTTCGATGGCTTGTGCTCCGCTCGTCTCGGCCCCGAGGGCTCTGGCCGCTGCTTCGAGCTCAGAGTCGTCGTCGTGAACGCCCTGTGGATCGGCGAGTGTCGCAAGCGGCGACCGCATCGGTCGTTCGTCGGTGTAGGCGCCTTTGTCTTTGCGGGGTCGTTCGTCGGTGTAGGCGCCTTTGTCTTTGCGGGGTCGTTCGTCGGTGTAGGTGGCGTATTCGTCGAGGTAGTAGCTCTTGGCCTCGTAGTAGTAATAGCGACCTCCTGCTCTTTCGGAGGCAGCGGTCAACACGACCCCGACGGTCGGAGCTTTGTGTCGGTCGAGCAGCTCGGCGGCTCGGTCGGCTGCTTCTTTCGTCGTGCGCCCGACCCGGCCGACGAGGACCACCTGATCGGCCTCGGGGAGGATGTCGGCGGCATCGTTGGTGGCGAGAAGAGGTGCAGTGTCGAGCAGGATCACGTCGTAGTCGGCGCGAGCCCGCTGGATGAAGAACCGCTGAGCGGCGAGCACCTCGGCCGGATTTGCATGGGGTTCGTCGTCGAATACGTGGTTGACGAGCGCAACCCCGGGGACAGCGGTGTCGACGATCTCACCCGTGACATCGGGGCTGCCGAGGTAGCGGTGCATCTGGGGTCGCCGGAAATCACAGTTCAGGACAAAGACCTTGTAATCGGCCTCAGCGAACACGGCGGCCAAGTTGGCAACGGTTGTCGTCTTCCCCTCGGCTGGCCCAGGGGAGGTCACCAATATGACCTTCGCCGGCGCCTTCGGTTCGCCGTTGTCACCGACCGTCGCCGTAGCTGGTTCGGTTGAGGATTCTGCGAACTTGTTGACGGTGGGCGTCGTGCGGCCGATATCGGAGAACAGCAACGCCGTGCGCAGCGCGCGGAACGATTCGGCTGCGCGCGAGCGGGGGAAGGTGTAGGCCACGACCTGATCGTCGGTTCGTTGGCGTTTGGTGAAAACTGGGATCTCGGCGATGACGGGCCAACCGAATGCCTCCTCGGCATCGAGTTTGGTCCGGATGCGGGGATCGATCCGGTCGATGGTCAGCGCGAGACCAACGCCGAGCATCAAGCCGAGGGCAGCGCCGGCACCTGAGCGGGTGAGTGGGTCTGGCCGACTCGTGAGGTCTCGTGCGGGTGTGACGATCACTGGTGTGTTGGCGTTGTTGCTGGGGGCATTCTTCGCGTTGCCGCCCGATCCGCCGTCGGCAAGGATCTTTTCCGCGGTCGCGGGTGTCACCGGTATCGCCTCGGCAGTGTTGACCGTCACCAAGCTCGGTTCCCGGTTTTGCGGGTTCTTGAGCCGCTCGATCTCCTCATCGTTGGCCTTCTTTTCGGCCAAGGATTTCTCATAGTCCGCCTTGCACCGCTCGAGTTGCGCTGCGCTTGGCGGATTCTCGATACACGCCAACGAATCCCCCCACATCCGGGCCAACTCGACGTTACGCGTCTCGAGTTCGGCGATCTTCTGCTGTGACTCGGGGCTTGGGGGAGCTTCGGACTCGTACCGGACGAGTTCTTCGGCGAAGGTGTCGGCGAGCAGCACGACCCGTTCCGGGTCCTGGCCGACCGCGATGATCTGGAGCAGCCCGGCGGTGATTATTGGTCGAGCTTTGACCTGCGTGGCGAGAAGCGTTCCTGAACCCCCCAATCGGTCGGCGACCCGATTGGGGATTTCACCGGAGGTGGCCAGGATGGCGAGCTGCTGAAGGTTCGGGTTGTTCCGCTCGACTTGCAGCATGTGGGTGGCCACGTAGACCGGTTCGACTCGCTGTTCGGTGGCGAAAGCTGCCGACGCCCAACCGGCCACCGTCCCGAGGGCAAGGAACACGACGACGAGGCGCCACCGTCGGCGGAGGGTCCGGACGTAGTGAAGAAAATCCATGAGGCGAAGGAGAAACCAGGCGCCAATCTGGGCCGAAGATGCAGGTTAGTAGCTTACATGGCACCGGATGGCGAACCGGGAATCGCCCTCCGCCCCGGCGTGGCTTGCCAGCTTCAGCGCGCCTGAAGCGCGGCTCGGACTACGTCGATGACCCGATCCTGATCGGAATCGGTCAGATTCGATCCGCTCGGCAGGCATACACCGGTCCTGAACACGGCTTCCGCGATCCTTCCGTCCCGCATGGGGAAGTCCCTGAACGCTGGCTGCAGGTGCATTGGTTTCCACGCTGGTCGTGCTTCGATGTCGGCTGCATCAAGGGATCGGCACAGATCGTCGGGCCGGATTCCGGTTGCCTCGTCGATGGTGAGGACCGTGAGCCACCAGTTCGGGGTCCCGTTCGGGTCGATCGGCATGAAGGCGACGTCGTCGAGGTCGCTGAACGCCTCTCGATACCGCTCATGGATCGTTCGGCGTCGAGCGATCTTGTGGTCTAGCGATTCGAGCTGGGCCCGCCCCAGGGCAGCGAGCAGGTTCGACAAGCGGTAGTTGTAGCCCACGTCTCGGTGTTCGTAATGCAGGGCGGGTTCACGAGCTTGGGTCGCCAGGTGGCGGGCTCGTGCGGTCAGGCGCGAATCATTCGAGACCAGCATCCCGCCACCGCTGGTGGTCATGATCTTGTTTCCGTTGAACGAAAAGACGGCGACTGTGCCGAACGAGCCCGCAGGCTTGTCCCGATAGGTCGCTCCGAGTGATTCGGCGGCGTCGGCGATGAGAGGGATGCCATGCTCGGCACACAGTGCTTCGAGTCGGTCGTAGTTCGCGCACTGGCCGTAGAGGTCGACCGCAATGACGGCGCGAGCAGGTCGTCCAGACCGGGCTCGCTCATCGAGCTCTTCTGCCACGAGGTCGGGATCGATGTTCCACGAGACCGGTGTGCTGTCCACGAAGCATGGGCGCGCACCGACGTACCGGACGGCGTTTGCGGTTGCGGCAAAGGTCAGGGAGGGGAGCACGACGTCGTCGCCAGGGCCGATGCCCAGCACGAGGAGCGCAAGGTGGAGGCCAGCTGTCCCGCTTGCCAGGGCGACTGCATCGGAGAGCCCAAGCCGCGCCGCGAACTCGCGCTCGAATTCGTCGACGTGGGGACCGAGGGGGGCGATCCAGCCCGAGTCGAAGGCGTCGAGCAGCAGTTCGCGTTCGCGTTCACCCACGTCCGGGGGTGATAGGTAAATGCGTTCCATTGGCGGTCATTCCATCATGGCGGACAAGAGCTCACGGCCATGTGCGGCCAGCCTGTCACCGCCCCGCGTCTTGAAGCCGAAGCGTCTGTGGTGGCTGGAGTGATTTTGGGTGTCGCTTGCGGGTTTCAGGCGCGGTCAGTCGTCGGCCATTTCACTCCGCACGAAATCGGCGCCGCGCATTGAGTGTCGCTTGCGGGTTTCAGGCGCGGTCAGTCGTCGGCCGTCGGAGGCGCACTTGCCGGTTCGCTACGCTCGCTGCGATGAAGGTGGTCGTTACCGGGGGAGCAGGGTTCATCGGCGCCAATCTGTGTCGGGCTCTTGGCGAACGCCCCGAGATCAGTGAAGTCGTCGCCATAGACGATCTGTCGACTGGCTCTCAATCGAACCTCGAGGGCACGACAGCCAAGCTGATCGAAGGGACCATTCTCGATCCACAGCTGCTCGACGAAGTCGTCGGGGGTGCACACGCGATCGTTCACCTCGCGGCTCGGCCGTCGGTGCCGCGGTCGATCGCTGACCCGTTTGCCTCGCATGACGCGAACGCCACCGGTACCGTCCGGGTACTCGAGGCGGCGCGTCGTGCTGACCAGCCACTCGTCATCGTGGCCAGCTCGTCATCGGTGTACGGCGCCAACCCGACGCTGCCCAAACGCGAGGATCTTGCGCCGATGCCCCTGAGTCCCTACGCAGCAAGCAAGTTGGCGACCGAGTCCTATGCGCTGGCGTACCAGCACAGCTTTGGCCTTCCCGTGCTTGCGTTCCGCTTCTTCAACGTGTTCGGCCCCCTGCAGGCCGCCGGACATGCGTACGCGGCGGTCGTCCCATCGTTCGTCTCCGCTGCGCTCGAAGGCAGGCCCCTCACCATCCACGGCGACGGCACACAGAGCCGAGACTTCACGTTCGTCGACTCCGTGACCGCAGTCCTGGCCGATGCTGTCATTCGGCGTGTGGCCCACGACGGTCCGGTCAATCTGGCATTTGGCACGCGCACCGACCTTTTGTCCGTTGTCGGGCTGCTCGAGGAGCTGCTGGGGCGAGAGCTGCCGGTCGAGCACACCGACCCTCGACCCGGCGATGTGAAGCACTCACAGGCAGACTCGACCCTGCTCAGGAGCCTGTTCCCGGCAATCGAACCGGTCGACTTGCGCGAGGGGCTGCGCCGAACGGTCGGATGGTTCATGACGTTGAGATGACCAGCGCGCTTGATACTGGTCGGTGTCGCCCCTATCGAGGAAAGCGTGCCGTCGACTTGCTGTTGCTTGCTGGCGTTGCCGTGCCCGCGGCCGTCATCGGCGCAGTGTGTGCCGTCGCGGTGAAGCTGACATCGAAGGGTCCGGTGCTCTTCCGGCAAGAACGAGTTGGGATGGGCGGTCAGCCCTTCACGGTCTTCAAGTTCCGCACGATGGTGCACGCCGACAACCCGATCTTCCCGGATGCGTCCAGGATCACCACGGTTGGGCGGTGGTTGCGCCGGTTCTCACTCGATGAGCTACCGCAGCTCATCAACGTGGCTCGGGGCGAGATGAGCATCGTTGGTCCCCGGCCGACGCTCCAGTACCAGGTAGATCGCTACGACGACCGCCAACGTCTACGGCTATCGGTCAGGCCCGGGCTCACCGGTCTCGCCCAGGTGCGGGGACGCAATAGCCTCCAGTGGCAGCAACGAATCGAGTATGACCTCGAATACGTGCGAACCCAATCACTGTTGGTGGATCTACGGATTGTGCTCGCGACCTTCAAGCCCTTGGTGACGGGTGAGGGGACCGAGGGACACCCGACCGACGATCCTCTCGCGAAAGATCAGTAGCGTTGAGCACCGTGGAGGACAGACCGCGCCGTCTCGTGATCGTCGGCGCTGGCGGACACGGCCGCGAAACTCTCGATGCCGTTGAGGCACTGTGCCGTTCCGGCCACACCGCCCCATTGCACGAGTTCCTTGGATTCGTCGCCGACGACGCTGATCATGAGCTACTCGCTCGCCGTGGGGCGCAACTACTGGGTCCGATCGACTGGCTTGCGTCTGCTGCAGCTGAAGGCGTTTCGTACACGATCGCGATCGGGCCGTCCGACGTGCGTGCTCGGGTAGCAGCGGCCATCGAGGAGCTGCCCCCACGAGCCGTGGTGGCTGAACCGCTGGTGCATCCACTGGCGTCGATCGGCAGCGATGTCGAGCTTGGCGAAGGTGTAATCCTCGCCGCTGGGGCTCGCATCACCACCAACGTCCGGATCGGCCGCCACTCACACCTGAATGTCGGCGCGGTCGTGTCGCACGATTGCCGGCTTGGTGCCTTCGTCACCTGCAGTCCCGGTGCTTTCGTCAACGGAACGTGTGTGCTCGAGGACGGCGTGTTCCTCGGGACTGGTGCGATCGTCACTCCGGGGCGTCACATCGGTGCCGGGGCAGTGATCGCCGCTGGCGCGGTGGTCGTCGACGATGTTCCCGCGGGGGTGACCGCCAAGGGCGTGCCGGCCCGTTGGTGAGTGAATCGTCTCAGCTTTGAGGCACCTATCAGAGTGAAGGCAAGCCTTCCTTGGTAGCGTGCCGGCCGGTTGGTGAGTGAATCGTCTCAGCCGTACCCGTCAGATGTGGCTCGTTGATCAGGTCCTAGCCCGATTTGCGGGCGGCTCACGCTCGTTGCGCTGGCGGGAGCAAACGCGGTGGTGTTCAGCGTTGCCGATTACGTACCAAAGCAGCCAGTGTGAGGACGGCGGTCGCTGCGGCGAGGATGGCCGACGCGAAGATCAGCGGAGACGGCAACGGGCGCCGCACACCGATACGCGCAGTGATCGGAGCAACAATGCACTGGAGTATGGCCACCGTGCGCAGAACGTGATCAAGGTGGGCTCGATCACCAGATGCATGAAGGGCACGGACCACGAAGCCGGTCGTCAACAGGAGTCCGAATCCAGCAAGGCTGGTGGCGGCTGCAGATTCGGGGGCTCCAGGCGCAAGGATCGCCCAACACACGAGTGTCAGTAGGGGCAGGAGCGCAAGCGGCGGGAAGGTAGTGATCGTT
Source organism: Acidimicrobiales bacterium (assembly GCA_026419545.1). Taxonomy (GTDB): domain Bacteria; phylum Actinomycetota; class Acidimicrobiia; order Acidimicrobiales; family Acidimicrobilacustridaceae; genus JANZZE01. The sequence goes on from JANZZE010000044.1 coordinate 7,046, forward strand.
TCTTGCTTGACGGCGAATGTCACGCCGGCCAAGACAGTCGCCGAGGCGAGCGCTGCAGTCGCGATCTCTGTGTCGGGGAGCGCGAGCAGCGCGCCAGCCGCGCTGGCTGCGACCAGCAGCGCGGCGTATGGCCCGGCGCGGCGGGGGAGAACCGCAAGCGTCATCGCCGCCAGCGTGCATGCCACGACCGCCGCAGTCAGCAGTCCAGCATGATGGGTGAGTGCGAAGCCGCCGCGTGTCCTGACTTCCACTGTGGCGATGGTCGCCGCAGTCAGTGGTAAGCCCCAAGCGAGAGAAACCCTTTGTCGGCCCGCCAAGAGGATCGCCACGACCGTGAGTCCCGCACCGAGTGCAGCGTGGGTGAGGTGAAGCCCGCCGAGTTGGTTCATTCCCATCGCGGGGACGATGACTGCGAATGGCTGGACGGACATTGCACCGGTGAAGCCCGCCGAGTTGGTTCATTCCGATCGCGGGTGCTTGACGACGAGCGGGTCATCCACCCGGCTCGCCCGCGCGTTCGTCGGACCGGCTGGCGGTTGCGAGCGCTTGAAGTTCGATCACGAGGTCTTCGTCACAGCGAACGGTTGCGACTGCGGCCTCGACCTCAGCGAAGGTAAGGGGTGGTACGGGAACGTGGGCGATCAACGGGTGGGCAGGGCGCTGGTCGAGCTCGCCTTGACCAAAGAGAACTTCGTGGAGCTTCTCGCCCCGGCGCAGACCGGTATAGACGATCTCGATCGGTCGGTCGGCTTGTGCGACCAGCCTTCGAGCGACATCGTCGATTCGTACGGGTTGGCCCATGTCGAGAACGAGGACTTCACCGCCGCTACCGAGGGCCCCGGCCTGGATGACGAGCTGGACTGCTTCCTCAATGGTCATGAAGTAACGCGTGACCTCGGGATGGGTCACCGTTACCGGGCCACCAGCGGCGATCTGCGCGTGGAACGTCGTCAGGACCGAACCCCGGCTACCAAGGACGTTGCCGAATCGCACGCTCAAGAATGGGGCATTTGTGTCGTGCGCTGCCGCGGCGGTGAGCCGCTCGGCAATCCGTTTGGAGAAGCCCAACACGCTCGTTGGGTCAGCCGCTTTGTCGGTGGAGATGTTGACGAAGCGCTCCACGCCGAACTGGGTGCAGACGTCGATGACGTTCTGAGTGCCCACAACGTTGGACTTCAACGCCTCGCTCGGATGCAGCTCCAGCAGGGGCAGATGCTTCAAGGCGGCAGCGTGGAACACGACCTGTGGTCGGTGTTCGGCAAAGACCTCCCGTAGCCGATCTCGGTCGCGGATGTCGGCGACGACAAGGTCTCGTGTGTTGAGGAGTGCTTTGCCTTCGATCAGGAGTTGGACGCCGTGGAGCGCAGACTCGTCGCGGTCGACCATGACCAGACTTTGCGGGGCGAACCGCGCTATCTGGCGGCAGAGCTCGCTGCCGATCGAACCGCCAGCGCCGGTCACGAGTACCCGGCGTCCGGTGAGGTAGCCCGCGACTGACTCGATGTCGGTGTCGATCTCATGACGGCCGAGCAGATCGGCTTCGGTGACCGGACGCAGGTCCGTGATCCCGATCGGGGTGCCGAGTAGTTCTGAGATCGGTGGTAGCGCCAGCACACGCAGTTGGGCTGCAAGCCCAAGATCGGTGAGCTCGCGCAACAACTCGGATCCCGCGCTTGGTATCGCGATCACCAGAACACGGGCGTTGGTTTTCCTGGCCACGGTGGCGATCGAGTAGCGATCCCCGGCAACCCGCACCCCCATGACCTGGAGGTTGCGTTTCGCCGGGTTGTCGTCGAGGAGCGCGATGGGAAAATACGGGCTCGCTGGGTTCCGCAGCATCGCGGTGATCACCTGTACACCGCCTTCACCTGCGCCGAAGATGAGCGCTCGTTCGGCGGCCTCGAGGGAGGGTCGCAAGCTGCGGTCCAAGAACAGGCGCCAGGTGTAACGCGCGGCAGCCATCACCATGAGTGCCACGAACCCGCCGATGAAACACACGCTCATCGGCACGAGCTGGGACGACAAGAGTCGGTTCACCAGCGCAAGGAACACGGTGCCGACCAGCACGGCCCGCACGAGGTGGGCCAACTCCTCGAAGGACCCGTACCGGAACCGGCCTTGGTAGAGCCCGCCCAGCCAGCCAGCGACGAGTTGCAGCACCGCCGCGATCACCGCTGCCGTGACGACGGAGCTGAGGCTGAACGGGCCCCAGTCAGCGGAGCTGATTGCGAAGTCGTAGCGGAGCACGATCGCGATCCAGACCCCGGTGACCCAGGCGAGTGCATCGGCACCGCCTTGGAACGCGAAGCGGTGGCGTTCGAAAGTCGGTCCGAGACGCACCATCCAGCATGCCGCCAGACCGCCCGATGACGGATCGTTGTCTGCCGTGGTTGCCCTGGTCATGCCGATCGGGTCCCTCCAATCCCGATTCGCCGTCGGGCTCGGGCTACAGGTCGTCTAGCGGGCGCTGCGGCCGGGAGACGCGTGGCCCAAAACTTTAGTCGCGCAGGAATTGACGCGAGGGTCAAACGCGTAACAGCCCAGGGGTTGGGGTGCGTAACACCATTCAGTGCGGGGACAAAGCACCCGTCAGGCGATGTCGGCCTGGCTCGGGTTCGCGAACCGGCAAGCGTGATTGCCCGTCGCGGGCCGCTGGGCGTCGTCGGTACTCACTCGTTCTGGGCGTGCTCACTACAGTTGACAGCCCGGGCGAGCTTTTGTGGCTCCGATGGCGACACGAGGTTTTTCGGGTCCGGTTCCTCGCCGCTACCCCCGGTCGGCTTCTTCACTATGGATTCGTCCGCCAGCATGCGATTCGACAGTGTCAAGGTGACCACGAGTCGCGCCCGCGTCCAAGAGCGTGCCCGCAACGAGCGCAAACGGCGATCGCGGCAGACGTCGACCTGGGAGCGCGTCGCGATTGCGGTCGTGGCCGCAGGCGCGGGTCTCGTCGCGGGGTTCGCGCCGGGGTCGGTCACTGGTTGGGTTGTGTCGGACGTTCTCGCACGGGCCGTCGCTGCTGCGCTGGTCGCCATGGCAGGGTCCTACGCCCGGCGCTGGAGTTGGCTCGTGCTCGCTGGCCTGGCCGCCTTGGGCTCGGAGGAGGGCGTCTGGCTCGGCGTCGCTGCTGCCGGTCTTTTCGTCGCACTGGCCGCGTCTCTCCTCAACCGGCGCCGCCTTTACGGTTCGGTCGCAGTGGGGCTTGCAGTCCAACCTCTGTTCCATCTCCCCGATCTGGGGTTCAGGGGCGCGTCAACGCTCTTCGCACTCGCAGCCGTTGGGCCCGTCCTCATTTCGGCGTATGTGGTGTCACCTCGCCGCATCCGCCGCCGCGTACACCGAGTCCTGTTGATCTCGGGTGCAGTGGCCCTGGCCGGCGGGCTGCTGCTCGGGGTTGCCGCGCTGCTGGCATATGGGTCAGCGAGCGCTGGGGCGAGCCGGGCACGGGACGGTATTGCCCATGTTCGCGACGGCGACAGTGCCGGTGCGACGCGATCGTTTGAGCGAGCGGCTGAGTCGTTTCGCGACGCCGAGGGTGTATTCGGGGGGATCTGGCTCAAACCGGTCTTTGTGCTCCCAGTCATCGGGAAGCATGCCGAAGGGGTGTCGGTGCTGGCGGAGGAAGGGGAGCAGCTCGCCTCGGCATTGGCTCGGAGCACCGCGATCGTCGATTACGAGCGCTTGAAGTACCGGGATGGGGGAATCGATCTGAGCGCGGTCCGGAATGCGCGGGATCCACTTGCCGAAGCGGCTGGTGCGTTCGGGAAAGCCGACGAGCGGCTCAGTGAGTTGCGGGGAGATCTGCTCTTGCAGCCTCTGGCTGGGATGGTCGACGAATTCGGCGCCAAGGTCGCCGAGGGTCGTCGAGATGTTGAGATCGCGGCGGCCGCCGCCGCGGTCGGCCCAAGTTTGTTTGGTGGTGAGGGAGAGCGGCGCTACCTGGTGTTGTTCACACAGCCCGCTGAGATGCGCGGGCTCGGAGGATTCGTCGCAGCCTGGGCCATGCTCTCGGCCCAGGATGGTCGTGTCCAGGTGGTCGACAGCGGTCCAGTGCGCCGGTTGAACGAACGCCTTGCCGAGGCGCCCCGTAGCTTGTCGGTTTCGCCCGATGATGACGCCCGGACCGCGAGCCGGATCAATGACTACCTGCTGCGATATCAACGGTTCCGGCCCTGGGAGCGGTATTTCCAGGACATCACCTTCTCACCTGACTTTCCGACCGTGGCTGCGGTAGCTGCGAAGGTCGCTCCGCAGGCAGGCCTTGGCGAGATCGATGGGGTGATGGCCGTGGATCCCTATGGTTTGGCTGCGCTTCTCGAGTTCACTGGTCCAGTAAAACTCGAAGGCCTAGATACCACCCTGAAATCGGATAACGCTGCGGAGTTTCTCCTCACTGGGCAGTACTACGAAACCGTTACGCGAACCGAGCGCCAAGAGGTGCTCGAAGAGGCGGGTCGGGCGGCGTTCGAGAAGCTGGTAAAAGGGTCCCTACCTTCGCCGAAGAAGCTTGCGGACACGCTCGCACCGGTGGTTGAAGCCCATCACCTCGTTGCGACCACGTTCGGCCCGGGCGAAGAGGACTTCTTTGCATTGATCGGTCTGACGGGATCGTTCCCGTCGCCCGCCGGGCACGACTTGTTCTCGCTCCGTATGCAGAACAGTGCCAACAACAAGATCGATCCCTACCTGCATCGGCGAATCGAATATCGCGCGACCGTTGACCCAGGTACGGGAACGGTAGAGGCGACGGCGACTATCACACTGCGCAACGATGCGCCGGCACAGGGCGTTCCGGCGCCGATCATCGTCAGTCAGGACGACAAGTTCCCGCCGGGGACCAACGCGTCGTACCTGTCCGTCTACACGCCATTCGGGCTTCGCAAAGCGCGTCTGGACGGCGAAGAAATTGGCATGGAGTTCCATCGTGAACTTGGTTCATCGGTGTATTCGCGCTACATCGAACTCGGTCCCGGACAGTCGCTGACTCTTGAGCTCGAACTGTTCGGTTCTGTTGCGAAGGGTAAGCAGTACACACTGGTCGTTCCTCGTCAGCCGCTGGTCAATCGGGACGACCTTGTCGTGTATATCCGGCCAGATCACGGTTGGCAGGTCGAGGAAGTCGCGATTCGCGGTTTCGAGACGCCGTTGGCTGTGCTGAGTTCTGAAATGTATGCCGCTGGTGCCCCAGGAGCCGACGCTGAGATCAAGGTCAAGTTCAGTCGTGGTTGACCGTTGTTGGCGATTCGGACTGCACCCGAGCTGGCCGAGCCAATGCAATCCAGGCTTCGGCCGTATGGCGGTGACCACCGTTGGCGACCCGGAGTGCTCTGCATGCTGCAAGCGGCTGGTCAGCACGGGTCGGCCAGATGGGGACACGCGTTGACTTATTCTTTTGCATGTCATCCCATGTTCATCACGGTGCCGGACCCGTCAGCTACGCTGACCGCGATTGTGTTCCGAAACGTCGTCGAACGTGGTGGTATTGGACGAGGCGCAACCAAATGGTGCAAACTGACGCTACGTACACAGCGACGGGAAGGGCGGTGCAGGTGCACTCGGACTGGGCGTATCGATCAGGTCGATCGGGGCGATCGATGCCCTTCGCCGTAGCGCTAGGGGTTGCGCTGCTTGCGGTCTGTGTAGGGCTGGGCGCACCAGCCGGGGCGCAGTATCCGCCGGGCCAGCCGGGCTTCATCATCACGCCGTCGAGCACCACGGCTGGAAGCCCCGTCACGATTGCTGGTCAGGGTTGCCCTCCGGGTTCGACTGTGGTTTTTACGATCGACGGGAACCAGATCGGCTCGCTTCCCGTGTCGATGGATTCTGACGGGACCTTCAGCGGCACGATCGTTATCCCGGCGAACCTTGCTCCCGGGGACTACGTCGTGGTCGGTACCTGCGGCAACGTGGTGATGTCGAACACGCTGACGATTCTCTCGACTGAGCTTCCGCGGACCGGCTCGGATCGGAGTCTGCCACTGGCCAAGAGTGGTCTGGTCCTGATAGCGATTGGAGGGCTGCTCGTCTTGGCGGTGCGGGGCCGCCGCAGCCGGGCTGCGCACGCCTGAGCTGTTTCGTCCCGCCCCGGTTTTCGGGCGTGTGGGTCCCGGATGCGGGACTGGTGTGCCTGAGAACGTCTCGCGGCCTGTCAGTTACCGCCGTCGGCGTTCCGCAAGGTCGGCGTAGCGCTCCTCGAGTTCCCGGGTCGCGGTCCGTATATCGAACAGTTTCGATCGAGCTGACGCGGCGTCGCTCATCGTGTGGCGGCGGCCGGGATCAACCGCTAGCTCGCAGTACGCGGCTGCGAGTAGGTCGGGCCGCCGCGGCGGAACGATGAGGCCTTCTGCTCCATCGGTGATCGCCTGTGGGATGCCGCCCACTGCGGTCGCAACGACGGGAACACCGAGGGCCAGCGCCTCCATGAGCGACACCGGGAGCCCTTCGTGCCGTGATGCGAGGGTGAACAGATCAAAGGCACTGATCATCCGGACGGCATCTTGGCGGTAGCCCAGGAGGCGGAATCGGTCGCCGAGCCCGAGTTGCCGGTGCAGTTCATGCACCTCGGCTTCAAGTGGACCTTGGCCGACCGCAACGAAGCAAAGCGGTACATCAGTCCTCGCAAGCGCCAGCTGAGCCGCTCTGAGCAGGTTCGGATAGTCCTTTTCCCGCCGGAAATTGGCAACGGTTCCTATGACTACAGTTTTTTCGTCGATGCCGAGCTCGGTTCGGACCTCGTGGCGGTTGGAGCGCTGCGCCCGCACCTCGTCGAGCACGATCCCGTGGAAGAGGGTCGTCACCCGGGTTCGCAGGCGCGATGGAATCGTGTCGCGCACGTCATCGGAGACGGCGATCTGGTCATCGTCAAGTGAGAACGTGAGCCGGTTCGCCAAGCGGGTGAGGCGGTTGTGGCGGGGCCAACGGTTGTGTTCGGTGTACATGAGCGCTGGTCGTTTTGCTCGTGGCAGGGTCTGCGCCACCAGTCGGGCCCCTGCCGCGACCAGCGGCGAATGACTGTGCACGACGTCGACAGGGGTGTCGGCCAGGTGACGGCGCAGGCGCCATACCCAACGCAGGTCGAAGTCGCGGGAGCCGTCAAGAAGCAGGGCGGGCACGCCGGCGGCTTCGAGCGGGCCGACCAGGTGGTTCTTCCAAGGAACGAGGTATGCGGCCGTCATCTCGAATCGCTCTCGGTCATGGACCCGAGCCTGATTGACCAGGAGCTGTTCCGCGCCGCCCGGTCCGAGTCCTTTGATCAGCCACAGGACTCGGACTCGTGCCGGTGCTGGCTCCGATGAGGCTTTGTGCATGGGGGCGCGGATTTTCGCACAGCCGTCGACCGTCGAGTGCTCTTGTCGTCGTATGGCGCCGGTGTGGAAGCTGGGGGCGGGTGTTCTGGGTCTGAGGTCGGTTCGACCGTCGAGTGCCCCCCGGGGTCGTTTGGAGTTGGTGCAGGCTGCGGCTCCCGATCCCTAGGCGCAAGCAACCGGGCAAGCGAGGAGGTTGGAGACCAGCGAGGTTGGGGGAGTGCACTTATGCGACGTGTCGGCCATCCGGTTCCCGTACCAGGGACTGGTGGGTTAGAGACCAGCAAGGTTGGGGAGTGCACTGACGAGGGCGCGAGCCTTTGCCGCGTCGCCGCCGATTTCGGTCGGATAGCCACCCGGCGGAATCCGATTGGCGATGGCTCGACAAAAGTCGACTGCATCCATTCGCAACTCGAAAACCGGTGGCTCCGTTGCGGGCCGTGGCCCGAAGCCGAGATCCACGAGGTAGCTGCCACCGCCTTCCCCGGTGAGCACGATGTGCGCAGTCTCTCCCTCGTAGACCTGCCCGATCGTGGCCAGGAACAGCGGCACCATCTCACATGCTTGCCGGCTCATCGCGTTGATCGACTCCGGAGGTGGCGGTGACTGACCGAGACCGACGGCGCGCCGGATGTCGTCGTGGTGCGTCCAGGTTTCAAAGGCGCGATGGACCAGCACGCTTGCGATCGGCATCGGTGCACCCCACCACTCGATTTCTGCCTCGAGTGCCTCTTCGGGCAGGGATGAAACTGTGCTGTCGATCGCCGCGGCCAGCGTCTCGTATTCGTCGACGGCGTCGCCTGGGTGCATGGTGCGGTGACGCGCTTGAACCGATGCCGTACGCTCCTCGTTTCCCAGCCCGGTTTCGGGAGCCTCGGGCAGCTCGAGCCCCAGGAGCTGTGCGAACAGCCCCTCGGCTGCAGCGATGTGAGCGAAAGTGTCTCCCACGGTCCAGCCGGCGAACTCGGGGGGATCCATCGGGCGCGTCCAGTCGTCGGCGGCCAGGTCGCGAACCATCGTGATGAGACGCTGGGCCTCGATACGGTGCAACGAAACCGGGGAGATGTCGAGGTCACGGGCCGGGCGACGGGCCTGCAGTGCCGCTTTGAGCACGCGGTCCCGCAGCGTCCGAGGGGGTCGCAGGTCTGTCGGTCGGCTTCCGTCGAGGGAATTGGTCGGCCTGTCGGCGCCGGCGCTGTCGAGCTGGTCAGGTCGCAGGCCAATGGGTCGGCTTCCGTCGAGAGAAGTGCCGGTGGCTGCGGTTCCGGCAGTGGTCGGTCCGAGGATTGACGCAGCGAACTCGGCACCTGCGATCCGGTAGTTCGCCTCTTCTGCGGCAGCCGACGCCGATGACGCGAGCATGGCCTCGACTCGTCCTGCCTCATCAGGTCCAACCGCATCGATTGAGAATGCGGCGATCAGGTCGTCCGTCGCGTTGGTGTCTTCGTGAGTTTCGCCCGTTGGGTCGGGTGGATCGACCGTCATACCCATTGCTCGCTCGTTTCTGAGTAGATGGCCTCGGCGATCCGCCGGAGCGCCAGCCGGAGCCGGGACTTTGCGGTGCCTTCGGGGATCCCCAGTACGTTGGCAACCTGCCGGTAGGTGTAGCCATTGAAGTAGGCCAACTCGAGCGCCTGACGCTGGTCAGCTGGGAGTCGGTTGACCACCTTGCGAACCTCCCGAGAGGTGGCACTGCTGAGGGCAATGTCTTCGACGGCTGGAACCGACGGGGGCTCAAACGTGCTTTTTGTTTCGCGTCGGCGACGCGCTTCCTCCCGGCGGATGTGATCGACGGCTCGACGGTGGGCCAGTGTCCCGAGGAAAGCCCGGAGGCTTCCCCGGGTGGTATCGAAGCGTTCCGGCATCTGCCAGAACATGACGAACACCTCCTGAGTGACGTCCTCAGCGGCTTGCGGGTCACCTATGACACGGAGGGCGAGGGCGTAGACGAACCCGCTGTGGGAGTCGTAGAGCTCGCCAAGGGCTCGTTCGTCGCCGGCGATGAGCCGCTCGACCAGGACGCGGTCAGCGAACGAGTCGCGCACCTTTTCGTCCATTAAACACGCACTTCCCATGCCCGCCATTCGGAGCCGACGACGATGTCGCGTCACTGACGGTCTCGAGCCTAGCGATGGTCGGCTCGCTCTCCTGGTGGCCAGTCATCCGAATGCTCACTCCATGCAGGTCCCAGCTCACGCACCGTTGACGGGTGTTGTTGTCCCCGTATATAGGGGATTGTTGCACCCGAGCGGGCTTTGGGGAGCGGGTCACTGGAGGCACAGTGCGAGTTGTTCGCCAGGTATCCGGACCAGGGTCGTGCCTAGAGGGCATGGCCTCGGATAATCGACTCGGCTGACGATCCGGGATGCGCCACTGGTCGAGCAGGGAACTTCAATCGGGACTAGTCCCACCTCGCTGGGGGACACGACGACACAGGAGCCGATGGCGAACCGTTCACGGGTTTCCACCTGGAGTTCGTCGTCGGTTGTGGAATTCGGCACCCCGGCGATGAACGCCACGATGAGCAAGCAGGCGATGAGGACGATGCCGAACACCACGGGGCCGAATCGCATTGGAGGAGCACTGCCCGCTCCGTCTGCGACGGTTGCGATGGCGTCGGAAGCCGTGGCGTTCAGCGTCGGGCCTTGCGTTGCCGGCCTCACCGTCGGCATCTGCGATGGACGCGAGGTCGCGGTGTCTACCCGGTGCGGGTTAGCGCGCCGCAGCGACGCGTCGTACGCAGCCCGAGTCGCAGGATTGCGCAACACCCGCCATGCTTCGTTGATCTCGCGCATTCGGTATTCCGCGAGCTGGCGGGACTCGTCATTTGGAAAGGAATTGCGATCCGGGTGGTACCGCAGAGCGAGTTCGGTGTAGGCGCGCTTGACCTCGTCGTGGCTTGCGCCAGGGGCGACGCCGAGGATGTCGTAATGCGTTGACGTCTCGAACCTCCGCAGTCTCGCTTGATCCAAAACGGTAGCGACCGCAGTGGCCGCACCCGCGCCGGACGAATCGGTTGCGGTTGGGGCACCGTGGAGTTCGCGGTTTGCAGTGACGGCTTCGCGCGGCTGCGCACCCCGCGGGCGAGTGAACTGAGGTCGGGCGCCACGGAGCCGGCGGATTGCAGTGGCGGCTCTGTGCGTCTGCGCACGCCGTGGACGCCCGTTCGAGACGAGTCGCGGAGGATCCCCGAGGGGGATGAGGTGCCTGGCGTTGCGGGCCGTGCTGCGGTGTCGTTTCCTGGCACCTGCGTTGGCCAACTCGTTGGTGGTTCGGTGACTGGCGTTGCAGGCCGTGCTGCGGTGTGGTTGCCTGGCCGGACGTTTTACCCCCCCTGCCGGGAGGAAGGAACCTCGACCCCGATGGTGCTCGAACAGCTGGATCAGCGCGTGCGACAGGTTGTTCGCACTGTTGCGGGCGCTGCCTTCGCCCTGGCTGAGCCAGTGGTCGCGGGCGTCACAGACGCGCTGCTCGATCGGCTGGACCTTGAACTCATTGCTTCCCGTGTCGCTGACCATCTCGATGTGCATCTCGTTGCCCAACGGGTCCGTGACGCAGTCGACGTCAAGGCGCTCGCGTCAGAAGTGGCAGAAACTGTCGAGGTGGCGCCGATCATCGATCGGGTCCAGACCAGCCTTGGCCCCATGGCACAAGAAGTGCTCGAGAGTTTGGACTACGACCCGGTGGTGCAACAGGTTGTCGCTCGCCTCGACGTGGCCGGCCTGATCGAGGAGGCCGTTTCTCGCATCGATCTCGGGCCGGTCATCACCGGGGCGCTCCGCGACGTGAAGTGGGCGGAGCTGGTGCGCTCAGCGGTTCGGCGACCCAACCAGCCGCGGTCGTCCTAGCTCGGCTCGGCGTCGCCGCGGGCGGAGGAGCGTCGATCGTCGAGTGCGACGGCCAACCCTGGGTGGGTTCTCGGTCGACGGATTTCTACTTCCCCCATCGTCTCTTTGACGATGGGGGTGCGACGACCAACCCTGGGTGAGTTCTCGGGCGACCCGGCGTGGGTCAGCAAATGGAAGCGGAGGAGCGTCGATCGTCGAGTGCGAGGACCCAACCCAGCTGCGGCCGTCTTCGCTCGTGTTGTGCGTGTCGATTGCGGTGCTTGTCGTGTTGCTACGACGGGACGGGACCTTCGGATCCGTCGCTTAGCACCTGAGTGGACCTGAGCCGCCACTCGACGAGTGCACCGAGACCGAGGAGGGCGAACGCGCCAACTGCGAGACCGATCGGTGCGAGGTTCGATCCGGTTGTGCTCGCGTCATGAACCTCGACGATGCCCTGGCGTTCTGTCGTGCTGGCGCCGGCTGCGGTGCTTCCCACCCGTTCCCGCTCCAAGGCGGTGGTCGCCGTGCCGACAGTGGCGGTCCCCGGCGGTGCTGTTTCACCAGCCGCATTGGGCTCGGGGACCTGCTCGGGGGCGGTGCTGTCGTCGCTGCTGGAGCTAGGGGCGCGGCGAGCGGTGGTGGTCGGTCTCGCTGGTCGGATGGGATTGCCTGGGGAAGGTGCCGCCGCAGTCGTCGGCGGATGAGCGGGTGACGGTTGAGTGGTTGCCGGCGGGGGCTCGGTCGGGGGTGGGGGCGCAGCTGTGGTTGGCGGCGCGGTGGTTGGCGGAGGTTCCGTGGTGGGTGGCGGTTCAGTCGTAGGAGGCGGATCGCTCGGTGGCACGCCGGCGGGGATGGCAGCGGCCGCGTGGCCGGTACCGACGAGGATGGCCAAACTCACGCCAGCGATAGCTGAAGCGAGAACCCGGCGGATACAAACGGTGGCTCGCGGCGGCATCATTCGAGGGGGCCGATCGTCGTGACCGTCCGCTGAGGGGCGATCGTTGTGACCGGCCGCGACCTTATCCTCAAGTGGTACCAAGTGGATGCATGTTGGTGAGACTGACCGGCGTTTGGCCCTGGCAAGGCGCTGGTTCGTTGAGGCCGCCCGCTCGGCTACCTGGGTGTTGATCGACGTCGTCGACCGACGCCGAAAACCGCACGACGCGTGATCGACCGTGCTGGATTGCTCGAGTCGCCGATCGGTACCGGTGCACAGGGGCACGGCCGATTTCTGGGTTGACGCAGGAAATACCCGGCCTCCCTCGGCCCCGGTTCGACGGCTGCCTGTCAGCGCCTCGCCAACGCATACCGGCGCAAATCCCTGCTGCGGTCGGCGCATCCGGGTGGATGCCGAGCTAGAAGACCCTCCGGCTCGCGGGTAGAGTGCCGACTCGCACTTATGCGGGCGATTAGCTCAGACGGCTAGAGCGCTGCCTTCACACGGCAGAGGTCGAGGGTTCGAGTCCCCCATCGCCCACTTCCACCACATCGCTCGGTTCACATCTTCTAACGGAGCGTTTGTGGCGAGGCCGAGACGGGGACGGCGACGCAGCGAAGTGGTGTGTCAGTCATCGGCGATGCCCTCGATCTCGATGCGGATACGTCCGTCAGCTCGTCTGGTGACCGTTGCGTCGACGCCCCAGACGTCATGGAGCAGCTCGGCAGTGAGGGTCGTCGCGGGCGGGCCGGCCGCCGCGACGCGCCCTTGGTGGATGACGATGATGTGGTCGGCGTAGGTGGCGGCGAGCTGGGGGTCGTGGAGCGAGACGATTGCGGTCGCAGGTTGGTCGCGGAGTTGGGAGAGCAGTTTGTGCTGGTGGCGGAGGTCGAGGTGGTTGGTGGGTTCGTCGAGGAGTAGGAGCGGCGTCTGCTGTGCGTAGGCCCGGGCGATGAAGGTTCGTTGGCGTTCGCCTCCGGACAGCGTGGGGAGGGTGCGGTGCTCGTAGCCGGTGAGATCGACCCTGGCGAGAGATTGGTGGGCGATGTCGTGATCGTGTGCGCTGTCGGGGTCGAAGCGCTGCTTGTGCGGCGTACGGCCGATGAGGACGACATCGAGGACGGTGAACTCGAGTTCGTTGGGTTGGTCCTGTGAGACGAATGCTCGTAGCGCTCCGAGCTGGCGGGTTCCGAGGGTGTGGTGGAGTTGGCCGTCGTAGTAGACGGCGCCTTGGTCGGGTTGGAGGAGGTGGGCGAGGCAGCGCAGTGTGGTGGTCTTGCCGCCTCCGTTGGGTCCGAGCAGCGCGCACAGGGATCCGGCTGGGACCTCGAGGCTGATGTGGTCGAGGACGACGTGGGCTGGTGCCCACGCGAGGTCATCGGCGTCTACTCGGACCGAGGTGGTCATGGTTTGATCTGGCCTTGGCGGTGGATTTGGTACGCGAAGAAGGGTGCGCCGATGAGCGCGGTGAGCACACCGACAGGGAGCTCTTGGGGCTCGAAGATGGTGCGGGCGGTGGTGTCGACCCAGATGAGGAATATGCCGCCGACGAGCATCGCGACGGGGAGGAGTTTGGCGTAGCGGGCGCCGGTGAAGGGTCGGACGACGTGGGGGATCACGAGCCCCACGAACCCGACTGCGCCGCTGGTGGCGACGAGGATGGTCAGCGGCCGGCCGGTTTCGCGCACAAATCGTCCAATGAGGCGGGCCATCATGCGGGCCGCGAAATCTTTGAAGGAAGCCGTCGGCCCGCGGTCCAGCCGCATGACGGCGACCCGGTCGAGGC
>JANZZE010000045.1 GCA_026419545.1 Acidimicrobiales bacterium
AGAGACAGGGTCGAGGACATCCCGGGAACCGCGCTGGCGGAAGGCCTCACCTGGGACTGGGAGACCTTCCCCGAGTACCTCGATCTCCTCGATCGCCAGGGGACAGTCATCAACACCGCGGTGATGATCGGGCACACACCGTTACGCCTCTATGTCCTGGGCGGGGACGCCACCGAACGCAGCGCCACCACCGATGAGATCGCACAGATGCGGGCGCTCGTGCGCGAAGCGGTTGAGGCTGGCGCGCTGGGCTTTGCAACGTCGAAGTCCAACACACATGTCGGCTATGGCGGCAAGCCGGTACCGAGCCGGTTGGCCGAGACCGCTGAGATCCTTGAGATCGCAAGAGCACTGCGCGACGCAGGGCGGGGCATCGTGCAGGCCACAGTCGGAGCGGGCTTGCTGTTCGAGGAGTTCGGCGCGATCACGGAGGCCACCGGGGGGAAGATGTCCTGGACTGCACTGCTCGCCGGCACCGGGCCAGGCATCCCCGAATGGATGTTGGCCGAGACGGCCAAGCTCCGCAAGCAGGGTTTCGAGGTGTATCCCCAGGTGAGCTGCCGGCCGTTGATGTTCGAATATTCGATGGCTGAGCCATTTCCGTTCGAGAGCATGCGACTGTTTGCTTCGGTGTCAGGTGCATCGGATCGTGAGGGGAAGATGCGGGTTTACGCTGATCCGGCGTGGCGCAGGGAGTTCGCCGAGCAGATGGCGGCGGGGAAGGGCGGCGTGCTCGGACTGGCTTGGGCCCGCACGGAGATCTCGTGGTTCCCCGAGGACCCGGCGCTCGAAGGCCGCAACGTTGCTGAACTCGCGGCCGAGCTCGGAGTCGAGCCGACCGAACTGGTCATCGACCTGGCATTGCAGTCCGGACTTGCGGCACGGTTCCGCGTTGCCGCACTCAACTACGACGAAGCCGAAGTCGAGCCGCTACTCACCGATCCCCACACCATCATCGGACTCTCCGATGCAGGCGCGCACGCCTCACAGCTCTGCGACGCGTGCTTCTCGACGCATCTGCTGTCGCGCTGGGTTCGTGAACGGAAAGCGCTGACACTCGAGCAAGCGGTCCGCAAACTGACTTCAGAGCCAGCAGAGGTTTTCGGGCTCACCGACAGGGGAGTGCTCGCGGTTGGGCGGCCAGCTGACGTGGTAGTGTTCGATCCCGCCACGGTGGGCGCGACGCCGCTCCGAAGGGTCGCCGATCAACCCGCTGGTCAGGAGCGCCTGGTGTCCGACGCAGTGGGGATCGATGCGGTGATCGTGAATGGCGTGTTGATTCGGCGTGATGGGACCGATGTGCTTGATCCCTCCGGACCGCTCCCCGGTCGTCTCCTGCGGGGAGGATCGGCGTCCTGACCGAGGCTTGTTTCATGTGGTTCCCTTTGGCCGGTGATTCCTGGTTGACGCGCTGGGTTGATCACATTGTCCGGAAGGGCTTTCGTTAGGGTGCTCACAATGCCCTTGCCCCGACGGACCGGTCTCCGAACGGTGTTGTTTTCGCTGTGGCGGTCTGTCGTCCCCAGCGCCTTTTTTGCGGTGCTCGCGGCCCTTTCTGGCTGTTCGCGTTCTCAGCCGCCGAAGCCGACAACAGTTGTTGTCAGTGATGCCGCACTGCCGGCGGCACTTGCGCCGGCCGAGGAAGGGAGGTTCGTGTTCGGCGAGCGGCTAACGGGGTCCATCAAGCGGGTCATGTTGGACGACCCAGGCCAGTCGAGCTTGGTCGCAACGGTCGACACCGACGGCCAACAAACCGATGACCGAGGCTTGCTCGGCCTGGCAGTCGACGAGAGCGGACGAGTCTTTGCGTCCTACACCCGGCGTGCCGATCATCGGCTGGTGGTCGCCCAGGTTGGTCCGGAGGGGACCAGGATCGTGTGGCAAGGTCCGGAGACTCCTGAGCGCGAGCTGGGCGGACATCTGATCTACCTCGATGGCCGACTGTACGTAGCAGTTGGCGGATTTGGTGATCCCGACCGGATTGCTGATCCGGATGCCCCGAACGGCAAGGTGCTACAGCTCGTCCCCGATGGTCCGGCGACCCAGCGCCCACAGGTGGTGTCCTCGGGTTGGAGCGATCCGACCTTCACGCTTGGTCCCGATCGCAGGTTCTGGATCGCTGATCGCGTCGCGAACTCCGATCGCGGCGACCGTCTTGCGCTGGTCGTGCCAGGAGGCGAGCCGATCGTGACCGAATTGGGACCTATTCGCGCCAGTGCGCTGGTCACCTTGGGATCCGACCGGCTGGGGGTGTGCAGTAGTTCACGGGCCAAGCTGGTAAGCGTAGAGTTGCGAGCTGGCCGGGCTGTCAGACTTGGCCCTCCCGTTGCCGAGGGCTGCTCGCTCGGGGCGGCCCGCCTACCTGATGGACGAGTGTTGATCTCGACCGACCAGGAGATCCAGGTGTTCACGCCATGACCGAGAACCGACCAGGAATCGACCTCACCGTGCCCCTCACCGACCCTGCCTTCTACGCGGACGATCCGTATCCGTTGTTCGCCCGGCTCCGGGCCGAGGCCCCGATCGCGTGGAATGAGGAGCTGGGATTCTGGGCATTGAGCAAACACGCGGACGTCTTGGAGGTTTCCAAGGATCCGTACCGGTTCTGCTCGGGTCGGGGGATCCTGCTCATGGACCTCCGCCGAGAGCTCCCCGACGTGCCGGGAGCCCTGTTGTACGTCGACCCACCGGAGCACGGTCGCTACCGGCGGTTGGTCCAGCCCGCCTTCGCGCCCTCGAAGATCCGTGCGCTTGAACCGGTGATACGCCAGCGAGCCCGCGTCCTGTTGGACCATGTATCTCCGAACGAGCCGGTCGACGTGGTCGAAGCACTTGCAGTGCCGTTCCCTCTCCTCGTCATCGCCGACATGCTCGGAGTTCCGGAACGTGACTGGCCGGATATGAGGCGCTGGACCGATGCACTGATCGAGTTGGCGACCGAGCCGTCCGAGGAGAACAACGCGATTGCGGCCGAGATGGCGACCTACTTCCTCGAGCGAATCGCAGAACGGGCGGTCGATCCCGGAGATGACCTCGTGTCCACGCTGGCCACGGTCACTGTGGACGGAGAGAAACTCGACGAAGCCGAGCTCATGATGTTCTGCGGGCAGCTGCTCGTGGCTGGTAACGAAACTACGCGAAACCTGATCTCAGCTGGTTTGGTCGCGCTTGCCGAGCACCCCGACCAGTGGGAGCGACTGGTAGCCGATGCCGAGCTTATCTCGCGAGCTGTTGAAGAGCTCTTGCGGTGGACGACACCGGTCATTTCGTTCATGCGGACTGCGACCGTCGATACCGAGATCGGTGGCCTGCCGATTGCGGAGGGGGACCATCTCCTCTTGCTGTATGCGTCGGCGAATCGCGACGAAGAGGTGTTCGGTCCCACTGCAGACCAGCTCGATGTCGGGCGCGAGCCGAACGCGCAGCTCGCGTTCGGATTTGGTGAGCATTACTGCATCGGTGCCGCGCTGGCCCGGCTTGAAGGCAGGATCATGTTGGAAGAGCTGTTGCAAAGGTTCCGGCGCGTCGAGCCGGCCGGACCGGTCACGCGACTTGCGTCGACGGTCATCGCCGGCATCACGAGTGCCCCGCTTGTCTTCAGCTGACCGGGGTTTGGTGACGATACGGTCGCAGATCGATGGACGCTGACTTCGCGGCCAATCCCGACCGTGTGCATGACGATCGGAAGCATCGACTGAACTTCCCCAGGGCCTTGCACAACCGGCTTCCAGGTTATGCACCGACGCCGTTGCTCGACATGAGCGACCTGGCTGCTGATCTCGGGTTACGCCGTCTGTGGTTGAAGGACGAGTCGAGCCGACTCGGTCTGCAGTCCTATGAGATCCTCGGGGCGACGTGGGCCCTGTATCGCGAGGTGATGGCACGGCTGGGTCGTCGACCAGCGCGTTGGGACACGATCGAAGAATTGCGCGAGCGGATCGCTCCGGCCTGCGCCCTTCGTATCGTTGTCGTCAGTGACAACAACTTCGCCATCGCGGCTGCCCGCGCCGCTCGTTGGTTGGGGTTCGAGTGTGTCGCCTACGTTCCTGGGACCGCGGCAGCTGCCCGACTCGTGGCGATCGAACGGGAAGGGTCAACTGTGGACGCCGAAGCGGTCAGCTACGACGAGGCGTTGGCCCGAGCCGCCAGGCAGACCGCGCCGGAAGTGGTGGTGCTGTCGGATTCATCGTGGCACGGGTTCACAGAGATCCCGGGTTGGGTGACTGACGGATACACGACGGTGTTCGAGGAAGTAGACGAGGAACTTGAAAGTCGCGGCGCGAGGGTCCCTGACGCGGTGTTCGTCCCGCTCGGAACTGGAGCGCTTGCCGCTGCGGCTGGCAACTACTACCGGGTCGAGCCGGGACTCACCGCGACCGGCAAGATCCGGCGATTCCCTCCCGATTTGCGGTTGATTGGCGTCGAACCGGCGGAGGCACGATGCTTTATCGAGTCAATCCGAGCGCACCGGCGCGTTGCGCTGCCGGCCGCAGCGCCGTCGGTGATGGATTCGTTGGCGCGAGGCCTACCCTCCCCGTTGGCGTGGGAGGTTGTTCGCCGGACCTTCGACGGGTTCATTGCGGTGACGGACGCCCATGCGCTCGCGGCGAGTCATGTGCTGCGCGATCACGGCATCTGGGTCAACGCGTCTGGTGCCGCTGCCTTCGCCGGACTGGTCGACGGGCTGACTCGTCGCAGCGACTGGGGGCTCGATCTCGGGTCCCGCAGTGAGGTGTTGGTGGTGTGCACGGAAGGACCGCTGGTTGGTGACTGAGGGTCGCCCTCCGATCGGCACTGATCCCCACCAGGCCGCCCGGGTTCTTGCGTCAGGCGGCCTGGTGGCGTTCCCGACCGAAACGGTGTACGGGCTCGGTGCTGACGCCCGCTCGGCGCGTGCGGTCGGCCGGATTTTCACCGTGAAGGGGCGGCCCCGTTCTCATCCGCTGATTGTGCACCTCGGGGATCCCTCGTGGCTCGACGATTGGGCAGCGAGTGTTCCGGTCGCGGCCCGTCGCTTGGCCGAGGCCTTCTGGCCCGGTCCGTTGACCATGCTCTTGCGCAGGGCGCCGGCCGTCCTCGATGTCGTCACCGGCGGCCGGGACACGATTGGGTTGCGTGTGCCGGACCACCCGCTCGCGTTGGAGATGCTGGCTGCGTTCGGCGCTGGCGTCGCCGCACCGTCGGCGAATCGCTTCGGCCGGGTGAGCCCGACGACTGCGGACCATGTGGTGAGTGATCTGGGCGTGGACGTCGACTATGTGCTCGATGGAGGCGCTTGCCCGGTCGGTGTGGAATCGACGATCGTGGACCTCACCACCGACGTGCCCGAGATCGTGCGGACGGGTGCGATCGGCCTCGACGAGGTGATGGGAGTGGTCGGTGGGCCGGCGCGTTGGTGGTCGGGTGACGGTCCGGCCCGCGCACCTGGGATGCTGGCTCAGCACTATTCACCCCGGGCCCGAGTAGTGGTGGTCGATCCTCATGACGTGGATCGACTCCACGACCTCGAGCATCTGTTGTCCCAGGCCGTCGCTGATCAGATGGCCCTGAATCCTCGAACGCGGGTGGGTGTTCTCGCTCCGACCATGGTCGCCACGGGCGATGCCGAAGTGATCCAACTCGAGCCGGCAGGAGAGCCGGACGACTATGCCCGTGTGCTCTATGACCGCCTCCGCCAGGCTGACCGCCTAGGCATCGAGGTGTTGTTGGTCGTGCCGCCGCCACCGGTCGGGATCGGCGTAGCGGTGCGTGACCGCTTGTCGCGGGCATCGAGCACATACCGGTGATACCGATAAGTGTCGTTCGTTTTTTTGGAGTGAATCCGTCAGCAGTCGAGGACTGGGCGCTGGACCGACGATCGAGGCAGGCCATTGTCGTCAGCGTTGGAGTCAGTTCTTGCTCGGCGTGTCGTCGATCACACTCGCGCTTGCGGTCCTGTTGGGTTGGATCCGCGCCACAGTGTTCAGTCCCGACGAGTGCACGGCGAGGGCGACTGAACTCCTCGATTCGTCGGTCGTACGGGCCACGTTGGCGGAGACCGTCACCGATCAGATCGTCCAACGGGGGCCGAGTTCGTTGGTGTCGTATCGCTCGGTGATCCTGGTGGCGGTCGAGGCGGTTGTGCAGACGGACGCGTTTAAGCAGGTGTTCAAGAAAGCCCTCCGCTCGGCCCATGACGCGGTGTTCGCCAAGAACGGCGATTCGGTGGTGCTCAATCTCGTCGACAGCATGAGCGTGATACGAGGGCGCTGGAAGTCACCAGCCCCGACGTCGCGAAGCAGATCCCCAGCGATGTGGGCGATGTGCTCGTCGATCTGACCAACGAAGTCCGGGGGCTCGCGCTCTGGCAAGTGGGGGAAGATCTGGGTGAACTAGTCGTGATCCTGTTCGTCGGGGCGATCGGAGGGTTTGTGGCTTCGGTCGCGCTTTCAGCCGATCGGCGGCGCGGGGTGTCAGCCGTGGGACTGGGGGTCATGGCGTCCGCGGGATTCGTTCTGCTGGTCGTCGCAGTTGTTCGGCATTTCGCGCTTGCGAGCCTGCCCGACCCAGACCTGCGCGCGGCGTTGAGGGCAACGATCGATGTGATCACCGGTGACCTCCGGTCAGAGGTGGTGTGGATGGCCGGCTACGGCGTACTTATCACCGCGGTTGCCAATTCCGCGGCTGGCGCGGGTGGGCGCTTGTCATACCGCTCGATGCGCGATTGGGTTGAGACCCACGTCGTGTGTACTCCGCAGACCCGACTCCGTCGCGTCGTGCGCGCCGGGGCGTTGCTCGTGGCCGGGTTCATTGTGATCACCAACGCAGCTCTGGTGGTCACCGCCGTGGTGATGGTCGTAGGAGCGTTGCTTGCCTACGTCGGCGCGGTCGAGGTGCTCTCCGTGATCGGTCGGTCGCCGGTGTACGCGACGGTGCCGCTGTCCGGCGGTCCCGACCGCTCAGCTTCGTCGGCGACCCGGGCGCGAGAGCCGGCAGTGTGACCGGCAAGCCCAGAGGTATCTACCTGTGTCACAACTTCTGCGAACTCGGGGCCACGCCCTTTGACGAGGTGCAGCACGAGTTTCGGTCGTTCCTCACCGAACGGCCGAATGAGGTCGTGATCCTCATCATCGAGGACTATGTGACTCCCGCAGAGACCGCAGAGGCGTTCGCTGCTGCTGGGCTCGCTGATCGCGTCTGGACACATTCGCCGGGCGAGTCGTGGCCGACGCTTGGCGAGATGATCGCTACCGGGCGACAAATACTGGTGTTTCCCGAGCACCAGGGCCCTCCACCAGCCTGGTATCACCCCGCCTACGACAGCTTTGAAGAGACCCCGTACACCTTTCGTGATATCAGCGAGTTCAATTGTGAACCCAAGCGGGGCGGGACTGGACGTGAGCTGTTCCTCCTGAACCATTGGCTCAACACGGGTTCGCCGGACCTGCGCGCGGCTGAGGCCGCCAACCAGCGAGAGGTGCTGCAAGCCCGCGTTGATGCGTGTCGCGAACGGCGCGGCCGAATCCCGAACCTGATCGCGGTGGATTGTTATGACCAGGGTGACCTGCTTGCGGTCGTCGCTGACCTCAACGGTGTCGAACCGGCGTGATGTCACAGGCTGACGGTGTGGCAGGAGCCAGATCGGTGCTCCCACGTTCCGCGCGCATAATCTCGCTGTAGATGAACACGAGGAGGCCAGCCGCCGACGACGCGGCAGAACAGCGGCGTGGGCGCATAACGGCTGCGGCGAACCGGCGCTGGCTTGCGGCGATGGCGAGCGTCGCATTGGCGGGCTTCGTGCTCCTGGTGTTCACGGCGGGATTGGTCGTTGCAACGACAGTGTTCGCCTCGATCGCCGTGGGCGTCGTCGCGTCGCGCATCCACCTGTTTCTCGGAATGCGCGATCGGTTCGATGCGATCTCGTACCTGACCAACGAGGCCGTTGTCGTCGTCGACCGGGACTACTCGTTTGTTTACGTCAGCCCTTCGGTTGAGCACGTCCTTGGTTACAGCCCGAAGGAGTATTCGAAGCTCCGTGCCGGTGACCTCATCCATCCAGATGATCTGGACGCTGCTGGTGCCGCCTCCGCTTCAGTGCGCAACGGATCTGCACAGACCTTTCGGTTCGTTGGACGCTTTCGGCACCGTGACGGCAGGTGGCGTTGGATCGAGGTCTCCGGCCTGAACCTGCTCGATGATCCCAAGGTGCGAGGCGTCGTGAACACACTTCGCGACGTCACCGACCGGGTCGAAGCGGAGGAAGCACTCCGAGCCTCACACAACCGCTTCCACGCGCTCGTAGCCAACAGCAACGACATCTTGATCGTCCTCGACCGACATGGTCGGGCCACGTTTGCGAGCCCTGCAGTTGGCCCGAACCTGGGGATGAATCCCGATGACCTCATCGGTGTCGACCTGGTGACGCTCGCCCACCCGGCAGATGCTGACTATGCGGCCGCGCTGTTTGAGAAGGTCCGGAACCAGCCAGGGGGCGCTGCCAACTTCGAGGTTCGGGCATTGCGGTCCGATGGCTGCTACATCCACGTCGACGTTCGTCTCCAGAACCTGCTCGATGACCCGGCGGTGGAAGGCGTCGTCCTCCACGGCCGCGACGTGACCGCGAGGCGGCAAGCCGAGTGGGCGTTACGCGAAAGCGAGAACCGTTTCCGGTCGCTGGCTGCGTCCGCGCCGATCGGGATATTCGAGCTCGATGCTGACGGCAAGGTGCTTTATGTAAACGATCGTTTCCGGGAGATCTCGGGGCTCACGTCGAGCCAGGTCGAGCAAGGCGAATTCCTCGCAACCATTCATCCCGATGACCGCCAGCGTGTCGCCTCGGAATGGAGGAAGGCAATCGCCCGTGGGATTGAGTACCGCGGTCGATTCAGGGTGGTTCACGCAGATGGCACCGTGCACCAAGTCGTTGGGCAGACCTCGCCGATCCACGACGGCGATCCGTCAAACGGTGGAGTGGTCGGCACGATCATGGACGTCACCGATCTCGTCGATGCTCGTCAGAACGCCTCGCGGTTCCAGTCGATCATCGAAAGCACCAGCGATCTCGTCGTCATCACGGATGGTTCAGGCCGACCGCAGTACCTCAACCGGGCCGCTCGACGGGCCATGGGTATCTCTTCGCAGGTCGACATCAGTTCGCTCTCGCCCGGGGACTTCCTTTCCGCTGACTCATTCCGTCGATTCGTCGACGAAGCCCTACCGGCTGCGCTCGAGCGAGGGTTATGGAGCGGAGAACTGGAGCTCGTGCGTCCTTCGGATGGGTCGAGCCGCCCCGTGTCCCAAGTGCTTCTGGCCAGTCGCGACGAACACGGCGCCGTCGAGTTCCTCGCCAGCATCAGCCGTGATATGTCGGAGCAGAAGGAACTCGAAGCGCGTCTGCAGTATCAGGCTGATCACGACGAGCTCACGGGTCTGCCGAACCGCAAACCGCTCATCAATTACCTCGAGGTGGCGCTGGCCAACGCCCACCGTTTCGGCGGGAAGGTCGCGGTGCTCTTCTTGGACATCGACCGGTTCAAGATCATCAACGACAGCCTCGGCCATCACGCGGGCGACCAGGTGCTGCATTTGTTCGCCCGGCGACTGGCCAGTGCGGTCCGCCCCCACGACCGCGCTGGCCGCTTCGGAGGGGACGAATTCGTCGTGATATGCCCTGGCGTGGCAACAGCCGCCGAAGTCCACGAGATCGCTGACCGGGTCCGCTGCGACGTCGCGGGCCGACTGACGGTCGGGGGCGATGAGATCTACGTGACGGTCAGCATCGGGGTGGCGATCGGTACCGGCGGCGCCAGTCCAATCGATCTGTTGCGGGACGCCGATGCTGCGATGTATGAGGCCAAGGCCCGCGGCCGGGACCGGGTCCAGGTCTTCGACGGCGGGCTGCGATTGCAGCTGGTGGAACGGCTCGATATTGAGCGGGAGCTTCGGCGGGCGCTCGAGCGCGACGAGCTCGAGCTGCACTACCAGCCTGTGGTCGATCTGTCGTCGGGTCGTGTGCGTGGTGTCGAGGCCTTGGTGCGGTGGCGGCATCCTGAGCGTGGCCTGCTGTTCCCGAAGAGCTTCCTGTCGGTTGCTGAGGAGACCGGACTCGTCGTGGAGATCGGCGACTGGGTCCTGCGTCGAGCCTGCGCTGAAGCGTCGGATTGGGATCTCGATCCGGTGAGTGGCGAAGCGATCCCCGTCTATATCAACCTGTCAGCTCGGCAACTCGTCGATGCGGGTTTGGTCGACCACATCCGCGAGGTGATCGACCTCACCGGCGTGCAGCCAGCCGCAGTCCATCTCGAGATCACTGAGAACGCGTTGCTCGGTGACGCCCTCACCACCAGGTCGGTGCTGTTGCGCTTGCGGGAGCTCGGGGTGCGACTGGCGCTCGACGACTTCGGCACCGGCTTCTCCTCGTTGTCGTACCTGAAGCACTTTCCCGTCGATGCGCTCAAGATCGATAAGACGTTCGTCGACGGGCTTGGCCGTGACTCGGGCGATGCTGCTATCACCGCGGCGATCGTCGATGTCGCCCAACGGCTGGGCTTGTCGACGGTCGCCGAAGGTGTGGAACGGGACGATCAGGCTGAATGGTTGGCTGCGTTGGGCTGTGACCTGGCGCAGGGCTATCACTTTGCTCGCCCAATGACGGCCGAGGAGCTGCGACGTCGCTTTGACAACGAGCGCTCTGGCCTCAGGGATTGCTGAGTGCCCACCTGCCGCTCGCTGACGTCGATTGCATCTATAGTCATGACCAACCGCAGAGCACGGTGCATCCAGGGCGTGTGGTGGATGCGACAGCCTTCCGGCAGGCACAGCAAGGTTGCAGGCAAGCCGTTCCGGAAACCGGGTGGCGTGAGCAGGGGAGGGGATTGATGAAGCGGAGCAGGGCACGAATCCTCGCCGGAGCCGTTGCAGCGGTTGGCCTGATCGTCGGGGCGTGCGCGAAGACCGAGAAGCCGTCTTCACAGGCGGCCCAGAGCACGAGCACTACTGCGACCGCTGCTCCCTCGACGACGGCCTAGAAAAAGGAAACGCCCAAGAAGATCCCGCTGGATGACCTCCTACCGATCATTTTCGACGATCTCGAGTCGTGGTGGGCTGACCAGATGCCTCGTGTCTATGACATCGAGTACGAGCCCATCAGTGGTGGTTTCCACGCGTACAGCTCCACCAAACGTCCGCCTGCCTGTGGGCCCGAACGTGGCACCTACCAGGAGTGGAAAGGCAACGCCTTCTACTGCTACCCGGACGATCTGGTCGCCTGGGACGAGGAGGAGCTGATTCCAGAGCTCTACAACGAATTTGGTCAGTACACCGTGGCCTTCGTGTTCGCGCACGAGTGGGGGCATGCGATCCAGAAGCGATCGGGACTCCATGCCAAGAACCCGCCGACGATCCTCAAAGAGCTACAGGCGGATTGCTTCGCCGGCGCGTACTCCAAGCATCTGCTCGAAGCCGACGGGGATCTCAAGATTCAGATCGCCGATCTCCAGTTGATGATGGCCGGTGGGCTCAAATTCGCCGACCCGGTTGGTTCCGAAGCCATGCGCCAAGGAGCGCATGGCTCCGGTTTCGACCGGGTCAGCGCGATGCAAGACGGCTTCGAGAACGGAGCGAGCAGGTGTGCGTCGTATGAGCACACCCAGCTGAGCGTATTCCAGATCCCGTTCAACGATGTTGAGGACGCAGCCTCGAAAGGAAATGCTCCCTACGACGACATTTTGATTACAGCCTCCAAAGACTTGAACGAGTATTGGTCGGATATCGCCGCCAGCATCGATTCGCCCTGGGAACCGATAGCGGAGATCGTCCCGTATTCGTCGGATGCTGGCGACTACCCGACGTGTGGTACCAAACAGCTGACCCGGGACGAGGCGGTCGACGCGGTCTTCTACTGCGAGCCGGACAATGTCGTGTACTACGACGATGATTTCACGCGAGCGGTGTATGACGAGCTCGGCGATTTTGGTCTCATGACGTTGTTCGCCCATCAGTGGGCCGTTTCGGTGCAAATGCAGAGCGGCAAGAAGGAAGCCGACCTGTACACGTCGCTCCAGGAATCGTGTTTCACCGGGACCTGGGCGGCATCCATCGCTCGCGGTGACCGCAACACGCCAGATGACTATCTGCTTCTTTCCCCTGGGGATCTCGATGAAGGGATTGCCGCCTTTCTTGCGTTCAGCGAACGACCTGATGAGAAGGGCAATACGAAGACCGGATCGGCCTTTCAGCGGATTCAGGCCTTCCGTGATGGGTTCCTCACCGGTGCGTCCGACCGCAAGCGTGGGCTCGAAGGCGAGAAGCTGTGCGCGGCTTACACCGAGGAACAAGCCGATGCAAAAGACACCCCAACTGAGGGTGGCACGGGCAAACGCTGACTGCCCTTAAGGGCGAGCCAAGGAGTCGAGGATCGAACGAGTGTCGGCGGGCTCCGCCAGCGAGTTGTAGGGTCAAGGCATGGCCACAGGTTCTGTGCGGTTCGATCTGCCCACGATCGAGGATGAAACCCGGGAGTTCTGGGAAGCGGCCCGCCGGGGCAAGCTGCTGTTGCGCTCGTGCAACCGTTGCGGAGTGGTGCACTACTACCCCCGGCCGTTTTGCCCCGAGTGTTGGAGCGATGAGGTGACCTGGATCGAGGCGTCAGGCCGGGCGCGGCTCTACACGCACTCGACGGTTCATGTGAATGACCTGCCCCCGTTCGATGAACAGGTGCCCTACATCGCGGCGGTCGTCGATCTCGAGGAGGGCCCGCGCATGATGACCCAGATCGTCGACTGTGACCCGGGCGAGCTGGAAATCGGGATGCCGCTCGAGCTGACGTTCCGGCACGTCTCCGACGAAGTGGCTGTCGCGGTGTTCCGCCCATCAGCTCGTTAGACACCCTCTCGATGCGAGTCCTCATCACTGGTGCCACCGGTTTCCTCGGCAGTCGGATTGCCTCGCAGCTCTCCGCGCGTGGTGACCTTGTTCGCGCGCTGGTGCGTGAATCCAGTGACCGGTCGCGGCTCGAGGGTCTGGACGTCGAGCTGGCCTTCGGCGATGTGGCCGACAAGGCCTCGGTTGAGGCTGCGCTCGACCGGGTTGACCTGGTGATTCACTGTGCGGCGTTGGTTGAGTTCGGGCCGCGTGATCCTGAGAAGCTCCGACGTGTGAATGTAGAAGGGACCCAGAACGTGCTCGGTGGTGCCGCTGAGCGCTCGATCCCGGCGGTTCACGTCAGTTCGTTGGCTGCGCTCGGTGCCACGCCGTCGGATGCTGATCCCCAGGATGAGACCTATTGGAACGATGGTCCGCCAGCGGCGGTCTACGAAGAGACCAAGCGTGAGGCGCACCTGTTCGCCCGCGGGTTGGCGGCCCAGGGCGCACCAGTTCGAATCGCGATACCCGGCGGGATCTACGGGTTCGGTGACCGCAGCACGATGTACGACCTGATCCGCCTGTACACGCTCTACCCTCTCCCGGTCGGTTACCTCCCAGACGTACGTCAGTCGGTTGTCAACGTTGACGACTGCGCGGACGCCATTTTGCGGATTGCCGAGGATGGCGCCGACGGGGATGAGTATCTCGTGGTCGCCGATGTCGTCACCATTGCAGAATGGTTGCGCATCATCTGCCGGGCTGCTGGTCGGCGGGGGCCGTTTGTGTTCCTGCCGACTGCATGGGTCCGCGCCCTGGCGATACCAGGCGCCAAGGTCGCTGGATGGTTTGGGCAGCCGCCGGACATGGTGCCCGAGACGGTTGCTGTCGCGACCCACGACTCTGCCTACTCGGGCGCAAAGCTGCGCCGGGAGCTAGGATGGTCGCCACGCTCGCTCGGACAAGGAATGGCGGAGATGACCCGCCAGATAAAGCATGCCGAGCGACAGCGCCGCGCCGCTCGTCAGCGTTCTCGATCTTGATTGTGAGGACACGGACACCGTCACCGTCGACAGGTGAATCAACTCGGCGCTCACCAGCGTTCTCCCTCTTGATCGAGCGGGCGGGACTGTATGGTCGTTTGGGGCTGGGAGACGCTGCATTGGTCCGCGATCAGTTGGTGACCCGAACCGGTGAGGTGCCGTCACACCGAGAAAGATCGGGGTTTCACGGCAGCACTGCGATCAGTATCGACGGAACGTCCGACGATCTGGGTTGCGCCAGTGACGACACCCGCTTCGTCGAGGAGCTCGTGCAAGGTGACTCCCTGCCAGCCGATCGGTTCGGCGTTGGCAGCGTCGCGCTTGTGCGGGCGTTCTCCACTACGGAACGGCCACGGATGCTACGCGCTCCGAGCGCCGCGACCAGCGCGGCCGCAGACGCGGCGCCACCCAAGGCCACGAACGCTCGCCGTGTGGTTGCTGGGTCAGTCGGATGTTCGCGCAGTTCCCCGGTGGGTGCGTGCTCAAGTGCAGTCGCGTCGTCGGTTGGGCGGATCAATTGTGGCTATGACATGAGACACTTCGCCTACCTACCAGTAGGTCGGGTAGAGTGCGCCTTTCAGTTGCTTGACCGAAGGCATCCCCAACCCATGACACTCACCCAGGATCCGGCCACACTTGAGCAACCGGCGTCGCCAGCGCCTTCCACTCGATCGGGCTATCGCCCCCCCAGGCCGAACGAGGAGAAGTTTCACTTCGTCGCGTCGCTCCCCTTCCTTCTCGTCAACCTCTCACCTGTGCTGATCGTGTTCACCGGGGTGAGTCTGAAGTCGCTGGTGCTCTTGTTGATCACTTTTTTCGGGCGCATGTTTTTCATCACTGCGGGCTATCACCGGTACTTCTCGCACCGGTCCTATAAGTTGGCGCGTGTCCCGCAGTTCATCATGGCGTTCGGAGGGACCACCTGTGCGCAGAAGGGTCCGCTGTGGTGGGCCGCGCACCATCGTGATCACCACCGTTACTCGGATACCGACAACGACATCCACTCGCCCCAGAAGGGCTTCTGGTGGAGCCATGTCGGCTGGATCCTCTGCAACAAGCACACCGAGACCAAATTCGATCGCATAAAGGACTTTGCCCGGTTCCCGGAGCTGCGGTTCCTCAACAAGTTCGACTGGATCGGTCCTTGGATGCTTGGGATCACCTGTTTCCTGATCGACGGTTGGCGGGGCTTGGTGGTCGGGTTCTTCACGTCGACAGTGCTGCTTTGGCACTCGACGTTCTTCATCAATTCATTGGCCCACGTCTTCGGTCGGCGCCGTTATGCCACGGAGGATACGAGCCGGAACTCGGCCATCCTTGCCGTCCTGACGATGGGTGAAGGGTGGCACAACAATCACCACTACTACCCGGCGTCGGCTCGCCAGGGGTTCTTCTGGTGGGAGTGGGACCCGACGTACTACATCCTGAAGGGCCTGAGCTTCGTCGGAATCGTGAAGGACCTCAAGGTCCCACCCGAATGGGCCAAGAACTCGGCTCGGGTACGGGACGGGAGCTTTGACATCGGCATGTTCCGGGCCCATTGGAACAGGGCCAGCCGTGCCGTGATGGCAGCCGGTTCGAACATGGCGAGCGCGCTTCACGAGAGCCGGGGGCATGCAAGCGAGGCGATCGCAGGCAAGCGGGAAGCGCTGGCGGAGAAGCGAGCCGCGCTCGAGCATGCGGTGCAGGCCCGGAAACAAGCGGTGGAAGGGTTCGTGCATTCAACGCTCGAATCAGCCGAAGAGCTTGCACGAATCACGCGGGGTCGACGGCGCGAGCCAGCGGTCGAATAGTGCCGAGTGACTGAGATGGCCACTTGTTGCCCACTCCATCCGGCCACGCTTGGCTCACCGTTCACGATGGCTCCTGGCGAGCGGCGTTGGAGCGAGGTGCCCTGGCGATAAGGTCGCTCCTATGACTGAGGTCGAGGTCGAACCACCGTACGCTGCAGCCGTCGCCTCCGGACAGCTCGACCTGTTCAGTGAGGAGATCCGGGCCAATCCTCACCCGCTTTACCACTGGTTGCGGGCCAACGAGCCGGTGTTTCCGAGCCCATTCGATCCGGGAACGTTCATCCTGACCCGTTACGCAGATTGCGAAGCAGTCCTGCGGGATGTGCGTTGGAGTAGCAATCCGGTGCACCGGCCGCTGCCGCAGGGCGTTGATCCAACTCAGCTGGACATGCGCACGATGCTGACCTTCACGCCCGCCAACGTGCTGCTGTTCCTCGATCCGCCCGACCACACCCGACTCCGGAAGCTCGTGAGCAAAGCATTCACACCCCGACGGGTCGAGGCACTTCGCCCGCACATCCAAGAAATCGTCGACGGGATCCTCGACGATGCGGCCAACCGGGGCGAGCTCGACGTCGTCAGCGACTTGGGCTACACGCTGCCCGTCACCGTCATCTGCGAGCTGATGGGTGTGCCGCTTTCCGATCGCGACCTGTTCGGGCCATGGTCATCTGACGCGAGTCGTCTCCTCGACGGCGTGCTCGACGCTGAAGTGATGCAAGCTGGCGTGGTTGGGGTCATGAACATCGTCAGCTATTTCAACGACTTGTTCGAGGAGCGGCGGAAGAATCCTGGTGACGACCTCGTGAGTGCTCTGCTCGCCGCGGAGGAAGAAGGCGACATGCTCAGCGAGGAGGAGCTGCGGTCGATAACGCTGCTGCTGTTCATTGCTGGCCATGAGACGACCATGAACCTCATCGGCAACGGCATGAAAGCGTTGCTCGAACACCGAGACCAACTCGATCGGCTTGTTTCTGACCCCGCGTTGGTCCCGAGCGCGGTGGAGGAACTCCTGCGATTTGATGGACCAGTACATCTGACCGGGCGTATCGCGACGCAAGACTTGGAGGTCGGTGGCCGGACGTTCCGAGCAGGTGAACAGGTCATCACCCTGCTTGCGGCTGCAAACCGTGACCCTGCTCGCTTCACCGGCCCTGATCGGCTCGATGTCGGTCGGGCTGATAATCACCACCTCACGTTTTCGCACGGAATCCACTACTGCCTCGGCGCGTCGCTTGCCCGTGTTGAAGGTCAGGTCGCCATCGGTTCGCTCGTGAGGCGCTTTCCTGACATGGAGCTCATCACGACCCAGCCGATCTACCGTGACCACTTCGTGCTCCGGGGCTTGCGAGAACTGCGCGTCGCCGTGAGGAGCTGATCGGTGGGGGCCGGCAGCACGCCGGGGTCGGATCGGGTGGATCGGCCGTCAGCCGGTGTGAAGGGTGCGACGCCTCGCTCGCGTGCAGCTGGATCGGGGCGGTCGTCGGATCCGTCCGTGTCCGGCTCTTCGCCGAGCCCTTCGGCTCGGAACATCGCCAACAGGGGGCGTGCTGGCTTTGACCGACTCGGCAGATCGTTGGGGCAACTCGGGCCGATGGCAAGGCGCGTGCAGGTCATGGCTCAGGTGCTTGCGGCGGCATCGGCCGCTGCTGACGCTTTCATCGTCGCGGCACTGTTGGTCCGCGGCTTTCCCCGCAGCTGGCTGCTGTGGATCGTAACGACAGTGGTGGTCGCGATCCTGACCACACCATGGCTTGTCTTGTGGCTGTTCGCCCGGGCCTTGGGTGAGGCAATTGACTTGTCGGAACGCCTGCGTGAGGACCCCGGTCTACTCAAGGCCCATGTTCAGGATCTTGGGGCCCTTGCGAAACAGAGCGTCGACCGGGGCCGCGAACAGGGCTGGAGGTGGGTCAGAGGGCTTCCACGGGACCTGTGGCACGTGGCCAAATTGCTGCTCGCGGCCCACGGGGATTTCCCCGAGTACGGCGCTGCGCTGCGGCTCGTCAGTCCGCCGTTCCTCATTGCTGTAGCAGTGTCGGTACCCTTGGCACTGGTCGAGATCCTGCTCCTGATCCCGGTCTGGGTGATCCGCCTCGTTCTCTGGTGATATCGCCGAGCCTGTCGCCGTTGTTGGAGAGTAGGGTCCGGTGTCATGGCAGCCAATGGTGCCCGCCCGCTAGTTGCGCCGTGGCCGACCGCCCTGGTGACCGGTGCTTCGAGTGGCATCGGGGCAGCCATCGCCCGGGAACTGGTCGATCGCGGAGTGCGCCGAGTCGTGCTTGTTGCTCGCCGCCGAGAGCAGCTCGAGGCGCTGGCCGAGGAGTTGCGTCGGCGAAGTCGAGGCGGCGCCGTAGTTGAGGTGATTGTCGCTGACCTCTCGGATCCGGAGAGCCGGGCTGCGGTTGAAGCCCGCTTGGCTGAGCCCAGCGCCGAGCCGCCCGTCGATCTTCTCGTCAACAATGCCGGGGTTGGCACCTCCGGGGCGTTCTGGGAACTTCCAGTCGACGGTGAGCAGACCGAGATAGATCTGAACGTGACTGCGGTGGTACGGCTGACTCGGGCTGTACTGCCGGGGATGATCGCTCGAATTGGCGGATCAATCCTGAACATCTCGTCGCTGGCCGGGAACCAGCCAGCGCCGCGGATGGCGACGTACGCCGCGACGAAGGCCTTTGTCACCTCATTCACAGAGTCGCTTCACGAAGAACTGCGCGGGACGGCGGTGACCGCCACCGCCGTGTTGCCCGGTTATGTCCACACCGAGTTCCAGAGTCATCTCGGCACCGTTTCTGGTTATGAGTCAGCCCCTCGGTTCGCGTGGATGCAGCCCGAACGAGTTGCGGTCGAGGCCCTCGATGCGGCGGCAGCGGGCAGGCCGCTGTGCGTGCCCGGCCTCGGTTATCGCATCGTGGCCGCGCTCGAGAGCCCACTTCCGCGGTCGGCTCGCCGGTGGCTGATCAGCCGCCTGGGTGGGCTTCCCGCCGCGCTCGCCCGGGTCTGAGCCGTGAACGATTGACGCGGCCGATGATGCGGGCTTGAGCCGTGCTGTGTGATCAGTAGTTCGAGGAGTACTCGGCCAACTTCTTTGAGCGGTGGCGGGCGTTGATCAAGCGGACGGTGCCGGACTTTGACCGCATCACCAAGGATTGAGTGGTCGCGCTCTGCTTGTCGTAGTGGACACCTTTGAGGAGCTCCCCGTCGGTGATGCCGGTCGCTGCGAAGAAACAGTTGTCGCCGGCGACCAGCGTCTCAGTCGTCAGTACCTTGTCGAGGTCGTAGCCCAGATCGATCGCGGCTTGGCGCTCCTCGTCGTTTCGGGGCCACAGCTTTCCTTGCATCTCCCCGCCCATGCACTTGAGCGCTGCAGCTGCGATGACACCTTCTGGGGTACCACCGATCCCGAAGAGGATGTCCGCCCCGGAATCAGGCCACGCGGTGGAGATCGCGCCGGCGACGTCACCGTCAGGGATGAGCCGGATCCTCGCGCCGGCTTCGCGCACCTCGGCAATGATGTCGTCATGCCGGGGACGCTCGAGGATCACGGCGGTGACGTCACGGACATCTTTGCCAAGTGCGTCCGCCACGGACTTCAGGTTCTCGGTGACGGATGCGTTGATGTCAATCCTTCCGGCGCACTCGGGACCGACGGCGATCTTCTCCATGTACACACATGGTCCGGGGTTGAACATCGTGCCTCGTTCAGACAACGCAATGACCGACAGCGCGTTGCCGCGTCCCTTCGCGGTGAGGGTCGTACCGTCGATCGGGTCGACGGCGATGTCGACCAATGGAGGAGTTCCGTCGCCGATTTCCTCGCCGTTGTAGAGCATCGGCGCTTCGTCCTTTTCACCTTCGCCGATGACGACGATCCCATCCATAGGGACGGTGCCGAGTACTAGGCGCATGGCGTCGACCGCAGCGCCGTCAGCACCTTCCTTGTCACCGCGTCCCATCCACCTGCTGGCCGCGAGGGCTGCTGCCTCGGTGACCCGGACGATTTCGAGGGCAAGATTCCTATCAGGCCGTTGTGCGTCCATGGCCTGACCCTACCTGACCGGCTCAGGCACGCCGCGCTCGACGAGACGTAGTCGGAGTGGGCGGACGCTCCGCGCAATCAAAAGAGTCGAACGAGAGCGCCGAGCGTGACGAGTAAGGTGATGATGGCGAGGAGTTGCACTCGCAGGCCACGCTGGAACTCCTTCTGGAGCCGTTCGCTCAACACCTCAAGCTTCGTCTCGAGGTGAGCCTCGAGCCCGTCGATGCGGCTTTCGAGCCCGTCGATGCGGCTTTCGAGCCGGTCGATGCGGCTTTCGAGCTGGCCCTGGAGGTAGGTGAGGTCCTGGCGGGTGGCGACGTCAGCCCAGCCGACGGGGGGTAGGTAGCTCATGAGGGTGTCGGCGGCGTTCGGTCCCAACGTGGCGTCCAGTCGTTCGTGGAGTTCGGTGCGGGCGCGGTCGTCCGTTTTCAAGGGTAGCTCCTGGTGGGTCCTACTGGTTCGAGGAGGTCCACCGTCCACCGGACCCCGATCCACCGCAATACCGGCCCGTTGGGCCGTGACCGTCCGTCAATGGTTGGTGACGTTTGCTGGGCGGCCACGTGCGGCGTGCCGCCATCGTAGCGCCGGCTTGGCGGACATCACAGACGTAAGGGAAGCGGGGGGACGCTGGGTCGGCGATACTGGACGCCATGGCTTCTAAGGACGAATGGCGGAAAGCGTTCGAACAAGCCCCACTGCGAGATGCCGAGTTCACGACACTATCCGGTATCCCCCTAGAACCGGTCTACGGCCCGACTGCGAGCATTGAGCACGGGTCGATCACCGCCGCTTCCGGTGATGAGAGTGACGAGCGCGAACGACAGGGACGAGTAGACGAGCAGCTCGAGCCGCCAGCCGCCATCGGTTGGC
>JANZZE010000046.1 GCA_026419545.1 Acidimicrobiales bacterium
TGGTCTCGTGGGCTCGGAGATGTGTATAAGAGACAGGTGCAAAGCGCCGTAGCGGCACACATCGGGTCGGCAGCGTCGATCTCTTGACGCTGATCACTTCGAGACCTCCCGCGCGTAGCGCGCCGACGATGTCTCGGTTGAGATGAAGTCCGCGCACTGCCGGAGCACCTGATGCGATCGTTCCGAGCACAAGACTCAAGGTACCTGGTCGGCCTATGGGCTCGTCGAAGAAGAGGTCGCCTCGCAGAACTAACAGGGATTTCATCGCTCGTACGACAGTGACAACGTCCGGAAATAGTGGTAGCGAGGCAACCGAGACGATCGATCGATATTCGACAGATGGAGAACTCCTTCCGGCCGCGACTTCAGCGACAAGCGCCCGCGCGTCGGGGGTGGACAGATCGAGCACGGGTGGCCGTGCAGCTGCCAGGAACTCCTCCCTGCTTCTCTGTAGGCGGGCCCGCACTGGCTCAGGCCAGGTCTCGGTGTGCTCGACATCGGAGAGAGGATCGGCCACAACGGGCAACATACTCGGGGCCATGAGAACCGTCCCGCTGGAACCTAGAAACTACCGACCGGTAGGTTGTGCGCCATGACGATCAAGCGCGTAGGCATCATCGGGTCGGGAATCATGGGGTCGGGGATAGCGGAGGTGGCTGCCCGCTCCGGATTCGAGGTGGTGCTTCGCTCACGCCAGCAGGCCACGGCAGACGCCACGCTGGCTGCTCTTGAGATGTCGCTCACGAAGCAGGTCGACAAGGGCAAGCTCGAGGAGGCCGAAAAGCAGGCAACCCTTGGTCGAGTGACTGCGACATCTTCTCTCAACGACCTCGCTGATTGTGACCTCGTGATCGAGTCCGTCGTAGAAGATCTTGCAACAAAGAAGGAACTGTTCCGAGAGCTGAACCACATTTGCAAAGACGACGCGATCCTTGCGACCAACACCTCGACGCTCCCGGTCATCGAGATGGCGATGGAGACGCACAAACCGGAGTACGTCTGCGGCGTCCATTTCTTCAACCCGGCTCCGTTGATGTCGCTCGTTGAGATCGTTCGGACGTTGGTGACTTCCGATGAGACCATCAGCCGGGTCCGGGATTTCGCCGAGGCATGCGGCAAGAGTCCGGTTGAGGTGAAGGACCGAGCGGGGTTCATCGTCAATGCACTGTTGTTTCCTTACCTCAACAACGCGGTGCGGATGCTCGAGAACGGCACAGCGTCCATGGAAGACATCGATGTCGCGATGAAGGGCGGTTGCAACTTCCCCATGGGCCCGTTCGCTTTGCTCGACCTGGTCGGGCTTGATACCTCCCTCGCGATTCTCGAAGCGTTGTATGCCGAGTTCCGAGACCCCAACTTCGCTCCGGTGCCGTTGTTGCGACGCATGGTCATGGCCGGCCACTTGGGCCGGAAGTCAGGCAAGGGCTTTTACGACTACTCGCGTTGACGGCACTTTCTAGTCATAGCGCGTAAATGTCAGCGTGGCTTGACCGGCGGCGTGGCTAGAGTCCCAACCGTGTTCAGCTCTGTTACCGCCGCGCCCCCCGATCCGATCCTCGGCATCACCGAGATCTTCAAGGCCGATTCCCGTAACGGGAAACTGAACCTGACAGTAGGGGTCTATTGCGACGAGAACGGTCGCACGCCGGTGTTCGGGGCAGTGAAACAAGCTGAAGAGCGGTTACTGGCCACGGAAAGTTCGAAGGACTATCTGCCCATCGCTGGATCGGCGGAATTTGCTGACGCTGTCCTATCGCTGCTGTTTCCAGACGCTGACGCCGAGCTGTTGGGTCGGGTGAGTGTGGCCGACACGCCTGGTGGGACAGGCGCCCTTAGCGTTGCTGCACGTCTTTTGTGGCGCACTAACCCGGCATCCACAGTGTGGATCAGTTCGCCGACCTGGCCGAACCATTTTGCGGTGTTCGCAGATGCAGGGCTGAGCCTCAAACGGTATCGCTACTACGAGGCAGCTACCGCGGCCGTTCTCTTCGACGAGATGATGGAGGACCTCCAGAAGGCGCAACCTGGTGACGCAGTGCTGGTGCACGGGTGTTGCCACAACCCAACCGGTCAGGATCTCACGACCGATCAGTGGGCGTCCTTGGCGGCTTTCTTGAGGGAACGCGATCTCGTTGCTGTCGTCGACAGCGCGTACATCGGGTTGGGTGAAGGTGTCGAGAAAGACACGGCCCCGGTCCGGTTGCTGACCGCTTCCGGCGTTGACGTGCTTTGTTGTGTGAGCTTCTCCAAGAACCTTGGTCTGTACGGTGAAAGGGTCGGGGCTCTCGTCACGGCTGCCGCTGATCACCAGACGTGCGAGCGGGTGTACTCACAGGTCAAGGCTTGTGCACGCTCGATCTACTCGAATCCGCCGAGACATGGTGGACAACTCGTGCCCTTGATTCTCGCTGATGACGGTCTTCGGGCTTCCTGGCTTGCAGAGCTTGACGGGATGCGTAACCGGATCAACAGTTTGCGTTCAGAGCTGGCTGCCGAGATCCAACGCCG
This sequence comes from Acidimicrobiales bacterium, assembly GCA_026419545.1. Taxonomy (GTDB): domain Bacteria; phylum Actinomycetota; class Acidimicrobiia; order Acidimicrobiales; family Acidimicrobilacustridaceae; genus JANZZE01. The sequence goes on from JANZZE010000046.1 coordinate 2,509, forward strand.
AGGATTGACTCGCTGTGTCGGTGTGGACTCCGGGCGCGGGATGTTCGCTTTGTCGGGGTTGACGAAAGATGAGGTACTGCGTCTGCGGGAAGAGTCAGGTATCTATCTCGTCGACAACGGCCGCATGAACATTGCTGCTCTCACGACTGCGACGATTCCGGTGCTCGTCGATGCGCTGGCTCTGCTCGGCTAGTCGCGGCCGGTGAGCAAGGCGGGTTCGTCATTCGGCACAATGCAAGAGTGCGGATTGAGCCGCCTCCTTCGCGTTGGGCCTTCCCGCCTGCTGACGAGGCCGACAGCAATGGCGTCGTCGGTGTCGGCGCAGATCTCGAACCCGGAACACTGCTCGCTGCGTATCGAGCCGGCTTGTTCCCAATGCCGAGTCACCTTGGGGGGCCAGTCGCGTGGTGGTCCCCAGACCCGAGGGGGATCCTTCCCCTCGATCATCTACGGGTGACGCGGTCCCTTCGCCAGTCGTGCCGCCGGTACGTGACCACGGTGGACGAAGCGTTCGAACGAGTCATCCAGGCATGTGCTGATCCAAGCAGAGATGGTCGTTGGATCACCGGGGAGATCATCGATGCCTACACGAGGCTCCACGAGATGGGATGGGCCCATTCGATCGAGGCGTGGACCATCGATGGCCAACTGGCTGGTGGACTGTACGGCGTAGCGATCGGTGGATTCTTCGCAGGGGAGTCGATGTTCCATGTCTACCGAGATGCTTCGAAGGTGGCGCTCGTCCGACTCGTCGAAATCCTGCGGGAAGGGGGAGCGATGCTGCTTGACGTCCAGTGGACCACCGACCACCTCGCATCGCTCGGTGCAGTGGACATCCCTCGGAGGAAGTACCTCCGTGTCTTGCGCCATGCGGTTGAACTTCCGGCAGATCCCTTCGCTGATATTCCTGGCGTAAGTCGAGTAACAGGGTGAACCGGGCGAAACGATAGTTAGAGGGGTTTCGGGCCGCTACGACAACTCGCCTGGTCTTGGTTGGGATGGGCGGTCCGGGGATCGAGTTGCGCTGAATATTCCTGACGCAGTGTCAGGATGACAACCACCGTTGCGAGAGACGAAAATTACCGCATGGTAACCAGCGGCGAGAGTGGAGCTCGCTCCTCACGGGACGCCCCGTGGTTGATGCGGACCTATTCAGGTCATTCGACGGCCAAGGCAAGCAACGAGCTGTACCGCAAAAACCTGGCGAAAGGGCAAACGGGGCTGTCGATCGCATTCGATCTGCCCACCCAGACCGGCTATGACCCGGACGCGCCGCAGGCGCGGGGAGAGGTGGGCAAGGTCGGCGTGCCGATCGCACATCTCGGAAACATGGAAGAGCTTCTCGATGGCATCCCGGTCGGGGAGATGAACACCTCCATGACGATCAATGCCACCGCTGCATGGTTGCTGGGGCTGTACATCGCCAATGCTCAGAATCAGGGGGTAGATCCTTCACAGCTGCGAGGTACCACGCAGAACGACATCGTCAAGGAGTACCTGTCACGTGGTACCTACATCTTCCCGCCGGAGCCAAGCCGACGCTTGATTGTCGACATGATCGTGTTCTGCAATGAGCATGTACCGCGTTGGAACCCAATGAATGTGTGCAGTTACCACTTACAAGAGGCAGGGGCAACGCCGGTTCAAGAGATCGCTTACAGCCTCGCCACGGCAATCGATGTGCTTGACGCCGTGCGAGAATCGGGGAAGGTCCCGGCCGAACGCTTCCCGCGAGTGGTCGGGTCGATCTCTTTCTTCGTGAACTCCGGGATCCGCTTCATCGAAGAAACCTGCAAGATGCGGGCGTTTGTCGCGTTGTGGGACCAGATCACGCTTGAACGCTACGGCGTGGAGGATCCGAAGCTGCGACGATTCCGCTACGGCGTTCAGGTCAATTCACTCGGGCTCACCGAGGCACAGCCCGAGAACAACGTGCAGCGGATCGTGCTCGAGATGCTTGGTGTCACACTGTCGAAGCGAGCCCGCGCCCGGTCGATTCAGCTTCCGGCCTGGAATGAGGCGCTTGGTCTGCCCAGGCCGTGGGACCAGCAATGGTCTCTTCGGATGCAGCAAGTACTTGCTTACGAAACCGACCTTCTCGAATACGAAGACATCTTCGACGGCTCACGAGTGGTGGAAGCGAGGACCGCCGAGCTCGTGGATGCCGCCCGAGCTGAACTCGACGAGGTGCTTGCCTTGGGTGGGGCGTTTGCTGCGATCGATGAGCTGAAGGATCGGCTCGTCAAATCGCATACCGAACGCACCCGATTGATCGAGAGTGGGGAGCTGCCAGTTGTCGGTGTGAATGTCTTCACCGAGTCGGAACCTTCAGGGCTGGTCGGCGATGACGATCACATCCTCCGCGTCGATCCCGACGTCGAGCGGCACATGATCGAGGACGTCGAGCGCTGGCGTGGCTCCAGGGATCAGTCAGCCGTGGTCGCTGCGCTGGAACACTTGCGCCGAGCTGCGGAATCAGGCGACAACGTAATGCCCGCAACCATTGCTCTGGCACGAGCCGGCGGCACCACGGGCGAGTGGGCGGACGTGTTGCGTGACGTCTTCGGGGAGTACCGCGCACCAACAGGTGTGAACGCGGCGGCTGGAACGGCTCGGATCACTCAGGGGCTCGCGACGGTGGCCGAGCGAGTCAAGTCGATGTCAGGTGGGCCCCCAAGGCTTCTTGTAGCCAAGCCCGGTCTAGATGGTCATTCCAACGGTGCGGAACAGGTGGCCGTCGCTGCCCGCGATGCCGGCATGGAGGTCATTTACCAAGGGATCCGCTTGACCCCGGAGGAGATTGCGGCTGTTGCCCGCGATGAGGACGTCGACGTCGTAGGTTTGTCGATTCTCTCGGGCAGCCATCTCGAACTCGTCCCGGAGGTGCTGCGGCTCCTGCGAGAGGCTGGCGTTCAGGTTCCAGTCGTGGTTGGCGGAATTATCCCAGAAGAAGATCGGAAGGTTCTGCTCGACAACGGGGTTGCTGCCGTCTACACGCCGAAAGACTTCGAACTCGGGCGCATCATGGGGGAGATCGCTGATCTGGTTGAGCGGTCACGAGCCGCTTGAATCGAATGCCCTGCTCTCAAAGGGTGCCATAACAAGCAGCTAGTACGAGTTGGTGGGTAATGGGCACAATGTGTGCCGTTTCGTGCCCGACCGGGACTTGATTCCGGCTCCTTTGGTCCGAACCTAAGTGCGTGGATCGGCGCGCCTTGGTGGGAGCTATGGCCGGGCTTGTGGGTCTGGCGTTGGGCCTCGCCTCGGTTGTCTGGAACCAGGTTGCTTTCGGAGTGGTGGCTGGAGCGATGGCACTGGTTGCTGGGGTGGCCACCTTCCGTCTCGTTGCCTTGCTGCGCAACGCGCACCGGGCGATCGGTGAGTTGAGCGCGAAGGTGATCGAGCTCGAGACGACAGTCGAAGAAGAAGTAGGTAAGAGAGCTGATCTCGAGCTCCAGCTGGCAAACCGCATCCAGCTGACGGCGACGCGGAAAGCGACGCAAGCGGATGCCCTCACGGATTCAGTGACCGGGCTGTTCAGCGAGGGGTACTTCACCGTTGCGCTCGACGCGAGGATCTCGGCCGCGCGGCGAAATCTGAAGCCGGTGGCCGTCGTACTCATCGAGGTGATCGAAGGACTCAATGCTGGGCTGCCGCGCCCAGCGGACCCGGTCAAGGTGGCGAAATCGATCACTTCGACCATCCGGGAGGCAGACACTGCCTGCCGGTTGATGGACGGTGGATTCGCCTTGGTCCTGGAGGACACGTCGGAGAACGGTGCCATCTGGACCGTTGAACGGATCCGTAGGGCTCTTGCGGCAAACGATCCTGGGCTGACCTTGTGGGCGGGAGTTGCGTGTTACCCGGCGCATGGCTTCAGCACGGAAGAGATCCTCGATCGAGCAGATCTCGCCTTGGACATGGCTCGGGAGTGGCGCCAAGACCGCATCGAGGTTGCCTCGGCTGAGTGAGCTTCTCCTGGTAGGGCCAGGTGTTGGGATCTCTGGTCGGCATTTGCCAGGACTCTGTGGTGTCAATCCACCAGAGGTGGGCAGTGGAGCGGTTGACGGTCGTTTTGTGCGCAGCTGCGGGCGGACGCCGATGTTGATTTATTTTCAGTGCCACTTGCCGTCTTCGGCTTGCCGGCTTCCCGCACCAACCCAACTGGTGGACCTCAAAGGCACGAGCTGTGATGGATGCCAGCAAGAGCGATTGGTAATGAGCCGAAGCAACTTGTAGGAAGAATCTCAGTCAATCCTGTCCGGTTCGACTTGCGTGCCGGTCAGCGAACTCAGCTCGGACTTCGTCGTTGTCGGCGCCGAGGGGGCGGCCAGCCCAACGAATGACGCCGGGGGTTCTTGACAGTCGGGCGATTAATCCTTGCATTGGCGTGTCATCGACGATGGTTGTTGCTTCTCGGAAAGCAAAGTGGGGATCGTTGGCGATGTCCGCCATGGAGTACACGGGTGCCGCGGCAGCCTCCGCGGATTCAAAGGCGGCGAGCACTTCGGCCAACGTGCGTTGCCCGATCCACTCCGACATCAGGCGGTCGATTTCAGCCCTGTGTTCGACCCGGCCCTCGAACGTGGCGAATCTCGGGTCGTTCCCACAGCCGATGAGTGCCATCACCCGGGCGGCTACCGAGTCTGAGGACGTACTGACTGCCACCCACTTGTCGTCGTTTGTTCGGTAAGTGTTCCGGGGCACCGTGTAGGAGATGCCTGAACCTAGACGCGGTTGGAGATAGCCGTGGAGGGCATAGGCAGACGGCAACGGGCCCATGAACTGGTAGAGCGACTCCAAAAGATTGACATCGACGATCTGTCCCACACCTGAATGGAGCGCCACCATGGTCGCGAACGCGGCTGCCAGTGCTGTCACTTCGTCGGTCAGGGCGATCGGCGGAAGAAGCGGTGCACCGTCGGGTTCGCCGTTGATTGCGGCAAACCCGCTCATCGCTTCAGCGATCGTTGCGAAACCGGGGCGATGCGCATACGGCCCGGTCTGGCCGAAACCGGTTACGCGGGTGACCACGAGCCGCGGGTTGCGGGCGATCAGTTCGACTGGATCGAGACCGAGCGCTTCGAGTTTGCCCGGCCGGAAATTCTCAACAAGGACGTCGGCATCCTCGATCAGTGACCTCGCGAAGACCAGATCGTCAGGATTCTTTAGGTCGAGCGTGATGCAGCGCTTGCCGCGATTCACGAGTTTCCAGAACAACGATGTTCCATCGCTGGGATGCCGCCAGGACATGTTGCGCAAAGAGTCACCGGTGGCGGGATGCTCCACTTTGATGACGTCGGCTCCGAAATCGGCAAGGTAACGGGCGCAGCCGGGTCCGGCGAGAACGGTGGATAGGTCGATCACCCGGAGATCGGACAGGGGTGGTGTACCTGGTTCCTTCGGCTCGAAATGTCTCATTTCATATGGTGGGGATACCGAAGCAGCGATCGCTCAAGTCGCCAAACGCGTAATCGAAATACGTGCCCGCATACATGCCTCGGGTCTTGTCCGTCCACGTCAGTGCGTCGGGCGTAGAAATGCGCCGGTGGATTTGCAGTATGCCTGTCTCGAAGACGCGGTATTCCGCCCACGACCCAGGAAAGTCCTTCACGCAGGCGACTTCGACGAACGGCACCTCGCCGGTGAGGCCGAAGCGGCGGACACGATTGCGGTGGGTGTGTCCGGCGAAATAGCCGCGTAGGTTGCGATGAGCCGCGAACACTTCGACGAGACGTTCCGAGTCGTCCGGGTTGATACCGAAATAGTTCTCGGGACGGCTCTTGGATTCTGGATTCCAGCAGTGGTGGTGACCGAAGACGAGCACCGGGCCATGGGTCGACGATGCGAGATCGCGCAGCCAAGTGAGCGTTTCGCCTGTGACTCGACCTGCGTAATGCTCTGGAATGGAAGTGTCGATCACCGCGAGTGTGACACCGGGCAGTGACACTGCGAACGGTGCGTCGGAGGCGAAGGTGGCGCCGTAGTAGGAATCGTGGTTACCCCGGACATAGTGCAACCTGGCGCCGAAAGCCGGTTCGTAGAAGGAAAGGAACGTCTCGAATTCGCTGACCGTGCCCTTTGACGTCAGATCGCCCTTGACGACGACCGCGTCGGGATCGATCTGCTCGATCTCGGCGATCGCAGCACGATTCATCAGTTCCGGGTATGGTTCGCTGCCCTCGTCAGCGGTGAAAATAGGCCCCATCTCTAGGCCTTCGATCACCCCGCACTCCGTCTCGCCGAAGTGGACGTCGTTCACGGTCGCAAATCGGGACAAGAGCTCGCCTGCGGGTCGTGGAAGCGTCCTGAATATGAACCCATCGACTTCGTAGACGTGATCAGGCTCAAGCCCCTCATACCGCCGAACGTCAAGACCGTCGTGAATCACGGCTTCGTCGTCTGCGACGGTCGTCAATTCCATGATTCGGACCCTATCCGCGCTGCCGGTGCGGGCGCGACTTACTGAGAACGGCTAGAAGGGACGATCACGCCGGACCGGAACAGGCTTGGACCACCATCGGCCCGAGAATCGCCATCGCGGGAGTTCTTCCCGGTTCTCGTCCGGTGGTGTAGGAGCCGATGTGCACAACTCTATGGCGGTGATGATGGCTGCCAGGTCCTCATCGGAAGGAGTACCCCACTCATCGAGTCCGGTGCTGGTTGTCGCCGGCATATCTGCTCCTGACTCAAAGCGGGATGTTGCCATGCTTGCGCTTGGGGAGCTCTTCACGTTTTGAGCGCAACATGTCGAAACCAGCTATGACCTTTTTGCGGGTATCGGCGGGGTTGATGACGTCGTCCACGATCCCGCGCTCGGCTGCGATGTAGGGATTTGCGAACCGCTCGGTGTAGTCCTCGACAAGTTCCGCCCTGCGCGTAGCCGGATCGGCAGCTTGCTGGAGTTCACGGCGGTACAAGATTTCGACCGCACCCTGTGGACCCATCACTGCGAGCTCTGCGGATGGCCAGGCAAAGCACAAATCAGATCCGACCGATTTCGAGTCCATGACGACGTAGGCGCCACCGTAGGCTTTGCGAGTGATCACCGATATCCGGGGAACCGTGGCCTCACAATATGCATAGAGCAACTTTGCGCCGTGGCGGATGATCCCGCCGTATTCCTGGTCGACGCCGGGCAAGAAGCCGGGTACGTCGACGAACGTCAGTAGCGGGATGTTGAAGGCATCACAGGTGCGGACGAAGCGGGCACCCTTCTCTGAGGACTCGATGTCCAATACGCCAGCGAGGTGCATGGGCTGATTGCCGACCACCCCGACCGGGTGGCCGTCGAGCCGAGCGAAGCCGCATGTGAGTGACATTGCCCAAGTCGGGAAGTACTCGAAATAGTCGCCGTCATCCACGACGGCGCGAATGACGTCTCGCATGTCATACGGCTGGCTGGAACTCGCCGGCATGAGGTCAATGACTTCGGGGCACTCCCGATCAGGCGAGTCCGAAGGCGTGAAGTATGGCGGCGGTTCGAGGTTGTTGGACGGGAGGAACGACAGTAGGTACCGGACGTCGTCGAGGACGGTGCGCTCGTCGGGGGCAACGAAGGTCGCGACGCCCGACTTGGTCGAGTGTGATCGCGCGCCACCGAGCTCTTCGAGCGAGACCTCTTCGCCCGTCACCGTTTTCACCACATCGGGACCGGTGATGAACATGTGCGAGGTCTGGTCGACCATGAAGATGAAGTCGGTGATCGCCGGGCTGTACACAGCACCGCCGGCGCACGGGCCCATGATGACCGAGAGTTGGGGGACTACCCCTGACGCTTTGACGTTGCGGTAGAAGATCCCCCCGTAGCTAGCCAGTGACACCACGCCCTCTTGGATGCGTGCACCAGCGCCGTCATTCAGGCCAATCACCGGCGCGCCCACCGAGAGCGCCATGTCCATGATCTTGTGGATCTTGGAGGCGAACGTTTCCCCCAACGCACCACCGAACACGGTGAAGTCCTGAGAGAAGACAAAGACCTTCCGACCGTCGATGGTGCCCCAGCCGGTGACGACTCCGTCGGTATAGGGGCGCTCGTCGATCAAGTCAGCTGGGAGCTGGTGGCGAGCGAGCATATCGACTTCATGGAAGGATCCCGGGTCGAGGAGGTAGTCGATTCGCTCGCGAGCCAGCATCTTGCCCTTGGCGTGCTGGCGCTCGACCGCTCGCTCTGAGCCTGCGTGGAGCGCTGCCTCCTTGCGCTTGTTGAGCTGCTCGATACGCTCCCTCATGGGATGGTCCGACATACCGAGCAGCGTACCGGCGCGCCCGTCGGCGATTGAAATGCGCTCACTGTGGCACTCGTCGTAGCCTGCCATCTCATGTCCCGCGATCGTGGCGTTGTCGATCCAAAGGCCTTGTTCGACCTCACCGACCGGGTGGCTATCGTGACCGGTGGGAGTCGGGGTCTCGGCCGTTCCATCGCTCAGGGGTTCGCAGCGGCAGGGGCTCGGGTGGTGATAGCGAGCCGCAACCTCGACGCCTGTCAGGCTGTCGTCAAGGAGATCGAGTTCGACGGTGGGCAGGCCCTTGCGGTGGCCGCGCATCTCGGACGGCTCGATGACATCAGTCAACTGGTGGAACGAGCCGTTGAACGGTTCGGCGGCATCGACATCGTGGTCAACAACGCGGCGAATCCATTGGGGATGCAACTTCGGGAAACGACCGAAGTGGCCTTCGCGAAGTCGTTTGAGGTGAACGTACGTGGACCGCTGTTCCTCTGTATCCGTGCACTTGAACATCTCGCGTCATCGGGTCGAGGGGTTGTCATCAACGTGATCACTGCGGGAGCGTTTCGTCCTGGTGAATCACTTGGCCTGTATTGCGCTGGAAAAGCAGCACTGTGGAACCTGACGAAGACGATGGCGAAGGAATGGGCGCCGCTTGGACTCCGGGTCAATGCCATCGCGCCCGGCCCTTTCGAGACTGAGATGATGGCTCCGACCTTGCGGGACCCAGAGCGAAGGGCTGCCATTGTTGCGAGCAACCCGTTGCGCCGGATTGCCGATCCGCGGGAGATCGTTGGCGCTGCGCTCTTCCTCGCTTCGGATGCGTCGAGCTATGTCACCGGATCCGTGCTCGCAGTTGACGGTGGGACCCTCGCGTGACCTTGTGGTGCCCGCCGAGGTCAACCGCCGACAACTTCTGCCTGGTTACGTACGAGTGCACGAAACAGGTCGGCATACAGGCCGCCCTGAGCGAGTAACTGATAGTGCCGACCCTGCTCAACCAACCTGCCCCGGTCAAGCACCAGGATTTGATCGGAAGCAGTGATCGTGGACAGACGATGTGCGATAACGATGGCAGTGCGTCCTGCGAGCGCGGAGTTCAGCGCCTGTTGGATGGCTGCTTCGTTCTCCGAGTCGAGATGACTCGTGGCTTCGTCGAGGATGACGATGGCCGGGTTCTTGAGCAGCATGCGGGCGATGGCGAGACGTTGTTTCTCGCCGCCGGAGAGCCGGTAGCCCCGTTCTCCCACCACCGTGTGGTAGCCATCTGGGAGCGATGTGATGAATTCGTGGATCTGCGCAGCCCGGCAAGCTTCTTCGACCATCGCGTCGGTAGCGGCCGGATTGGCGTAGCGAAGGTTTGCGATGATCGTGTCATGGAACAAATGGGGATCTTGAGTCACGACACCAATCGCCGCTCGAAGTGATTCCTGGGTGAGGTCGCGTACGTCATGTCCGTCGATGCGGACCGCTCCCTTGCTGACGTCATAGAGCCTCGGGATCAATGAGCTCAACGTCGTCTTGCCGGCGCCTGATGGGCCGACGAGCGCAACTGAAGTCCCTGCCTCGATTGTCGCGGTGATGCCTTGTAGGACATAGTTGTCGGTTGGTTGGGCATTCGCTCGTTGAGCGACGGATTCAAGTGACTCGATAGACGTATCTGCGCTGCTCGGGTACTGGAACCAGATGTCATCGAATTCGACCGTCCCCTTTGGAGCGATCAGGTCGATAGCACCCGGTCGGTCCGTGATGGGGTTCGGCATGTCGAGTACTTCGAAAACCCGATCGAATGACACGAGTGCGGTCATGATGTCGACACGAGCGTTCGTGAGTCCCGTCAACGGCTGGTAGATCCGGGTCACATACGCAGCTAACGCGACAAGGGTGCCAAGCGTGATCGCTTCGCTGATCACTAGTTGGCCGCCGACCCAATAGACGACTGCGACAGCAATTGCAGCGACCAGTCCGAGGGCGATGAAGAACGTGCGACCATAGATGGCGGTCTTGATACCGATGTCACGAACCTGCCCGGCTCGGCGAGAGAACTCGGCTGATTCGCGGTCGTAGCGGCCAAACAGCTTTACGAGCGTTGCCCCAGCGACACCGAAGCGCTCGGTCATGACATTGTTCATTGCCGCGTTCAGGTCCATGCTCTCGCGGGTCAGCGCTTGCATGCGCCGGCCGACGCGCTTTGCCGGAGTAATGAAAACAGGCAAGAGCACAAGGGCAAGAAGGGTGAGGCGCCATTCCAGCAGGAGCATGGCGATGAGGGTGGTGGCGAGCACAATGAGATTCGACACCACTGAGCCCAATGTCGCGGTGAACGCTCGTTGGGCGCCGATCACGTCGTTGTTGAGTCTGCTGATGAGCGCGCCGGTCTGGGTGCGGGTGAAGAACGCGACCGGCATGCGTTGGACGTGATCGAACAACATGACCCGCAGGTCAAAGATGAGGCCTTCACCGATGCGCGAGGACCACCATCGCTCGACGAGTGAGAGAAGTCCCGAAACGAAAGCCACACCCACGACGGTGAGGCCGAGAAGCGTCAGTTGCCTACGGTTTGCCGATGGAATGGTGTGGTCGATGATCTGGCGGAACACGAGCGGCGGGACCAGGTCGAGGAGGGCCGCTAACACGATCGTCCCGATGAATCCGGCCAACATCGCACGGTACGGGCGCGCGAGCCGCATGACCCGCCGAAAGACGCGTTTGTCAAGAGTGACGCCTTCGATCTTCGACGGATCGGACCCGAGCGCCATGTGAGGCGCCATCCGCACGGGATGAATGCTAGGACGGGTGTCCTGATTTCGGCGAGATGGACGGGAGCGCCTTCTGGGCGGTACGGCGGAGGGTGTGGGATTCGAACCCACGGTGACCCGGAGGCCACAACGGCTTTCGAGGCCGCCCCATTCGTCCGCTCTGGCAACCCTCCGAGCTGGACACTAGCCGCAGCGCTTACCGGGCCGCACAGGCGGAACTCAATGGTTGAGGCGCGCCATTGGTCACGCAGAGGTGACAGTCTCATGGCGCGGCGCCACCGGTGAGGCGGCGTTACCCGTTAGCGCTTGGCGGCGAAGAACTCACTCAAGAGTTGCTGTGTTGTCGGCAATTTGTGTTGAGGCCCCAGGTGTTCCGTTAGCGCTTGGCGGCGAAGAACTCACTCAAGAGGGCAGCGCAGGCCCCTTGCAGAATGCCTCCGATGACCACGAACTCATGGTTGAGCCGCGGGTCAGTAGCGAGGTTGTAGAGGGAGCCACACGCTCCCGCTTTGGGATCGGCCGCACCGAAGACAACTTGTGCGACACGTGCGTTGACCATGGCTCCAGCACACATCGCGCACGGCTCTAACGTGACCACGACAGTGGCGCCGCTCAGTCGCCATGAACCTGCTGCTCGTGCCGCATCTCGCAGGGCGAGGAGTTCGGCGTGGGCCGTGGGATCCCCAGAGATCTCGCGCTCGTTGTGACGCCGGGCAACAACCTCGTCGCCCAGGATCACGACTGCGCCGACGGGCACGTCGCCGTGAGCGAGCGCGGCCCGGGCTTCGTCAAGGGCGAGGCTCATGGCCGCCTCGAAATCGATCATGGCGGAGGGAGTGGGATTCGAACCCACGGTGGGTTGCCCCACACACGCTCTCCAGGCGTGCCGATTCGTCCGCTCTCGCATCCCTCCTCAACAGGTCGTGGCCCGGTGAAAGGCTGACGACCGATCCTAAGGCTAGCCGCAGTGCGCGGCGGCCCGAGCCGGGGTATCGTGGGTGCCTTGTCCGCTCCCGCGCGTGGCGGTCGGGTCCTGTGCAATCGGGGCTCGTGAACCGAGTCAGGGCCGGGAGGCAGCAGCTCTCAGCGGTGTCCCCGGTGTGCCGCAGATCGCCTGACCGTCACGCGGGGGAGCGGGCTATCTCATGTTCGGCTTGCCGCGCGTAGTCTTGCCCCGATGGCTTATCAGTCCCTGTACCGCCGCTACCGACCTCAACGGTTCGGCCAAGTGCGGGGTCAAGAGCACCTCGTCCGGGCTCTTCAGAACGCGGTGCGTGAGGGACGGGTTGGGCATGCCTACCTGTTCAGCGGCCCACGCGGGACGGGCAAGACGTCGACTGCCCGAATCTTGGCCAAGGTTCTGAACTGCGAGAACGTTGTCGATGGTGAGCCGTGCTGTGCGTGTGAATCGTGCTTGTCAATCGAGCAGGGAACTTCTTTTGACGTCCACGAACTCGACGCCGCGTCGAACAACGGGGTTGAGGCGATCCGCGACCTCATAAACAAAGCTGCTCTCGGCACACCTGGCCGGACCAAGGTCTACATCCTTGACGAGGTCCACATGCTCTCGGCCGCAGCGTCGAACGCGTTGTTGAAGACGTTGGAGGAACCGCCTGAACACGTGGTCTTTGTCTTGGCGACGACTGACCCGCAAAAGGTCCTCCCGACCATCCGCAGCCGTACGCAGCACTTTGATGTGCATCTCCTGCCAGCACACGAGCTGCGCGAGCTCGTCGACTATGTGGTGACGGACGCCGGTCTCGAGGTTGACGCTGATGCGATCGACTACGTGCTCCGGGCTGGCGGGGGTTCGGCCCGGGACACGCTTTCGGCGCTGGACCAAGTGGTTGCCGCAGGTGGCGTTCCCGCGCAGATCGACGCAGTGGACGAAATCGTCGAGGCCCTCTGTGACGGCGACACTGGTCGAGCACTGCTCGCGGTGGAAGCAGCCATGAACAGTGGACGAGGTCCGCGGGCGCTCGGCGAACAGTTGATCTCCCGGCTACGGGACGTCTTTCTGGCTGCAGTTGGCTCTGATCTCGAGCGTTTGTCCGATCGTGATCGACAGAGAGTCGGTGACCAGGCCAAGCGACTTGGTGCTGCCACAGCGACCCGGGCCCTCGAGGTGCTCGGTGAAGCATTCGTCGGTATTCAGGACGCACCGGATCAGCGCATCCCGCTCGAGGTCGCCTTGGTCCGGTTGACAAGACCAGGAGCCGACCTATCGATCGAGGCACTCGTCGAGCGGATCGAGCGACTCGAGCGAGCCGTTCACCAAGGCATCGGTTCACCGGTGACTGCCGGCGTGCTGGGCGAGCGCCGACAATCATCAGAGCCGCGGGCAGAAGTGGCAGGCTTGGTTGGCGAAGCGAGCCGACCCGCGGATGCCGCCCGCTCGGTTCTTGCCTCCAAGCGCGCTAGACCGCCCGCCGGGGAGGTCTCTCACCCCAGCCCGCCGAGTCCACCGTCTCGGCGCTCGGAGCGGCGGTCCAGGGCCTCGGGTGTGAATGACCAGGGGGCTCAGAACGCAGCCGAGGAGCGGCCTGCGGCGCGTCTTGAGCGATCTGGTGACGAGACGTCAGCGTTGCCAACCCGGGAGCAGGTCACGCTTGCCTGGGGTGATGTCATCCTCGGGCGATTGAAGCAGCGCGCCAAGGCGCGCTTTGGTGCTGGACGTTGGCTGGCGGTCGAAGACGGGTTCGCCGTGTTCGGTCTGCCCAACCCGATCCACCGTGACCGCTGTGAGGAGGTCCGGCCCGACGTTGAGGCAGCGCTCGAGGCGCATTTTGGTATGCCCGTTCCTGTGCGCCTCGTTGTCGACAGCGAGCCCTCGGGCACCGTCAGCGCGTCGGTCCGCTCCCGTGAGGGAACCCAGGCAGTCTCGAGCCGGTCCGGCCGGGACGACCTGAACAGTGACCCCGAGGAGGGGGCGGATCTCGAGGAGCTGATCGACGCGGGCGCCGCGACCACCCCGGTCGAGAGGATCGCAGACGTGTTTCCCGGTGCCGAGCTCGTGGATGAATGAGCACCATCGACGATACGGAGTGCCATGCCAGAACAATCCGACGCTTCCAAACAGCCCGGCTTGCCGACGGACCCAGCGGGAGCGTCCTCGGATGGGCAGCCAGCCCCGAACCTCATGCCGGAAGAGGCGATGCTCGATCTCGGAGACTTGGGGGACATGGGAGGGCTCCTTCAAGCCGCGGTACAGATGCAACAGCAGTTTCTCGAAGCTCAACAGGAGGCTGCCAGCACGGTGGTCGAGGGCGCTGCTGGAGGTGGCGCCGTGCGGATCGAGGTGACTGGCGGTATGGAGTTCCGCGGGGTGCATATCGATCCGGCTGCCGTAGATCCAGATGACGTTGAGCTCCTCGAAGATCTCATCCTGGCCGCGCTCGGAGACGCGATGAGCAAGGTCAAAGCGCTCCAGGAGCGCGCAATGCCCAACCTTGCCCTGCCCGGTTTGGGAGTCGGCGGACTTGATTTCGGCAACGTGTTCGCTTCGGGGCTAGTCGGCGGTGAAGAAGTCGACGCTCTGGAAGACGGCGAGGGTGGCTCCGGTCATGGTGATGGCGGTGATCAGGGAGCTCGAGGAGCGGAAAGATAGCGCATGGCCGTGTATGCAGGGCCGGTCCAGGACTTGATCGATGAACTCGGAAAGCTTCCGGGAATAGGGCCGAAGTCAGCTCAGCGAATCGCCTTCCATCTCCTGAAGCTTTCAAGAGACGATGCGCTTCGCCTTTCCCGTGCCATCGTCGAAGTGAAGGATCGGGTGGCCTTTTGTGCTCGGTGCTTCAACATCGCCGAAGGAGCTGAATGCGCAATCTGCCTCGATACCCGTCGTAATCCTTCGGTGTTGTGCGTCGTGGAGGAGTCGCGGGACATCGTCGCGGTGGAAAAGACCGGTCAATTCTCGGGTCGTTACCACGTGCTGCAGGGAGCGCTGAACCCGATCGAAGGCATCGGCCCTGACCAACTCCGGATTTCGGAGCTTCTCGCACGGCTTGAGCCCGAAGGCGTGCAGGAGGTGATCCTGTGCACCAACCCGAACCTCGAGGGGGAGACAACGGCGATGTATCTCAGCCGACTGCTCAAGCCACTCGGGTTGAAGGTGACCCGTATAGCGAGTGGGCTGCCGGTTGGGGGGGATCTGGAATATGCCGATGAGCTGACCCTCGGCCGAGCGCTCGAAGGGCGCCGCGAAGTCGATCTCGACTGATTCGGTGGCGCCGAACCGCTGCTGCCTTGCTCGCGGCTCTCAGAGGGATTGAGATTGCTCGCGGGTTGCCCCGTGATGGGCCAAGGATCTCTGATGAACACCGGACAGCCTCCGCAACGTTTGCGTACTCGGACCATGCCCACAGTCGGCGTGGTTCTTGGTGTCTTCGTGTTGGTCTCTGTCCTTGTGACCACGTTCGTCGCAGCCACGACCAACGATGGCGCGAGCAGTCCTGAAGGCGCGGTCCGGGCGATTTTTGACGCTATCAGTCAACGCAATTTGATCGGTGTCGTCGAGGCGCTCCCCCCGGGCGAGCGTCGGGCGATAGCGGCGTCCCTTCCGGCGCTGGTAGAGCAGCTTAGGCGAATTGGATTCGTGGATGATGTGCCTTTAGATGACATCGGTGGCTCGGTTGCTGTCGAGGGGCTCACGCTCACTCGGAGGGAGTTCAGCGGAGAGGTGGTGCGGGTCGACGTGACCGGAGGCATGTTTCGCGTCGCCTGGTCGCAGAGCAGCGAACCGATAAGCCCGATGGGGCGACGAGTCCTCGCCGACCTCGGCCTCGACGTCTTCGCGCCTGGTGAGGAGTTCGTCGCAAATTTTGCTGATGACCCGCTTCACCTGATGACGATCAAAGAAGGTGGCGGGTGGCACGTGAGCCTTTCCTACACCATCGCGGAGTCGCTTCGCCGTCGCGTGGGCGCACCTGAACCGTGGTGGGGTCGCGGACCGGCAGCAATCGGTGCCGACACCGCGGAAGACTCGGTGCGTGACCTCTTCGGTGCAGCCGCCAAGCCAGACCCAGGTCGCGCCCAATCCATTGCTTATCCCGAGGAGCTCCCGGCTTTCTATGACTACGCGCCACTTTTCCTGGCCGACATGCGCCGCGTGGCACTAGAGACCTACCAAGAGGGACAGTTCTCGTTCGCTTTCTCGGAGCTCGTTCTCGAATCGGATCGTGGTGGGCACGAACGAACCATTAGGGTCAAGCGTTTCGACGGAACTTTCGGTGACAGTGTCGAGCGGATCAGGGTGCGTTACGACGCAGGGTGCGCGACCTTCGAGCTGCGGCGCGTCACTGGCCAACTCGATGCGCGGGGCAATGCCGTCGATCAGGTTCAGGTTGAACGACGGTGCGATGGGGACATCAGCCCACTTAGCGATCGAGTCCGTGGAAGCAAGTGGTATCGGTTGATCTCCTGGACCCAGCTCGGGAAGCTGTTCCCGACTTTCGTCGTTCGTGAGCGCGACGGTCGTTGGTTTGTCAGTCCAATCCGTACCGCTTTGGTCAGTCTGACCGAGGCGCTCGGCCAGCTGCCGCCTGATGCAGGCCCGGACTTTGCTGACCGACTCGCCGAGGTGTCGCGTGCGTATCGATCTGAAGACGCCGCACCATAGCGTTCGCGGCTCGGCAGCAGGATCGCTGCTTGCTGGCGCCCTGGTGCGGCGCCGACAGCAGGTCAGCTGACTCGAACGAGCAGGGCATCCCCTTGCCCACCGCCCCCGCAGAGGGCGGCAGCGCCGATGCCTCCACCTCGGCGCTTGAGTTCGTTGGCCAAGGTGAGAGCGATGCGTGTACCTGACATACCGACAGGGTGGCCGAGGGCGATGGCCCCACCGTTGACGTTGGTGATTTCATCGGTGATGCCGAGGTCCTTCATCGAGGCGATTCCAACCGCAGCAAAGGCCTCGTTGATCTCGAACAGATCGACGTCGCTGACCGTCATGCCGACTCGTTCGAGCGCTTGGAAAATGGCACGTGATGGTTGGGTCAGCAGTGACGGATCGGGGCCCGCGACCTGGCCGTAGCCGATGATCTCGGCAAGCGGTTCCACCCCGAGGGCCTCCGCCCGTGCTTTTGAGGTCACTATGACGGCGGCTCCACCGTCTGAGATTTGTGAGGCGTTTCCGGCCGTGATGTTGCCTGCCTTGTCGAACGCGGGCCGCAATCCGGCGAGTGTTTCCACAGTCGTGTCTCCCCGTACGCCTTCGTCCTCTTTGACCACAAGGGGATCGCCCTTGCGCTGGGGCACCTCGACCGGAACGATCTCATTCTCGAAGAGCCCGTCCTTGTGGGCCCGGGCGGCACGCTGGTGTGACTTGGCGGCTAGGTCATCTTGCGCCTCACGGGAAATACCCGCTGACGCGGCATACTTCTCAGTGCCGGCACCCATGGCGCATTGGTCGAACGCGCAGAACAAGCCGTCGTACATCATCGAGTCGACGACCTTCTGATCGCCGAGGCGGTATCCGGCCCGCGCACCCGGGAGGAGATAGGGTGCGTTGGTCATCGACTCCATGCCGCCGGCGACAACGATTTCCGCCTCCCCCGCCTGGATCAGCTTGTCAGCAAGGTAGATGGTGTTGAGCCCCGACAGGCACACCTTGTTCACCGTGGTGGCCGGGACGGACATCGGTATGTCAGCCTTGACCGCAGCCTGCCTTGCAGTGATCTGACCAGCGCCGGCTTGCAAGACCTGCCCCATGAAGACGTAGTCCACGTCTTCGGGCTTCACGCCCGCCCGTTCGAGCGCCGCCTTGATCGCGAAGGCGCCGAGTTCGGTGGCTGCGAAGTTGGCAAACGCACCCGACAACTTGCCGATGGGTGTACGGGCCCCCCCGATGATGACGGAACCGGCCATGGGCTGCACTCCTTTGCTT
>JANZZE010000047.1 GCA_026419545.1 Acidimicrobiales bacterium
GGTGGTCGGGCGCAACCTGGAACAGGTGGTGGAGCACTCGCCCGCCGGTGAGCATGCCGCTCGCGGAGAGCACGATCATCGGCCCGCGCCGGGCAGTCAGCGCTTTCGAATCCTCGACGGTGCGCACCAACTCCACACCCGAACGGAGCTGTGCGATCTCCTGTTCACCCAAGCGGTGCCCACCCTCAGCTCGTAAGAAGATCTCGGTTGCCTCCACCGCCATCGGACTGTTGAGGTATGTCGGGAGCTCAGGAATCCGGCCCTGCTCGCGCAAACGGGCGAGCAAATGCAGCACGGTCTGGGTCCGGCCGACGGCGAAGGCAGGGATGAGCACGATGCCGCCACGCTTGGCTGTGCGGACGACAACGTCGGCCAACACCTCGGCTGGGTCCTCAACTGGATGACGCCGGTTCCCGTAGGTGGATTCGATCACGAGATGGTCCGCGGCCGGCGGCGGATCCGGGGGCAGCATGATCGGGTCGTCGCGCCGCCCAAGGTCACCGCTGAACAACGCTGAACGTTCGCCGTCGCTCAACCACACCGACGCAGCACCCAAGATGTGCCCAGCCGGGCTGAAGCGAGTCTCGAGACCGGGGGCGGGCTCGAACGGGCGATTGAACGAACACGGGTGCAAGTGATCAATCGCACGTTGGGCATCCTCACGTGTGTACAGCGGCAGTGCAGGATGATGCCGGGACGAATGGCGCTTGTTCGCGAAGCGAGCATCCTCCTCCTGCAGATGGGCCGTATCAAGCAGCAGAATCTGGGCAAGCAGCGCAGTGGCTGGCGTGCACCACACCCGACCACGAAACCCGTCGCGCACGAGCGCCGGGAGATAGCCGCTGTGGTCGATGTGTGCGTGGGTGAGCACCACGGCGTCAAGCGATGACGGTTCCACTGGAAACCCGCGCCAGTTGAGCTCGCGCAGCCGCTTGAGGCCTTGAAACATCCCGCAATCAACGAGGATACGTGCCGCACCGGACTCGACCACGAACCGTGATCCGGTGACAGTCTCGGCAGCACCCCAGAACGTGACCCGCATCCGTCCATCATGACCCGGCAGACACCCACGCCTGCCACTAGAACCTGCGAGTCCGCAACTCGAGCCCCGAACCACGGGGGTCCCGAAGCCGTTGCCTCACCGGAGTGCCGGGGGCCCTGCTCAAAGACGCGGGCCCTCGACATCACCGAACCAAGTCAGCGCTCTCCGAAGACCTTGGCCTTGGCCACCTTGTCATACCTCACCTGGTGGCCGTAATGCGCAGCGGTGAGGGTTCAGCGGTCTTCGAGGACCTTGACCAGCTTCTCAGCGGCCGCTTCGACGGTCTTGGTCAGATCGATCGATTGAGGATCGACCGGCGCGGTCATCCCTGGCACCTCCGTCGCCATCAAACTGACCGTCGCGAGTCCACGACCGGCGCCGATGAACACGAGACGGACCGAGCCCTCGCCGCCGTTTCCCAAGCCACCCATGTCGAGCGTGAACCGCACGGTGACACCGGAGATGAACTCAACACCTGTCTCTT
>JANZZE010000048.1:0-15647 GCA_026419545.1 Acidimicrobiales bacterium
AGATGTGTATAAGAGACAGCACCCGAACCCCTGTCGAGGTCTCCAAGCCCCCACTTCCGCTCGCCTGACTCTCGAACATGTCAGTCATGCACCGCTGAAAACCTGGGTCATCGACGATCTTGCCGATCTGTCGAACAGTGTCGACCGAAGGCCACAATTCGACATCGCTGCCGATTTGGATCTCTTCAGCCATGCCTTGGCTGAACCTGACCGACGCGCGGCCCGAGGACTCTGCCTCGATCGCCCGCTGGTCGTCGACCAACTCCTTGCACGACTCGACCTTCGTAAAGTCGGCCGAACCTTCGCTCTTCTCACCGGCGCTGGACTCGATTTCGCTCGCCGACCACTCGCCCGCTGGGAGATCCGAGATCTCAAGGAGTGCATCCTTGGCCAGTTCCTCGTCGTCCGACGTATCAACGGTCGACGTGGTTGACCGTTGTTTGGCGGCGGTGGTGGCTGGCGCGATCGTGGTCCCAGTGGTCTCGGTCGTCGTAGCGCTTGTGCCGCTCATCGCCACTGAGTCGTCTTCTTTCTTGCTGCAGGCGACGAAGAGCAGAAGCGGGGCGACGGTGAGGGCGATCAACCGTTTGGTGGGTGACATGACTGTTGGGACTCCTCCGTGAACTTTCATTGCCCCCTAGCGTATGTGGAGTCGGGCCTGTGTAGGGATCGCCAGGCAGGAGATCGTTGATCAACCCATTCGTCGGCGCCAAATTCCGGCGGTCGGCTGACTGATCGACACCGGCCCAGACGGCGGCGCGGTAACTCGCAAAGTTCTCGATCGGGCTACGACCCGTCGTGTCGTCCGACGGCGGGTGACCTGCTGTACTCGACCGCTCGGCTACGGGACCTCGGCGAACTCGTCGACCACAGGCACGGGACCGGATCGGTCAGGCCAGGCAGGATACGGCGCTGAAGGTGGTCCGATGAGCCCGCCCTCGAGCCCAACCGACCCTGCTCATGTGACTAGCGCCAGGTCAGGGTGCCGCAGGTGCCTGTCAGCTCGAACTGGCTTTGCGCGTTCTCGAACACACCGGTCCCGGAACCACGGAACGACCCGCTCGCCGAGACCGTCAGTTCCTCGGCCTTTCCGTCGAAGACCACA
Source organism: Acidimicrobiales bacterium (assembly GCA_026419545.1). GTDB lineage: Bacteria > Actinomycetota > Acidimicrobiia > Acidimicrobiales > Acidimicrobilacustridaceae > JANZZE01. Next base: position 1,106 of record JANZZE010000048.1, read on the forward strand.
GCCATGTTGTCGGTCGCGTCGCTCACGGAAACTTCACCCGACCCGTCGTTCACCTGGAGCAGCAGACTCCACCGACCGTCGGCGGTCTTCCCGGCGCCCTGGATCGACCTGGCAGTTGAACTGACGCAAGGCTCGATGCGAAACGTCTCGGTGCGCCCGCCGAAGCTCAACGTCGCCGAGCCCGCGAAGGATCCGTCATCCGACGCAGCCCCAGCTCCCGCCGAGTCCACCATGGTCGACGAAGCGTTCGACGCGACACTCGTCGACGACTCTCCGCGGGCGACAGTCGTGGTCTTGCTGCCTCCACCGCCACAGGCGGCGGCCGACATGACCAGAACAACTCCCAGCGTGGCGGACCTCGCGAGACGGTGCCGTGAACGGCCCGAGTACCGATTAGTGATGAGGCGGGCAGGATAACGGTTCATCGCAGATCGCTTTCGTCTAGGAGCACGCCAGAGCGGCGGGCTCGTCACGGACACCGGACGGTCAAGGCCCCGGTCAACGACACCGTGCCGTCGCTGCCGGTGAACGATCCGTCCACGTCGATTCTCAGCTCGCCGTCGTTGCGAGCGCCATGGGTCAATGCAACCTGACCCCGCAGTGCGCTCGGGCCAAGCACTCCGCTACCGAAGCGGGCCGAGCCGTCCGGCTCGACCTCCAGGTAGCCCATGGCGGAAGCGTCGGTGCTGATGAGCGGGATCTCCACCGTCGACCCGCAGCTGAAGGCACCTCCTGGACGGAACGCCCAACTGCCCGTCAGGTCGCCGCTGCTCACCAGCTCCCCGCTGACTGGCTGGTCCTGCTGATCCTGGCCAGCACCAGATCCAGCGACCGCGCCCGGCAACGCGGCCGACCCGCCGGAGCGGGCCACCGCGTCCTGTGCGGTAGCGAGCAGCTCCTCGACCGCCGCCCTCAGCGCCTCCTCGTCCGGGGTGTCGGCGACCGTGGCCACAGCGACCAGGAGACCGCCGGACCGAGACATCAGCCAGCTGATGGAACCCACCGACGACCGGACCAGGACGGCAGCGTCACCGAGGCCGCTCACCTGGCGGATCGTGGCTTCGACCATCGGCGGCGTACCGTCCTGCGATGTAAAGGGAACGAGCAGCCGATCGAACATCCGGGTACCGAGCTCGACGGGCGAGGTGAGCTGATCCCCCGGTGCCCACGCCACGTAACTCGCCACGTGGGTGGTCACCCGCGGCGGATCCCACACACAGGTGGACAGCTCGCCGAGGATCATTGTGTTGAGGTTGATCAAGTCCTCGAAGAAGATCTGTTCACCGCGTCTGCTGGATATGACCGGATCGGCCTCTTGTCCCTCGAGCAGCCGATCGACGAGTTGGTCGTCGAGCACGCAAATTCCCTCAGGCAACACCGGCGCGGACGTGTCGATACCCTCACCCTCACCAAGGACCAGGCTCGGACTCCCTCCAGCCGCCCGGTCGCCCCGGGCTCCACCCGATTCACCACGACTGCATCCGACCGCGGCCGCAGCGGTCACGCTCAGAATGACGACCACGGCCAGCCGCGAGCACCGACGATGACCTCCGCGGCGGTAGATCACTGCTTTGATCCTCCTACATCTTCATCTTCTTCATCTTCGAAACCCAGATCCCTGAGGCGGCGCCGGGCAACCTCGCGCAACGGTCCGAGTGCCTCCGGAGTCAGACCCAGCACCCACGCCGCCTGTTCGTCGGGGACAGCCAGCTGCTCCAGGCGAAGCGCGACAAGGTAAGCCAACGGCAACTCCTCGACGGGATCGAGATTCGGCACGACTCAAGGATGCGTGGGGATCCTCCAGCTGTCATCGGTAGCGCGCTACGTAGGGACCAGGTTCACCCTCACCTCGAGGCCCACTTCCAGCCAGAGCCAGCGGCGCGCCGCCAACGCCTGACATCCTCGACATCGGGCGTCGAGTCCTACAACAGCCCCGCCCGGCGAGTCTGTCGGATCGCGGGCGGGAAGTCGGCGGCCAGCGATCTAGGAGGCAATCGCTTCGGGCTCACCTACGTAGGTGCCTACTGAAGACGTTGCGACGAACGTTCGTCATGCTGGCGTGTCGATGAGCAGTGAATACGTTTTCCAGACACGGGCTGCCCGCCAGGGCTCGCTTCCCGGGGTTCGACTCGGGCTCGCCTTGGCGCTGGTCATGGCTTCGTTGGTTTCGTGTAGTTCTGGCCGGGGCGCCAGCAACGCTCAGAGCGGCGTGCCCGCGGCAGGAAGCGAGGCGCAGTCCGGCGATCCGGGGAGGGAGGGCTCGGCGCGGTCGCGCCTGCTGCCACCCGTGCCCGGTCCTGATGAGGCGGTCGATCCCCGCGACCACGGCATTACGCTCACTGACGCGACCGTGGTCATCCGCGGTGGGCAAGGTGTCGTTCGCAGCGTCAGCGCAGACGGCCGGACATTCACCCTCGAGTCATCAGCGGACGGTGTCGAGCAGCTCAAAGAGGGGTCGGTACTCCTGGTGACCGGGATGCTCGCGGGGCGGGTCGAGACAGTGCGCAGCACCGACGACGGCGTAGCGGTGACCCTCGGCCCTGTCGGGTTGACCGATCTGATCGAGGACGGACGGCTCGAGTTCAGCGCGACCGAGCTGCGCCCCTCCGCCGCAATCGTGCACACGTGGGAGGAACCAATCGATGCCGACAGCTACAGCGCGGCCTCCTCGGACGCCACACCCCAGGTCACCGGGGCCGTGGCTCGCGGCCCGGTCCAAGCCCAACTCGCATCGATGACCGGCGGGGGCCCGCCAGTCCAATCCAGCGGATCCACACAGGTCACCTACGGCGACTACCAGATAAAGATCTCGTCGAGTGGTAAGGACAACGGGGACGTCACCAGAGAGATCGCTGTCACCGGGACCCGGGGCGGGATCGATTTCACGATGAGCGCCAAAGCCTCCATGAGCAGGTTCCGTGCCGACGGGGTGCTCGACGTGGTCGGGGGTGTCGTCGGGGATGGTCGTTTCGAGGTCAGCGGCCTCTCTGGGAGCGTTGAGCTGAAGGCCACAGCTCATTTCACGAGTGGCGACAAGTCGTTCGACGACCTGATCAAGGTCCCGTGGGAGGAGAGCTATCCGATCATCCTCTCCGGCATCCCGTTCTACGTGAGCCTCAAGGCCAGTCTGTCGGCCACCCCGTCGTTCACGACATCACCGGCCGAACTTGGCGCGTCGGTGAAAGTCTCCTTCGACGGCAAGGGTGGTTGGACATTACAGGACCGGTTACTCTCGCCGATCGAGGAACTCGTTTTTCAGGAGGTCGAGTCACCGACCAGCACAGCCATGAGTAGCTTCGGCGCAGCCGGTCTCGTGGTTGCAGCGCAGCTGCCTCGCATCGGGTTCGGCCTCGGCTACGGCCCGATCAGCGCCGGTGTGTTCCTCGACACCGTGACGAGTTTCGGCTACACGACCACTGGCGCGCACGCCATGGCACAGTGCGAACGCATCGACCTGTCATTGACGGCCAGGGCCGGCATCGAGCAGAAGTTCGGGCTCCTCGGCTTCGGGATCAACACCGAGGCAGCGGGGAAGGTCGAGTTAGGCAAATCGTCGAAAAAGTACGTCTTCCCACCAACGGCTGCGTGCCCACTGGACTGAGCTGCACGACAAACCCCGCCACATCCACGCGACTGACGTTGGGGCAAACCCGGACGCCGACGCAATCGGTCGAGTTCTTAGGAACCAAACTGGGGCTCCGGGACAACCCCTCAGGCTCCCTGCTGGACGATCACCTTCGATAGGGAGGCCGACGGGATACATGGCCTCAACCGGGGCGACGTTCAGACGGCGTCCTTCCCGGCGCAGCAAACATCGCCTCGGATTTCACGAGTTGGTGACGCATGCCCGCGCGGAATCGCCGACCTACGGGTGACGGGGAGAGGAACCGGGGGTGGCTACGATCGCCGTCCTATGCGCGATGTCCCACTAAACGTCCTCCGCGGCTTTCTGATGGGTTCCGCCGACGTCGTCCCTGGGGTCTCGGGGGGCACTGTCGCCCTCGTCCTCGGGATCTACCCCCGACTGGTGGGCTCGATCCGCGCTGGCTCATCTGCGATCGCGTATGCACTACGCGGCAATTTCACGACCGCGCGCTCACGTCTCGGTGAGGTCGAGTGGGGATTCCTCATATCGCTACTTGCCGGTATCGGGATCGCAGTGCTCACGATGGCCCACACCATCGAGGTGCTACTCACCGAGCATCGCGAGGCGATGGCCGGCCTGTTCCTCGGACTCGTCTCCGGTTCAGCCGTTGTCGCCTGCCGGCTGGTCGAACGTTGGGACGCCAGGGGGATCACAATGCTGGTGGTGGTCGCTGTGGCGACGTTTTTCTTGCTCGGTCTGCGGGCGTCGACCTCGACCGATGTCGCGGCCGACACCGCCGGCAGGTCGCTGCTCACGTTCTTCGGCTCCGGCGCCATCGCCATCTGCGCCATGATCCTGCCTGGCATCAGCGGCTCGTTCCTGCTGGTGATGTTGGGGATGTACGGCGCCGTGCTCGGAGCCGTGAACGACCGTGACCTTGCGGTGGTATTCGTGTTCGCCGCCGGATGCGTCGTCGGCCTGGGACTGTTCTCCCAGGTCCTGCACTGGGCGCTCGGCAATCACTACACCGCAGTGATGAGCGCACTCATCGGGCTCATGGTCGGCTCGACGCGGGTGTTGTGGCCGTGGCCCGCCGGAGTGGAATCGACCGAACTCGCTAGCCCCGGCGACCCAATCGCTGCGCCAATCGTCCTCGCACTCGCCGGTCTGGTTCTTGTCGTTGGTTTCGATATCCTCGCCCTTCGTATCACTAGGCGGTCAGTCAGCGACGAAGCGGCCGATGTCCACGGGGTTTGACGAGCCTTCGCCACGTGGTCTGAGAGGGTTCATCGCAGAAACGGGGGCGAAGCGCGGGCCTCTCGCACCTCGTGAAACACCCTCGGAAACCGAACTCCGCTCCGTCGCGGCGGGCAACGTAAACGGCATCGAGACGCTGGTACCGCCGCTCCGCCTCACGCCAGTACCGCTCAAGCCACTTGGTGGTCAGCTCTAGCACCTCGGCCTCGAGGTGACAGGGCCGCCGTTGCGCAGCCTTGCGCTGGGTGACCAGCCCCGCCTCGGTGAGCACTCGCAGGTGTTTGGATACCGCTTGCAGCGAGAGGTCGTAGGCCGCCGCGAGATTGCCCACCGTGGCGTCCCCAGCGGCCAACCGAGCCACGATGTCGCGCCTCGTCGGATCCGCCAGGGCTGCAAACACCCGGGACAGCTGGTCCTCATCAAACTCGCCCGCTTTATCAACCATTAAGTTGACAAAGTGAGGCGCCAGCTCTCTGTTCAACTGATTAGTTGAATATGAGAAGGTGATCGGTTGAGCTGCGCTCCGAGCCACTTGCAGTTTGTGACGAAGGTCATGCTCGGCTCACGTAAGCGTCGGTTGCCTCAATGGTCAGGTGTCGCATCACCGAGCCGCCGGGGCTCGGCCGACAGACAGGAGCAAAGCATGAGCGACCTACAGCATCCGACCACTTTCCCCACGGAGACGCGAGCGACCCGGCCGGGCGGCCGCCTGCTGGCCCTAGGCCTGTGGACGGTGGCGACCCTGGCCGCCGGGCTGTTCATCGGTTGCGGGAGCACGACGCGCAAGACCGAGGCGGCTGGCGCGACGACCACGCTGCCTGGCCCGAGCACTACGGCCGTGGCGGGACAGGACAGCAACCGAGTCGAAAGCGCGACGGGCCAGGCTGGACAGCAGCCGCGTGGGCAAGGTGGTGGTGGCCAGGCGAGCGGTCCGAGCGGTGGCGGCGCAGGATCTCAGACGCCAAAACCATCCTCGAGCTCGCCGGTGATCGTCAGCTTCAAGACCCCCGACAGCATCGACTGCCACAACGGGAACTTCCAGACTTTCACTGCGAGCTGGACCACCACCAACGCAGTGAAGGTGACGATCTCGATCGACGGGCCGGGGATCTACGACACCTATCCGGCGAACGGCGACACCAGCTTGCCGTTCAACTGCTCGAGCTCGCACACCTTCCTGCTAACCGCCTATGACAAGGACGACAAGACAGCGACGAAGTCGATCACCCTCCATCCGCGCAACGTCCAGCCGGAGGGCTCCACAGCCGAGGAGCAGTGACGGCACGCCCGATGCCATCCAGCCGCGACAACACCAAGCTGACCGTAGCGAGCAGTACCAACTCGGTCAGTGCGGGCCGGGGCGGGCCGGGCGAGTGAGATGCATTGTCTCTTGGACGCAGCATCAACGTGGCCCACATTCGGCAAGCGTCGTTTGTCCGGGTCGCCGGGAGTAAACGGGCCCCGCCAATGGCGGGGCCCGTTTACCGTTCCCGACTCGCCGGTGAACAGCCTGCGGAACTCCGTGAGGACGACGATCACGCCTCGGTCGAGGTCGCTATCGCGTACGAACCGATCGACCCGCTCACCCTGCTCTCCATCCATCCGTTCAGACGTCTGGTCGATGCCAAGGCCCCCAGCCCGTCGGTGACATCGATGCGTCGAGCAAGGCCATCCATCCGTTCAGACGTCTGGTCGATGCCAAGGTGCTCTCGCAGATCGGCATCGAGACGACCGAGGAGTTCCGCCCGTAGGGCCCATCCTCGAGGCAGGCGATCGCGTGATCGGGGAGGTCCTGTTCGTGCGAAGGGGACCAAGCCGCAGCGGCGGGGGGCGATCGTCGCCACCGTGTCGACATCGCCACCGAACGCGACGCAGCGACGAAGGAGCTCAGACAGCGAGGTCGTCTCGGCAACGGCGGGAATCGCCGCTGTCACTCACGCGATGCCGGCCATGCTGACCCGGCCCTTCCACGGGCGGGTCCACTCGCCATCGATGTGAGCGCTGACGAAGGCGGTGAGCGCCCTGGGCGACCCCTGCCTGCGAGCGAAGTGGTGCACCACCAGCGCGGCCGCCTGGGCGGAGCGCACGCCGGCGTCGGTGTCATGGGTGACTCTCGCCTGGATCTCTGCGTACTCGAGGAACGTCGCCACGTCGTCGAGCAGCCCGATGGACCCGGCTCGCATGGCCGCTCCGGATCGATCACTCGTGGGCCGGATCCGATCGAGGATTCAGGTTGTTGAGCGCGCGCACGGACGCCGGGTTGCGGAACTCGAAGCCGGCCCCGTAGGCATCCCCGACTGGAGGGGCTGCATGAAGGGCCACACCCTCCTCCGAGGCAAGACCTGGGCGTTCGTCGACATCGGAACAGATCCCGCCACCGGCAAACGCCGCCAGAAGTGGGCCTCGGGCTTCGAGCGTGAGCGCGACGCCAAGGCGACGCGCGACTACATCGCCCGCATCGAGCGAGGCGAGGCCGTCGCCAAGTCGAGCGACACGGTCGCCTCGTACCGACGTGACCAGTGGCTGCCGCTGCGCCGGTTGAAGGTGAGGGAGTCGACCTGGGCCGGCTACGAGGCCGAGCAGGGCCGCGAGTTCATCGGCTTCATCCGCGGCGACCGACTCGAGGGGCTGTGGATCCTCATGCTCACGAGCGACATGCGCCGCGGTGAGCTGATCGGCCTCAAGTGGGCCGACGGCGACCTCGACGCCGACCGCCTCGCCGTGCGGCGGGCCCGCGTCGCCGTTGGGTACCGGGTCGTGTGGTCGTAACCGAAGACCATGAAGTCGGCTCGGGTCATCGCGCTCGATCCGGCAAGGTGTGACGTGCTGCGGGCGCACCGGGAACGGCAGAACGAGGAGAAGGCGCGCGTCGGCGAGAGCGACCACGACGAGGACATCCTGTTCGCCAAGCCCGACGGCTCCCCGCAACATCCCGACTACGTGTCCCAGCGGTTCGGTCGGCTCGTGAAGAAGGCCGGGCTGACGATGATCCGCCCCCACGACACCCGCCACACCGCCGCCACGCTGCTGCTCGAAGCTGGCACCCCGGTGAAGGTCGTGAGCGAGCGCCTCAGCCGCAGCACGGCCTCGATAATCGCCGACCTGTACCAGCGCGTCGCGCAGCACATGCAGGAGGAAGCCGCCGACAAGCTCGGCGCGATGCTCCTCGGCAAGCCGGAACAGGAGGCCGAGAGCTGATCCTTGCTGCCGGTCAGGACTATTCCGCTTCTAACGAGAAGCAGCCGGGAACGCTGTGACCAGCGGATCTTCCCCGCTCGGAACGAAGCTCGGCCCATTCCGCTTCTAATCGGGGGAGGGTGCCGTCAACGGCAGGCCGCCGCCTACTTGGGGGGCGGCTCGAACAGCGCCCGCGACGGCTTCTGTCCGAGCTTGTCGCTCACGACGATGCCGCCCCGCATCTTCCCCGCGGTGTCACGGTAGAGGTACTGACGCGGCTTGAGCCTTGTCGCGTAACGCGTGCGGACTACGTCGAGGCGCCGCTTCATGTCGTTCCCGGTTACGTAGCCAGCGCAGTACACGCGGGATGCCATCGGGAACAGCATCGCAGACGCTACGAGATCCGCTATCTGCAGCCCGGCGTGGTTCTCGCTCTGGCCGAAAACGGTAGGCTCGACGAGCCGCGGCAACTCGTCGCCCGACCGCTTGTACTTCTGCGTGAACAGCGAGTGCGCGACCTGCGCGTCCTGGTGATGGAGGCGACTGTCGCAAAGGAGCATCCCCTGGCTGTCGTTGACAACCAGGAAGCTGTTGAAGTGTCGTGCTATGTCCTGGATGGCGAACGCGTAGCTCGCGCCGGGGTCGAGGGCGGTCGTCGCCTCCTTGATCCAGACGCGCCCGACGAGCCGAACGTCGTGCCGCTCGAGGAGCGTGACGACGCCATCGAGGACCCCGAACGCGTGGCGCTGCTTGCGGCGACTCGTCGAGCGGATCGCCGAGCGGAGGTCAGCGCCCTTGATCTCCATCCGCAAGTAGTCGAGGTGCTTGGCGGCCTTGCCCGGATAGAACTTCCGCTTCAGCGCGAGGAGGTCGGCCGTCAGGGGCGACACGGCATCAGCCGAGATGATCAGCCCCGCGAACAACATCAACGGTGTGGCGCCGGGGCCGCTGCCCGGCGCTTCGAAGCCGCCAGATTCGTCGATGTAGCAAAGGTACATGGCAGAAAAAACAACTACGGCCACCCTAGGGCGACCGTAGGAGGTGGCGTTCGGCCCGAGGGCCTAGGCGCCGAAGTACATGTACCCGGTCAGTGTAGACGGCATGCAACCCGGATCACAGTCGCGAGTTCGAACTACACCAGTGTCGTTCTCCCCGGGAGGCTCGCCCCCGCCGCACATCCACTGCGCCCGAGTCGCGGGCGCCGGCTCCCGTCCTAGACGACCGTTCACACAGTCCTCGGCCTGGCCCTCCCGGCGCCTGCTTCCCCGACGAGCAACACATCGGAGCCCGACCAGGCTACGCCCACGGCGCGGCCACGAGGCATCGCATTCAAGTCGCGCTCTGAAACGCAGAGGCCCGCCGAAGCGGGCCTCTGACCCAGCCACCGAAGCGACTGGGGAGAGCGCCGGGCTTTTCCAATCATGCTCCGGGTGGCAACGACCGTTAGCTCCTCGTGCCTCTGGCTTCCAAGGTGATGTCGTGGAACCGGAGGAGTGACTCGAAGAACTCCCGGAGGAGCCGCTCGCCCGTGGCTCAATCCGACACCTCGTTGCCGCCGATCCGGAAGGCGTCGTAGCCAGCGAGCTGCAGGCGGCGGTCCTTATGGACCATCTCCGCATAAAGCGAAGGTGAGGGGCCCGCACGCATCGACTCCGCCGTAGGCGGCTGGGATGGGGGCTGCACCGATAGCCACAGCTACCTCCGGACGGCATCTCCACGAACTTTTCTCCGTCGCTCATCTGGCGTCAAGCTGCACCGATAGCCACAGCTACCTCCGGACGGCATCCGGGTTTGCGCTGCGCGAGCAGTACTTGGACAACGCTTCCCAGGGCTCTCCAGTCTTCGATCTTGGCCACGGCGCCTCGGGAACTTTCGTTTGCAATCCGTTTGCACGGGCTGCCTGGTGCGGGAAGGCCCCGCACTCGGCGGGGCCCTGGCCTGCTGTTTCGATGGTGGCGGGGGTGGGATTTGAACCCACGACCTTCGGGTTATGAGCCCGACGAGCTACCAGACTGCTCCACCCCGCGGCGTGGGCTTAACCCTACTGAAGTCCTAGCGGGTGTGCCAACCGGTACGTACGCAGATCCAGCACGTGCGTGCGCAGGCGCGAGGTGCCTATCCCGACGACGAGCCCGCCGGCGTGGCGCTGAGGTCTCCTCATGGTTCGTCGCGTGTCACCCGAGGCCCCGAGGCGACGCGCTCGGCGACACCGAAAGTGGGTGCGACGCCGCAAGCGACGGGTCGGTGCCTGCGTCCGCGGGACGCGCCGCGACCGTGACCGCCAAGGCCAGCGCCGCAACGACCAGGCCCGGCCACGGAGATGAGGCCGCTGCGCTCACCCACGCAGCTGACGACAACCCAAGGCCTGCGATCGTCAGTCGCCTGACCGGCTCACGCCACCGTTCGAACCGAACGTGCAACATCTGGAGGTCTGCGAACGAACGCACACGAGCAGTCAAGAGGATCGCACTCCCCCGCACCGCAGCGAAAACCACCATAACGGTCAGTGCCCGTCCAGCATCTGCGGTCAGCACCGCAGCCGCAATCGTGACGAACACCGCGCTCGTCATGATGTAGGTGAGCACCCCGGCGCCGATCTGGAAGCCGAACCCACCGCCGTATACCCACGACCGGTACTGCAACAGCCAGTTCTCGTTGACCTGCCGGCACAAGAACGGAGTACGCCACGGGGTGAACCCGGCATCGACCACGGCACCCACCAGTGCACCAGCGGCGAGCACCCCGAGCCGGGCAGAAAGATCAACCTCAAGGCGGCCGACGACCACCGCGAGCAGCGCTGCACCTGTCCCGACGACCGCACCGGCCACCAACGCACCCAACACGAAATAGGCAGCCGTCGATCCATATCGATAACCGCGCCCAGCCTCACTCAACGGCGTGATCGACGAGATCATCGACTGCCCGCACGGTGACCACGCGCCCCGGAGCGCAGCGACCACAGCAAGCCCCAGCGCCACGACAAACAGAACGGACGAGTCGTTCACGACGCCCATGCTACGCGCAGCCCCACGGCCCGGCGCTCAGGCCGCGCGGCCAGGTCCTTGCGGCCCGCACCCCGCCCCGACACCAAACCACCCGCGACCCCGGCGCTCAGATCTTCCGGTCGCGTCCCTCCCAGTACGGGTCGCGAAGCAGTCGCTTGTAGAGCTTTCCGGTCGGGTGTCGCGGCAGCGCGTCGACAAAATCGATTGACCGGGGTGCCTTGTAGCCTGCCAGATGCTCGCGGACGTGCGCGATCAGCTCGCCTGCGAGCTCGTCCGAGGGCGTGTATCCGTCGGCGAGCTCGACAGCGGCCTTGACCTCCTCACCCATCTCGTCGTTGGGGATGCCGAACACCGCTGCGTCCGCGACCGCCGGGTGGGTCACGAGTACACCCTCGATCTCGGCAGGATAGATGTTGACTCCACCCGAGATGATCATGTCGATCTTGCGGTCCGACAGGTAGAGATAGCCGTCCTCGTCGAGATATCCGACATCCCCAAGCGTGCCGACGCCAGGCTCGAGATGTGCGGCTGCTGTCTTCTCCGGGGCGTTGTGGTACTCGAAGTCGGATCCGGTCTTCGAGCGGAAATAGATCTGGCCCGGCTCGTTGGGACCCGCCAGCGTACCGTCATCCTTGACGATGAGAAGCTCGGTCAGCGCCGTCTCCCGCCCGAGGCTCCCCGGTCGCTCCAACCATTCCGGACCAGTGATCACTGACAAGAACCCGCCTTCGGTACCGCCGTAGTACTCGGTGATCACCGGCCCCCACCACTCGAGCATCGCCCGCTTGACCTCGATCGGACAGGGAGCCGCGCCGTGGGCAACGACAACCAGCGATGAACCGTCGAAGGCAGCCTTCGTCTCCTCGGGCAACTTGAGCATCCGGATGAACTGCGTCGGGACCAGATGGATGTTCGTGACCCGGTAACGGTCGATCAACTCGAGCGTCTCGGCCGGATCGAACTTGTGCCGCATCACGACCGTACTCCCGCACACCAGCGGCGCCACAGAGAAGATCCACTGAGCGGAGTGGTACATCGGGCCTTCGAGCAAGGTGACACCGTCGGCGGGAATCCCGAACGTGCCGGTCACCACTCCGGCAACGAGCTGGAACATCTCGGGTGGGAGGCCGTACTGGGTGAGCGTGCCCCGCACACCCTTTGGGAATCCGGTCGTGCCTGACGTGTAGAACATCGGGCCACCCGAACCCTGCTCGGCGGGCTCATCGGGTGAGCCAGACCCGAGGAATGCTTCATAGTCGAGGAATCCACCTAATCCAATGGCTCCATCGCCGCCGGCGCCGATCACAATCTGGTGCGGGCACCCTCCGAACGCTCGCTGGGCTTGCGCGGCCACGTCGCCATAACGCTCGTCGACGAACAGCGCCTTGGTACCCGAGTCATTCACAACGTATGCAAGTTCGTCAGCCACCCAATGCCAGTTGACGGGCACGACGACCAGCGAGCTGTGCATCGCCGCCAACGTCACTTCGAAGGCTTCGCGCCGGTTGCCACACATCAATGCCACGACGTCGCCGGCCGAGAGTCCCAGCCCCCGCAACGCGTTGGCCAACCTATTCACTCGTTCGTTGAACTCACGCCACGACGTCGACCCTTCCTCGTCGATCAACGCGTCGCGATCGGCTTGACGTTCGACGACCGGTGACAACAGAGCGACCACGTGCAGACCTCCCCCTCGACGAACGGACGAACACCTTAGGATGTCGCCACCTCGCAGACACAGAACGCGCAACGACGCGCACACGGTCCTGCGAAATCGTCGACAACCGCCGGGCGCCCGAAGGAGAAGCGATGTCTGAGTTCGATCAACCATATGAGCCGAGCCCTTGGGATCCGATCGCCAAAGAAGTCGAACGCTACGAGTCCTCCGGCGGGACTGCGCCCAGCGAACTCGTAGGTGACCAGTGGGTGATCCTGTGGACGATCGGTGCGAAATCGGGCAAGGTTCGCAAGACGCCGCTCGTGCGCATCACGGACGGGAACGGTCGCTACGCCGTGATCGGGTCGATGGGTGGTGCACCCCAGCACCCGCAGTGGGTGCACAACTTGCGTGCCCATCCCCGTGCACGTCTGCAAGACGGTCCGAGGGTCATGGACTTCACCGTCCGAGAAGTCGAAGGCGACGAGAAGGCTGAATGGTGGGCCCGTGCAACTGCGGTCTGGCCGGATTACAACACGTACCAGGCAAACACCGAGCGGACCATCCCGGTGTTCGTCCTCGAACCCGTCGGGACCGGTCAGTGACCATCCCCGTGAACATGTGCGGGAACGCGGATCCCGCCACACGGCGCTGAACGGCATCGGCCAAATTCGGCGGTGACCCGGGACCAAACCGTTCCGGCGCATCGCCTCCGCCATTTGTACCGATAGGAGACATGGAGCCTTTGGCATCGGGCCAGAGCAGTCGGGTGTTGCCCGCCACTTCGCCAAACGTGGGATCACTCTCTACAGTTCGCTGCGATAGAGCATCCCGCGCCCCAGGCTCTGGGGCCACGGTCGGGAAGAGGGGGGACGACACGTGCCGACCACGCCTGAACTGCGAGCCCAACTGATCGGGCCGGGAGGACCGTTCGAGGTCATCCGCGAGACCGTCGACGGCGTTGAGATGTGGGTCTACAAGGACCGTCTCCCTCACCTGCGGGCGGTCGCAGAGCTCGCAGCCGCCCGCGGTGATGATCCTGCCGAGCCGTTCATCGTGTACGGCAACCGCAGGATCGGATTTGGTGAGTTCTTCCGCCTGGCCAACTCGGTCTCGCACCAGTGGATCGACGATTTCGGCCTCACCCACGGCGACCGGGTGGCCGTGTTGTCAGCGAACAATCCCGAGTGGTGCCTCACCTTTTGGGCGACCGTGAACGCGGGTGCGGTGCTCGTCGGCCTCAACGGCTGGTGGAAGACCGACGAGATCCTCTACGGCCTCGAGGACTCGGGCGCCAAGATCCTGGTCGCCGACCGGAAACGCTTCGATCGCGTGGCTGACCACCTCGGTGCATGCCCCTCGGTTGAGGCCGTGTTCCTCATCGACGCGGACCCGGGCGAATACGCCGGGACCGGGACCGATCGCCGACTGCACCGGTTCGGCGAGCTGACCACCGGGCCAAGCGATCAGTTCCCGACGGTGCCGATCGATGAGCGCGACTACGCCGTCATCTTCTACACGAGCGGCACCACCGGTCGCCCGAAGGGGGCGATCTCGTCGCACCGGAACATGATCGCCAACCTGCAGAACACGATCTATGCCACTGTGCTCGGCGGGATGCTCGAAGTCGAGGGGAACACGACCCCTCAACCGGAACCGAGGCGAACCGGCCAGACCGTCTCGCTGTTGACCTCGCCATTGTTCCACGTCGCTGGGTGCCACTCGTCGCTCGTCGTCGGCACCCTGGGCGGGGTCCGCCTGGTCATCCCCGAAGGGAAGTTCGACCCAGAACAGGCACTCCGTCTCATCGAGCAGGAACGGGTCACCATCTGGGCCACCGTCCCGACCATGGTGTGGCGG
>JANZZE010000048.1:15657-18502 GCA_026419545.1 Acidimicrobiales bacterium
CTCGAGAACCGCCACGACTTCGATACCTCAAGCGTGGAACGAGTGGCTTTCGGTGGCTCGCCGTCGGCCGATGAGTTGCTCCGGCGCGTCTATGAGACCTTCCCCAACTGCCGCGGTACGACGAACGCCTACGGGCTGACCGAGTCGAGCTCGACCGCGGTCGTGATCATGGGCCGCGACGCGCTGGAACGCCCTGCGTCAGTGGGCCTACCCATGCCGAACGTCGAGTTGAAGATCGTCGATACCGACGGCAACGACGTGCCAGTCGGCACCCCTGGCGAGGTCTGCATCAAGAGCCCGCTGGTCATGCCCGGCTACTGGGGTAAACCTGAAGCGACCGCGGAAACGATCATCGATGGTTGGCTCCACACCGGTGACATCGGGTACCTCGACACCGACGGCTACCTCTACATCACCGATCGAGCAAAGGACATGATCATACGGGGCGGTGAGAACATCTACTGCGTGGAGATCGAGAACCGCTTGGTCGAACACCCTTCGATCGCCGATGCCGCCGTGGTCGGTGTCCCACACCCCGAACTGGGCGAAGAGGTCAAAGCGGTCATCGAGCTGGCACCAGGCGCGACGTTGACCGCAGACGAGATCCGCCAGTGGGTGGCCGAGAAGCTGGCCGACTTCAAGGTCCCGACCTACGTGGAGTTCTACGACGGCAAGTTGCCCCGCAACGCGTCAGGCAAGCTCCTCAAGAACGTCCTGCGGGGCAGCGGCGAGGTGAGCTTCGCCGAGACGATGTGAACCGTGACCACGAACTCGCCCCCATCGACGAGCACCACGACAACGGCCCGTTCGTTCGAGCGCGCTCTGGTGGGCAGCGCCGCTGCCGTCGCCGTTACCTGGCTCGCAATCATCGCGCTCTGGGAGGACGCGCCGTTCGCGCTCACCTTCGATGACGCCTGGTACTACTTCGGGATCGCCCGCAACATCGCCGCGGGACACGGCTCGACGTTCGATCAGCTGAACCCGACCAACGGGTATCACCCATTGTGGATGTGGTTGTGCGTGCTCGGTTATACGTTCGGTCTCGACCGCCTCTCCGATCTCGGTGCGGCCCGCGCTCTCCTTGCGGTCCAGGCGGTGGCCTGGGGTGTGTCACTCGTCCTCGTGGCTCGGGCGGTCGCGCTCTCGGTGCGGGACTGGCCCCGAGTCCGCCGATCGCCCGGCGCACCCCCAGGTGCTGCGGTCTGGACCGTCACCTCCAGCCTGATCCTCATCACCGCGAACCCCTTCGTCGTCAAAGTGTTCGTGAACGGGATGGAGTCGGGCGTCGCGATTGTGTGTTACGCGGCGCTGCTCTATGCGGCGGTGCGTTGGCAAGGCGGGTTCGTCGACGGGCGCCTGACGCGGCAGTTCACCGTTGGGCTCCTACTCGCACTGACCTTCCTCGCCCGAACCGACGCAGTGTTCTTCATTGCCTGCTTCGCAATCTGGTGCTTCGCTGAACGGCTCTCTTCGGGGAAGGGGTCGTGGGTCGGAATCATCACCTTGTTCGCCCCACCGGCAGTGGTCGCCAGCGGTTACCTCCTCTACAACAAGAGCGCTTTCGGCACGTGGGTCCAGATCAGCGGCCTCGTCAAGCGAGAGCCCCTGACCGTCAGCCGGGCTGTGGCCTTCACGTTCGTCGTCGTCGCCGCAGCATTGATCGCCCGATCCGCGTTCCTGCGTAGCCATCCAGTCCACCGTGGTCAGCGTCGATCCGGACAAGCTCGAGCCACCAGCGGGAGCGGCAGCGCGGCACCAACGCTGGCCACCAACACGCAACCCGATCGTGACGACACGCGTCGGCACCGCCGTTTCCCGCACGCCGGTGCCCTGGCCAGCCTTACCGGCTGGTACGCCGCTGCGTGCATCCTGATCGTCGGCTACTACAGCGTCCTACAAAACCAACAATGGCTCTGGTACTACGCTCCCGTCGTCCTGTATGGGGTCGTGCTGCTGGTCCTCGCAGTTGCCGATTTCGCCGAAGCGGCGTTGCAGCAGGCCCCTGCCTCGTTCTCACCCCAACGGACCTTGCTCCCGGTCGGGTTGATCATCGGCGTACCGCTCGTCGCAGCGCTCGCGATCCTCGTCGGTCAGTTCGCCGACCCCAACCTGCGGTCCATACAGCAAGCCAACCGGGCCGCTGGGGAATGGGCAAAGGCGAACCTACCTGGTGATGCCGTGATCGCCTCCTGGGACGCCGGTGTGTTCGGCTACTTCTCACACCTGCGGGTTGTCAACCTCGACGGTGTTGTCAACTCGTACGACTGGTACCAGGCGACCAAGCGAGGACCTGCAGCGGTGGCGCAATTCCTCGCCTGTGACGGTGTCGCCTACCTCGCCAACCACGGCGATGACATCGACGGGCGGGATCCCGACATCGACCGCTTCGCCCGCGAGATCCTCGGTGATGAGGACCCTGAGGTCGTGTACCGGTTGCCGTTCGAGTACTCAGGCGCCACCGTCGGCTCCAGAGGACGCGACACCGACGGCTCCCCGCTCGCCGTGCACATCTACGCGCTCACAGCGGAGCACGGTTCGTGGCCCCCGCAGTGCCCGGCCGCAGGGAACTGAGCTCCGGCGCGCGTACACGTACCGCAACCTACGGCCCCAACCCCCGGACTGGATCGCCCCCGTCGAATGCGCGCGCAATGGCTCACCGATTCGGTTCGTTCGTGCACGCGCGAGCGGGAAATCGCGAGCCGGTGCACCCGCAACCCCGGACTCATTAGGTCATAGGAGACAGACGCAAGCCACCCATCGCGATCCACTGCACCCGCAACCCCGGACTCATTAGGTCATAGGAGACAGACGCAAGCCACCCATCGCGATCCACTGCACCCGCAAC
>JANZZE010000049.1 GCA_026419545.1 Acidimicrobiales bacterium
GACCAGGACCACTGTGCCTGCGGCTTCTGACACCGACACCACATCGGATTGGAATCCAACCGCGTTCCACTGTTTGACGATCTCCTGGGCCACCCGGAGAAAATCGGAACTACCGATCACGGTGAGTTTCACCGCGGGCGTTGCCCCTCCATGTGCTGCGCTCCACTCAGCAATGAGTTGGCGGGCCTTGTCCGGGTCATAGGCTGGATAGGTATCAGGCTCTCCCCAGATCGATTCCTTGGTAAAGGGGCCGTTCGCCACTTGATATTGCCCGTGGAACAATCGGTCGACCAAGGCTTGCCGATCGATGGCGTGCGCTGCGGCGAGCCGCAAAGTCTTGTCGGTGAACGGACCGGTTTGATTGTTGAACATCACGTGGGCTTCAGAGCCTTCTGATGTGTCGGCGAGGACTCGGACATCACCATTGGGGCTGGCCTCGGCCTGTTCCAGAAGATCGCGGACCTGTTCGGCGCTTTCCGTCTGGATCATGTCGTAGGTGCCGGCTTCAAGCCCGTCGTTGCGACTCTGCGGGTCAGGAACAGGTCGGAACTCCACCTCATCTAGGTACGGCATGCTGTTTCCCTTTGCGTCTTTGCGCCAGTACCCGTCGAACTTGGTTGCGATGAACGGTGAGCCCGGGGCCCAGGACTTGAGCTTGAAAGGACCAGTACCGATGGCGTTCACCGAGTCTTGGGTGTTCATCTGCGCAGGCGCGGCGACAAAACCGGTCTGGCTCGCCAACACGACGGGGAAATGTGTCCAAGGCGCTGACATCGTCAGTGTGACACTCAGTGGATCCGACACCTCGATCTTGGTGACCATTTTGAAGACCGATCCCGTTACGAGGCTTTCTTTCATTTTCGTGAAGTGCAAACGCAAGACCTCACCATCGAGTGTCTCACCATTGTGGAAACTGACCCCGGGTCGGACCTTGATCGTCCACTGCGTGTAGTCGCTGTTTGGAGTGAATGATTCGGCAAGGTAAGGACGTGAGTTGCCATCTGCGTCAAAGGCCGCTAGCGGGTCGAAGATGGTTCGCGCTTGGAACAAGGTTGATGAAGTCCACCGATTGACGCTAGGCAGGAAGCCGTCCGCCTCACCGGCAATAGCGACAGTGATCTTGCCTCCCGGCTGTGGATCCCCTTCCTCTGCCTGCTTACGGGCCTGATCGGATTCGGTGTTGTCCGATTTGCCGCATGAACCGACAACAACCGAGAGGGCCAGCGCCATTGCAACCACCGACCGACCCGCATTCCCCACCCGCCATCGCAAGAACGTGCGTGGTGCCATGTGCCGTTCCTCCCCCCAATCGACGAGTCAGCATTTCACCAGCCGAGTTTCCCACATCGCTGCACAACACGCTCGCTTGACCTTCGCGTGTGGTTGCTGCGGCGTTGTGTCCGCTTGGGTCTTCTCGGATCTACTTACCCGAACCGCGCGCGCTATCGCTGCGGCCTCGCCCCCTGCGACCTCGTCGGTTGGCGGCTGCAAGTACGCGTTACAAGGAGTACACCGACCCTGCTCGGTCGAAGTCGAGCGGCCATTCCTCTGAGGACGGGAACTCCTGCCCGCCGACCCAGCACTCACGCTGCCTACGATCCAAAAAGCTGACCGCACGGCTAGCCACAGTGCACAACATCGTCGCAATGCGTACCCTGGACGTGTTCCCAACTGCGTCTTCGCGCAGATCTTCGGGGGGGCACGCCATGGGCGACCCGATCTCCATTGCAACACGTAACGGCGGAGAACCGATCGAGGTCACGCGACGCGCCAACGAGGTGATCGTCTTGCTCGACACCAGTGGCCGCGCAACCGGTGTCGATCCTGCCGTGCGTTGGTCCCTCGGCTATCGCCCGGAGGACCTAGAGGGAATCGAGATCGCTGACCTGGTACACAGAGACGACCGTCTTCTTTTCGCCGATGCCTTTCAAGCCGCCACCGCAGCCGGGCAACTGCCCGATGAGACCGTGAAGCCAATGGAATGTCGGTTGCGGCTTTCTGACGGATCACATCGGTGGTTCGAGGTTCTTTTCGAAGACCAGCACACCGACCTCAACATCCGACTTGTCACGATGCGTTTGCGTGACATCCACGATCGACGGGAGGCACAAGCGGCGCTGCAGGCCAAAGAAGAACGGTTCCGGGCGGTGGTTCAACACAGCTATGACGCCATCGTTCTGTCCGACGATCGGAACGTGATCGTCTACGCAACGCCAGCAATACACCGCTTGTTCGGTTGGGAGCCAGAGGACCTCATCGGGCGAGAGGGCTTCGAATTCGTGCACCCAGAAGACCTCGGTCGAACGAGGACCCAAGCCAAGGCGATACTCAGCCAACCCGGCGGCCAAGCTCAGATCGAGTTTCGTATCCGGCGCAAGGACGGAACCTACCGTTGGGTCGAGTGCACGAGCGTAAATCTTCTCGATCACCCACACGTCCAGTCGATCGTCAACAGCTTTCGTGACATAGAGGATCGCCGACGTGCCGAGGAAGCACTACGAGCGAGCGAGGAGCGATTGACCGCCCTTCTGCGCAATGCCGATGGCGCAATCCTGATCTCTGACCCGGACGGGGTCGTGACCTGGACGAGCCCTTCAGCCGAACGACTTTGGGGATGGGAGGAGGGGTCGATGATCGGCCGAGCGATGGCCGACTACATCCATCCTGACGACCGGCGTGAAGTCGCCCGCCAATTCCAGAAGATGACGAGCACGGCGCATGGATCGGTCCGCGTCGAAGGCCGCATGCAACACGCTGATGGGAGTTGGCGATGGTATGAGGCCGTCTTCACTAATTGCCTTGATGACCCGGCCGTCAACGGCATCGTCGCCAACATCCGCGACACCACAGAGCGAGCCCTCACCCAGCGAGCATTGCGTGACACCGAGGAGCAGCTTGAATTCCAAGCAACCCATGATCCACTCACCGAGTTGCCAAACCGCTTGTTGTTCTTCGATCGCCTCGAAGTCGCAATGGCGCGAAGTCGCAGGAATGGCACGGCTACCGCGGTCCTGTTCATGGATCTGGACCACTTCAAAGTGGTCAACGACAGCCAAGGTCATGGTTTCGGTGATCAGCTGTTGATCGCGGTGGGTCACCGTATTCAAGGCGCCCTTCGCCAGGGAGACTCCCTGGCACGGTTCGGTGGTGATGAGTTCGTCGTGCTGTGTGAAGACCTCCGTGATGAACACGAGGCACAGCGGCTAGCCCAAGACATCCAGCGAGCCTTGAATGAGCCTTTCAACCTCGGTGAGACCGAAACGTTCGTGAACGTCAGCATCGGGATTGCCCTGACCGATGGTACCGATGCTGAGCCAGCTGACATCGTGCGAGATGCCCATGCAGCGATGCACCAGGCAAAAGAACGCGGCAGGGGCCGCAGCGAGGTCTTCGACACGTTCATGCGAACCCGCGCCGTGGAGCGTCATCAACTCGAGACAGCCCTTCGGCGAGCGGTAGCCCGCCGTCAGCTCCAGGTCCATTACCAGCCCATCGTCGATCTTCGCACCGGGCGCATCAGCGGCGTCGAAGCTCTCGTCCGATGGAAGCACCCCACTCGCGGACTGCTCTATCCCAGCACCTTCATCACCATCGCGGAGGAAACTGGCCTCATCGTGACGCTTGGGGCTTGGATCTTCGACGCTGCGTGTTGTGAAGTGGCCCATTGGGCCGACCTTCATCCAGAGCAACGTGACCTCGATGTCCACATCAATCTCTCCGCGCGACAGCTGTCAGAGCAGTCGCTCACCGATGACATCGCCAACGTGCTAGCGGCAACTCCTGTCGATCCCCGGCATGTTCATGTCGAGATCACCGAGAGTGTCCTCGTCCGTGATATCGAGACCACGAGAGAACTCATCGCTCGACTGAAGGTCCTGGGACTCCAGATCGCGATCGATGACTTCGGCACGGGATACTCCTCGTTCAGTCACCTAACCCAATTCCCGGTCGATACCTTGAAGATCGATCGGTCGTTCGTGCAACGGCTCGGGCGCGACGAGCAAGCACCTGCCATTGTTGGTGCGATCATCGACCTGAGCCACACACTTGGGCTCGACACAGTGGCCGAAGGAGTGGAGAACGCCACGCAGCTCGCCGAGCTACGGAAGCTCGGCTGTCATCGGGCCCAGGGCTACTACTTCGCCGGCGCGTTACCTCCCCGCAAGCTTCACGATCTACTACGCCGAAACCCTGTCTGGTGAGATGGCGGCGTAGCATCGGTCAGGTCATGCGTCCGGTACCCACCAACCGTGAAAGCCATAGGGAACCCGCACCGGGAGTGCAACACGCGCAACGGGTCCGGCTCGCACATTGGTCGCGTCGAGTACGACGAAATCACTCGCCCCTCTCCGCTTGTCGTAGGCGAACAGCAGCAGCCAGCCCTCCCCTTCTCCGGAGCCGGCTGGTGCGAACACAACTTCGCCAGCGCGATACACAGGTCCCGGCTCCCATCGATCAAAGCTTCCACTTTGACTGTCGAGAGCGAGAATGCCACTGAACTCGAATGGCGCAGATCCACCGTCGTCGACAGTCAGGTACCAGGCTTTGCTGTGCTGCTGACCAGTGAATCGACGGTCGATCGCCGGTAGGTCCATCCAGACATCGCTCAAGATCTCTTCAGCGAAGCGCAGGCTTGGCCCCGAGGTGTCGATCCGCCATCGCCGCACTGAGGACTGGCCAAAATCCTCGGAAGCGAATGCCGATTCAAGTCGACACACGTCGAGTACGACTGAATCTCCGTCCCGGTAAGCATTCGCACCGTGGAACACGTAACAGGGATCGATCTCGACCCAGCGGATGGCGGACGTCGGACCCTCTAGGGGCATGATCCCGACACGAGCCCCATACGACGGTTCCCACCGGAAGGGGAATTCGCCACTTCCACCCGACACGCTTTGGATCGCCGCTTGGAGATCGAAAACCACTGGGAGTTCCCAGAACACCGCATCCCGGTCGGTGATCGCGAAATCATGAATCATCGTCGGCCCTCGCACCCCTACTTCCTGGGTGTACTCAAGCGTGCCGCTTGGCGAGGCGATGTGGTAGGTGAGATAAGGAGGCACGAAGCCGTAGCCGAAGAAGTGCAACTTCCCAGTCGACGGATGAATCTTGGGGTGCGCAGTCATGGCAGTAGTGAGCTGACCGTCATAATCGAAGACGCCTCGCGTAGAGAGATCGTCCGCTACCAGCTCATAGGGGTAGCCGATCTCGCCGAGTGACAGAAGGCGGCCAGCGTGCTCGACGACACTCACATTGCTCTGGTTGGCAGCCCCTCCCGGCGGTCCCACCGTGAGCAAACCGCCTCTACGTTCAAAGAGTGTTGTCCGCACATATCGATTTCGGTACCACCGCGCTTTCCCATCTTCGATACGGATCCCGTGCACCATGCCGTCTCCCAAAAACCAATGGGGTGACTCGCCCGTCGCCGGATTTGACCCATTACGGACATACAGGCCACGAAGTTCGGCGGGCAGGGAGCCCTCCACCGGCAGATCGGCCACGTCTACCTCACGATCGACCGGAGCGAAATTGCCTTGTAGCCAGTACGGACGGGCCGGGTCGTATGGCTCTGGTACCTCAGCCACGGATCCGGGAAACTGCGACCCGATCCTGCGATCACCATCCACCGCCGATTCGTTTCGACTACAGGCTCCAAACAAGGTAAACGCGCTGCTCGTCGTGGCAAGAGCGCCCATCGCAGCAAGGCCCTGGAGAAGCGTGCGGCGATCGATCGGACAATGGTTTCTCAAAGGGTGCGGACCGACGTTCACGGCGATAACTTAACAGCGTTTACCCCTCGCGGGCTGCTCACCGTTCGTCGCGCAGTTCGCCTCGACGGCGGATGAGCCGATAGCGTTTCGCGGCCATGTCTCGCCGAATCGACGTCGAGCTAACCAGCGCCCGCGATGACGGCACTTGGACGTGGCGCGCAGCCGGGGCTCGCCAGCCCAAGGGTGAACTCGACGGGGCGTTACTTCCACCTGGGGCATCCGTAGGAGACGTCTTCCGGGCCGAAGCAGAGTTCTACATGGACGGCATTGCCATCGTCGCAATCCTGCCCCCCAAAGAGACCCGCCGCGAAGTCGAACGCCTCACAGTTCTCGGCTCGTCGCGACCCGAGGCTCTTGTCACGACCCGAGTCGCCGAGGGTGCGAGGCGCCGAGGACGGCGAAATGATCGCGAGGGCCTGACCGAGCGACGCGCGCAATCGAGCCACGGCAGACGCGCAACCCGCACAACTCGACGGGAACGCGAAGAAAAAGGCGAACGAGGTCAACGCGACGACAGTCGTCGTGGTGACGGTCGCCGACCGCTGCGTCCGGCTCCCGAACCGAGAGCGCGTTCTAAACGACTCAAGCCTGGCCGCGCTCACCGTAATGCTGCGTTGCGGGCACTTCCGGAATTGCAACGACCCATAGCGGAATTGATCCTTCGTGGAGGGATCCCCGCGGTCCGGCAGGCCATCGACAAACAGAACGCGTTGGCACGTGCCGAGGGGAAGCCCCTCGTCGATGCCGACCGCCTCCTCGCGCTGGCCGAACAGATGCTGCCCGCGCTGCGCTCTGCGGAATGGCATGACCGGGCGGTCGCTGCCTTAGCCCAGGTCGAAGAGATCGACCTGCGAGATCTGCGTTCTGTTGTCGTCGCTGCCGATGCCTCGGCCCGGGACGACGAAACGCGCACGCTGGCACAGCAGCTGCGCGACGCATTGACCGAACG
Source organism: Acidimicrobiales bacterium (assembly GCA_026419545.1). GTDB lineage: Bacteria > Actinomycetota > Acidimicrobiia > Acidimicrobiales > Acidimicrobilacustridaceae > JANZZE01. The sequence continues at coordinate 6,721 of JANZZE010000049.1, forward strand.
CGTCGACCGCGAGCACCGCGCGTGGCTTGACGAACTCGTCCAGTTGCTTGATGAGGGCAGAGTCGTTCGCGCGCTCAAGTTGAGTTCGCGTCCACCGAAAGCCGGCGCTCCCCTCCCGCCGGAGGTGTCTGAGCGGCTTGTTTCGGCAACGAATGCCAGTCTCACCGGCGACGTCAGCACGGAGCGTTGGATAGCAGTGCTCGATGCTCTCTCGTTCTCGCCAGTACGTCACCAGGTGAAACCAGAGGGCCTCCCGGATCAACCGGACCACGTGCTGATGACAGCAGTCCGGAGGCTCGCGAACCGATTGCCTGAAATCGCGGCGCAGTTCGGCATCGAAGCTCCGACGCGCTTGGCGGGAGCACCGTCGGGAAAGCCTGTCCCGCGGCCTCAGAATCCGGCTCCAGATCCGCGGCGCTGAGCCAAACCCGGCGATCGGTACGAGATCGCCTAGTTGCCCACAATCAAGCTTTATTGAATGCCAGACCGTGGTGGGTCAGGAAGCCGTTACGTTGCGATGGTCACGTGGACGCGGGTGCGTCAAAGCGACCATTTTCCAGACCGTGGTCGGTCTAGGACCTGACAAATGACGAGTGGTTCAGTCGCGACGAAGTCGCCGGGTTCTGCCCGCGCTCGAGGATTCCAGCCAGCCACAACGAATTCGACGCCAGCGCTCCGGGCACACAAACGGTCATGATCGCTGTCGCCGATGAAGACCGCCTGTTCAGGCGCCACTCCCATCGCGTCGAGTGCCGGCCCCAGCCGTTTCGGGCCGTTGAACGCATCGGCGAACAACGCAACCTCGGGTGACCAGCCAAGCCTGGCCAATTCGGCCCGACCGGAATCAGGATGCTTGTTCGAGCACAGCCCCCAGCGTTCAAGTCGCGAGAGCATCTCCTCGATGCCAGGGAATGGTTCGGCTGCTGTGACGTCGTACTGACTGACGTAGTCCTCCACCGCAATGCCGAGACGAGCACATTCTTCGGCCAGCACATGGCCAAACGTGACCTGTTCTGGCGCCACTCCGAGCTCGGCGAATGCGGCGGTGAGCGCTGCGTCGCTGTCGAGCAGTGTGCCGTCGAGATCGAAGATCGGGATCCGAGTCATATCGTGCCGCGTCAAGGATACGTACCGGATCCGTTCGCATGGCTTCCTGACCCAGCGATCAATTAGGGTGCCAGGCCATGGTTGAAACCGAAATCCACGGCAACGTCCTCGTCATGAAGATCAACCGGCCCGAGGCGCGCAACGCGGTCAATGCAGACGTCGCGCAAGGAATCGAAGCCGGTATCGACCAGCTGGAGAGTGACGACGCTCTCTGGGTTGGGATCTTGACTGGGACCCGGGAGTTCTTCTGCGCAGGCGCTGACCTCAAACTCATCAATGCCGGCAAGGCTGGCGAGATGATGACACCGAAGGGTGGGTTTGCAGGCATCGTGACCCGAGACCGGTCGAAGCCGATCATTGCCGCGGTCGAGGGGCCGGCACTGGCTGGTGGCACCGAGATCGTGCTGTCCTGTGATCTCGTCGTTGCCTCACGTGCTTCCCGGTTCGGGATCCCAGAAGTCAAACGCTCGCTGGTCGCGGCTGCAGGTGGTCTGTTTCGGCTGCCGAGGGTGTTGCCGCGCAACATCGCCTTGGAATTGGGCCTGACCGGTGACCCGATCGACGCGGAGCGTGCCTATCACTTCGGGCTCGTGAATCGCCTCGCCGAACCAGGACAGGCGCTTGAGGCCGCACTCGAGTTGGCCACTCAGATCACCGCCAACGCTCCTCTTGCCGTTCAGGCCACCAGGAGGCTGATGTTCGAGCTCAAGGATGTGGACGATCAAACAGGAATCCAAAAGAGCAACGAAGCCATGCTGAGCCTCTTCGGGACCGAGGACTTCACCGAAGGCCTCACGGCATTTATTGAGAAGCGGCCGCCCCAGTGGAAGGGACGCTAATTCGCGAACTCAGGTGATTGTGTCGAGGATCCCGTGCTCGTGGAGGAATTCGGCGAGCCCATCGACCAAATCAAGCTCGGCGACCGCGGCCAGGTCTACCCATGATGCTTCGACCGCGTCGCCCCCCGCCTGCGGCGTTCGGGGATCGAGCACGGTTACTTCAAAGTCGAGGATGACAAAGTGGTAGTTCTCGCCGACTCGCTCGACCCATCCGACCAGCTCGCCGCATACCCCTTCGAGGCCAGTCTCTTCCAAGAGTTCTCGTACGACGGCCTCGGCCAGGGTCTCGCCTGATTCCACTCGCCCACCCGGGATCGACCATTGGCCGGAAGCGGGGCCATGACCACGCCGTACGAGCAAAAGATTCCCGTCGTAGATGGCCACCGCGCCAACACAAAGCTGCGGTCCACTGCTCATCCGTGCGCTCCGTCGTCGGGGCTCGGCGGCTGTGGCGGTGCGCCGAGGGACCGGTGCACGATGATCGCTCGGGCCACCATGCCAAACGACTCGAAAAAGTTCTTGGTGGCGCGGTCGCCTGGCAGGGCGACAGCGTCGATTCCGGCGCACCCTTGTTGCACGCACCATTCGACAACGATGTTTAGGATTGCTTCCCCAACCCCGACTCCCCTTGCTTCGGGTTCGACGTAATAGTCGTCAACTGAACCAACCAACTGCCCCCCCGGCAAACGACGGACCCTTGCAACCGCGTACCCGACCACTTGATCATCGATGGTCCCCGCTACCACCAAGTGATCGTCTGCGTTCAACAAGGAGCCGAAATCTTCGACTGATCCCGCTCGGGGATGAGTCGCCAACAAGAGCGCTCCGCCTCGCACGGTTGTCACTGCCGCGCACGCCTCCTCAGCCAGCTCAACGAGCCGACCGATGTCATCAGCACCTGCGCGACGGGCGCCTTCCACGGGGTCAGGTCGACTGCAACTGAGCGATCTTGTTCAAGATCGTCGCCCGATGTCGGTGATGGCTTTCGTACAATCGGATGGCCTCTAACTCCTCCGGCGACAAGCTCTCGAGCCTAGGAACGACCTGCGATGCGGAGAGGCTCTCGTAATCCGGAATTGCAAGGGTCGCCACATCGGGCGCAGGAACTGCTGGGACAGCCCGAGGGGCACGGCGAGGGGCATCGGGGGGACCACTCTTTTCAAGAGGCCGATCTGAGCCAGGCGGAATCGCCGGCTCCCTCTTGGGATGTGACGTGCCGTTACCGTCCGAAGGAGTAGGAAGGAGCCCGAGGACCCGAAGAGTGTTGTGGGCATGTCGATTGGCACGGCCACGTTCAGCTCCCTGCTCAGTCGCTTCTCGCCCGAGCAGGTGCTTCCCGATCAGCTTTGCGGTCTCGAGCTCTCGTCGACCGCGCTCGGCAAAGCGAGGTAGGAGAGACCGCGCTTCAAACACGAACCCAACGGGCGCGAACACAAAGAGATCGAGAGCGTGGTCAATCGGCGTCTTGCGCCTGTCCTGGTCACTCACAGTGGGTCAGCGTAGCGGGCGATCGCGAACCTCCGGGAGTCCAAGCAGTCGCTGAGTGCATACGACAGGCCACCGTTATCCGGGAAAAAACGTCGGTCGTCAGCGCTTCCGTGATTTCCGGCTCAGCTGCCAACAACACCATTTCGGTGTTCACCAGGCGTCAGCGCTTCCGGGATTTCCTGTTGAGCTGAGCCAGTGCAGGGCAATCCTCTTCACCGACAGGACAAACCGGATTGTCAAGTCGGCCGAACTGAGCGGGCGTCACAAGCAAGAAGCAACCTGTACACATGAACTCATCAGCCCGCTTCGGCTGCACGGCTTCCGCACTCTCACCCGCCACTCGGGGTTCGTCGATGTCAAGATCTTCTTCGTCTTCGTCGAGGTCGTCGTCAGCGGCAGCGATCCGATCCTTCAAAATGGTGTCCAGATCTGCCTCGACGTCGTCGGGGTCGAACTCCTCGTCGTCTTCGAGTTCTTCCTCTTCCCGAGGTCGCTTGCGGGCCCGGGCAACGGATGGTTCGTCATCAACGACATCTTCTTCGTCGAGGACTTCTGCATCGAGTTCCTCGAACACTTCTTCATCCGCGAGGACTTCGTCGTCGAGCGCCTCCTCATCGAGGTCCGCATCGTCGAGTTCATCCCCGAGCTCGTCGTCGAGCTCATCATCGAGGAGATCGTCGTCAGCCATGATTCCCTTCGCGAGTCCAACCGGCACAATCCGCGCCGGGATGATAGGCGTCTAGACCGAGAGCGCGCGCCACTGGGAGAAAAAAATCTTTGAAATCTCCATCATTTACGTAAGCGGCGTTGCTCGGCACGGCGCTCGGCGTCAAGTCGCTCGAGTCGGGGCTCAGGCGAATGGTCGACGAACTTCATCATCTCTGCGACTGCTCGATGTCCCGCCTGCTCGGCGATGAGGCGGTGCATTTCCTGCCCAATCCGCCGATACGCCGGATGACCCTGGGGCGATGTACGCAGCTCGATCAGATGCATGGCTTCACGAGCGTTGAGGTGCATGGAGAATCGGATACGGAACGCCAGCGATACGGCGTAGGCTGCCTGGCTGGGCGAAAAACCCGTGCTCAGCGCATCGTAAAGCGCTGCGGAACGAGCCATCGCCTCGTCGAAGCGATCCGCTGCACCCGCCGCGTCGACAGCCTCTGGGCGGGTGTAGCCGTGCCTGGGACTGAGCTGTTGCCATTCGATGGTCAGCATCCGATGGCGCTGGAGATCACGGAAGGCACCGTAATCGGCAAGTACGTCGAACCGATAGAAGGCACGCTCAAGTGCCCTGCCAGGCTTGTGGCGTCGGTTGGCCCGGTCCCCGACATAGGCCCGAATCACCGCCAACCGTTCCTCGACGGTCATCTTGCGGACATGCTCCTCCACTTGGACCTCGGGAAGATGGGTATAGGGGTAGAGCATGGCGGTCACGAGCCGGATCTCTGCGTCTGGGTCGAATTCGACAAGGGTGACGAGCGGCGCCTCGTCCGGTTCGAGATCTTCAGGCGGGAAAATCCGAGTCGCGATCTCCTCCATCGCGGAGCGCGTCGAGGAAAGGTAGTCGCTCCACGCAATCCCTCTGTCCGGCAGATCCACCCGCTTGAGGAAGGATGGTATGACCTTTCGTAGCTCGGTCAGCATCAACTCCGCGTACGAAGCAGCTTCCGGTAACGGGTGCGCCCGCATCCGCAGAAGAAGTGCCTCGTAGGCCTGCCCCGTTCCGTAAATTCCGACATTCGAGAGTGAAGCGGCTGGCAGGATGCCTCGTAATGAATCGAACGCTTTGGCTCGGATCGCCTGGCGATATACGAAATCCGAATCCTTGTCGTCCTTGGGGAACTGGCTCCGGAAGAAATCTTGCATCACCGGCACGAGATCGGCGTAGGTGTCAAAGAGGCGATCCATGTCACCGACATAACGGGTGCCCAAATTCGACATGAGGATGTCCGGGTCGCGGTAGTAGCGATAACGACCGCCGAGCCGGGAGTCGTAAGCGATGTAGCGGGTCGACTGTTCGAGATACGACATCAGCCGACCCCACTCGAGCACCTTGGTCAACAAGTTCGATGCCTGCTCGCAGGCCAGGTGAACACCCCCGAGTTGCGCCACCGAATCATCGCCGTACTCGAAGAACACCCGGTCGTACAGCTCCTCGGCCCGTCGCACGCCGACAGTCGCGTCCACGGTGGCATCGCCGCTGATGTCGAGGTCGTTGACGAACTCGTCGAGAAAGAGACGCCGCAGTGACTTGGGTGACCGGGAGTAACGGGCGAAGAGTGCACCTTTCACGACCTCGGGCAGATTCACCAGGGCAAATACCGGCCCGTCCAAGTTCGTGAAGTAGCGCCGGAGGACGTCGGCCTCGTCTTTGGTGAACTGTTCGGCGACATAGACAGTCACGGTCGGCGAGCGTAGAACCTGGGAGCCACCTCACGGGGGATCCCGAAAAAGCCCAGGTCATCCCTCCCGGAATGCTTCTCGCACTGCCTCGCGTGTGTCCGGTCGCATCCAAAGGTCCGCAATGGTCATAGCCATGGCGCGGGCTCCGTCCAGAACAGCTTGATCACCGGCTGGACCAGCGGCGTACTCGGCAAACGCGGCTGTGTGTATCGCGACATCGGGCGGTGAAACTGCGATCATAGGGTGAATGGCTGGGAGGTGGTAGCTGACATTCCCCATGTCGGTGCTGCCGACGACTGCATTCAGGTCACTGGGCTCAACGACATCGCGACCGAGTCGCCCAGCATTCTCGGAATAGAGATCGAGCAATGGCTCGTTGGATCGCAGGTCTGCATACACTGGCTCTTTCCATTCGTACGTCATGCGGCAACCCGCCGCGTCCGCGCCGGCCTGGAGGCAGGCGAGTACTCGCGGCTTCAGCTGCTCGAGCCGCGAGAGATCGGGCGAGCGGACGTACCACTGTGCAGCAGCGAACTTGGGGACGATATTGGGCTGGTCACCCGCATGGGTGAAGATGCCGTGAATTCGCTCATCTGGCCGGATGTGCTGACGCAGCGCGGCGACATTGACGTACCCGAGGACTGCGGCATCGAGCGCGTTCCGACCTCGGTGCGGCGCGGCGGCCGCATGGGCTTCTTGACCGTGGTATTCGACCCAGAGCTGCTGGACCGCAATCGCGTTCATGCGCCGGAGGTCAGCACCTGCCGGATGGATCATGAGAGCCGCATCGATTCCTTCAAACGCCCCCTGTTCAAGCAATTTGACCTTTCCGCCGCCACCTTCCTCAGCCGGTGTCCCGATCACCACCACTCGTCCGCCGAGTTGAGAGGACAGCGCTGCTGTGGCTATGCCGGCTCCTAGACCGGCCGCAGCGATCACGTTGTGGCCACATGCGTGGCCAATGCCGGGTAGTGCGTCGTACTCGCAGAGCACCGCGACCGTCGGCCCGTTAGTACCAGCCCGAGCCACGAAGGCGGTTTCGATCCCGTAGGCAGACCGCTCAACAGCGAGCCCTTCGCGTTCCAAGACCTCGGTCAAGAGTCGATGAGCAAAATGCTCTTCGTAGCCCAGCTCTGGACGTGCGTGAATCTGATGTGAGACGTCAATGAGCAAATCGGCTCGGGTCTCGACCTCTGCGCACAACCGAGCCTTTGCTTCAGCTAGATCCATTGACCGAGAGCGTAATCACCCTGCTAACCCGCCATGCATGCTGCGACATTCACACGACCACTCGTAGGGCTGCGGGCTCGACCCGGAGAGACAGGACACGCACGTTGCGTGCGACCCTGGTGCCGTCGAGATACACGTCGACTTTCGGGGCGAAGTCGAACTGAATGGCCGAGGTTCGCGTCGTGTTGATAGCGGGGTGCGGCAAATGGGTGCCAGTTCGCGCCCGTTTCCGGACCTGGAGACGTTCTCTCAAAGATGGGTTACCGTCGCTGACATCGAGCAGACCATCTCCGGGGTGGGCTTGGGGCCCGAGGTCATAGGACCGGAACCACTGAGCGTTCATGGCCACGACAACTCGGCCCCGCCACCAGGATCTGCGAGCAACCAAGTGCGCGACGAACCAATGTAGTCTACCGTCGATCAACACCGCTCCAACGTCGATCGGGAAAGTCCTTGCCGCCTCAGAATGGAGCCGTTGCTGGTCACCGATCCCACCGAGCGTGCGACAGAGATCCCCGCCGAGTAGGCCAACGGTCGGAATCGGTCGACCCGCACGGCGCGCCGACTCGACCAGCTCCCTGACCTGCGCATCGGTCTTCACCACGACACCGTCGAGTGGCAACGCACCAGGCGTTCCCCAATCTCTTCCTCGTTGAAGGCTCATCCCGGAGCGCCCGCCTCGTCATCGGCATCTATCGCGGTCGAGGCTGCGACGACCCCACGAAAGAGGGCCTCTGCAGCTGCGCGCGCGTTCGCAGCTGTGTTGGCAACCGGGGCTGCCGCCGCAACCTGGCGGAGCAGGTCGATAAGTTGCTTGATGTTACGCACAAAGTCTCCCCCGGAAACCGGCTCGTCTTCGAGGACGTCTTCGAGGTCGCCACCACTAGCCCAAGCGTAGGCAACGGCAAAGAAGGTCGGATCCGGTGGTCTGGTCAACGGCAACCCGCTGGCGCGCTCGTCGTCGTTCAAGTTACTTGCCAGTCGCGCTATCCGATCGAATCGGTGCCTGACCGAATGCGAAGGGAACCATGGCGCCTCTGGGGGTTCCGGGCTGCGGTGTTCGTAGGTGAAGCACGAGATGAGGCCGGCAAGGTGTGCTGGGCCGAGATCATCAAAGAGGCCTTCTTCGAGGGACTCAGCGATGAGCAGATCGCACTCGTGAAAGATGCGAACAAGGCGTTCACCGCGACTCGTCAATGCCCAACCATCGAGGTACCCCCACGACTCGAGCAGTTGCAGAATCAGGTCGAACGAACGGGCCAAGGTCCCCGTCTGCGAGGCGATCTGGCGCTCGAGCGCAGCGATCTCTGCCACCAGCCGAGGGATCTTCCGCGCCGCCCGTAGGTGTTCATCCCTGCGAGGGCAATCGTCGACGGCATGGCGAGCTTTCCTGGGCGGTGGTACCTGGCTTCCCTCTGGAACCTCAGCTCCTCTGGACCGCCCGGGCAGTCCCTTGTCTATCGACTCACCGCCCGTGGCCCGGATTCCAGACGACTGGAGAAGGTCCGCAACGATGTGTTGATATGCCGTCCGGCTTGGCTCAAACGGCAGCGGTAACTCGATCTCACCGATCGGTCGAGGCGGCTCGCTGAAATCAGCCTCGCCGAGATTGAGCACACGCTGGTCGCTGGTGATCAAACGGAGCCTCGTCCCTCCACCCCGCCGCTCTGAGACCGAGAGTACGACAGCGCACTGCCCTCCAATTGAGATGACCTCACCGGGTCGTAATCGCCGCAAGCCGGTCTGCACGCTGGCCTTTGCCGCAGCTACTCGTTCGCGATTCCGAGTGCGTTCGGCATGAAGCAGACGAAGGTACTCCTCAGTATCGCCCCGCTCACACGTCGCCTGAGATCGCAGTTCGGCCAGCTCATCTTGACGTTGGCGCAACCGCGATTCGAGCCGAACGACATTCCGATTCGCCTGGAACTGCGCGAACGACAGGTTGAGGAGATGGTGTGCACGATCAGCGTCGTATCTGCGAACCAGATTGGCCGCCATGTTGTAGGTCGGCCGAAACGCCGACTGGAGCCGGAAGCGGCGTGACGATGCCAGCCGGGCAACCTCATCGAAGGTGGTCCATGGGCTCCAAAGGACGACTGCGTTGCCATGGTCGTCGATGCCTCTTCGCCCAGCCCGCCCCGTGAGCTGCGTGTACTGCCCTGGCGTGAGCCGTTCGTGATGCTCTCCTGTGAACTTGGTGAGCTTTTCGATGACGACCGACCGAGCTGGCATGTTGATACCGAGCGCGAGCGTTTCGGTAGCAAAGACAACGTCGATGAGTCCCTCGACGAAGCAGGCTTCGACCGCCTCTTTGAACGGCGGCACCAAGCCTGCATGATGGGACGCAATTCCCGCCTCAAGGCCAGCTATCCATTCCTGGAACCCAAGAACCGACAGATCTTGGTCGCTCAAGCCATGGAGATGATCCTCGACGATTCGCCTGATAGCCGATCGTCGACGGCGGTCGGTCAGTCGGAGCCCAGCAGCTAGGCAACTACGCACGGCGTCGTCACAGGCAGCGCGACTGAAGATGAAGTAAAGCGCGGGCAACATCGACCGAGACCGGAGCACTTCGACGACCTCGGGCCGATTGGGCGTGTAGAAGCGGCGACGGGACCGCACACGGCCCGGGGACCAGAGAGCGACGTCATAGCGCGATCCCTTGGGATTCGGCTTGCCGCCCACGAATAGCGGCACCAATTTGATCTTTCTCTCCTCGCGTTCGCCGACCAAGTAGAAGTGCTCGAGTTTGATGGGGCGGTCGCGCTCAACCACGGTCGCCGTCGGACCCCGAACCGTCGATAGCCAACCCGCCAGTTCCTCAGCATTCGAAACCGTCGCCGACAAGGCGACGATACGGACCTGCGGTGGGAGATGAACGATCACCTCTTCCCAAACAGGACCTCGGTAGGCATCCTGAAGGTAGTGGACCTCGTCGAGGATGACGTATTCGAGCGCGTCAAGACCATCTGACAGTGCGTAGATCATGTTGCGAAGCACTTCGGTGGTCATCACTACCAGTGGGGCATCACCATTGACGCTGTTGTCTCCCGTCAGGAGACCCACGCTTGCATTCCCAAACCGCTGAGCGAGATCCCGGAACTTCTGGTTCGAGAGCGCCTTGATCGGTGTGGTGTAGAAGGCTCGCCGACCATGGGCGAGCGCCAGTGCGGTCGCGTATTCGGCGACAACCGTCTTACCGGCACCAGTTGGTGCCGCGACCAGCACCGACTCGCCTCGGTCGAGTGCAGCAATGGCTTCGCGCTGAAACCGGTCGAGCGTGAACCCGAACGTCGACTCCATCCGCACCCGATCCAAATCGGTCAGCCGAACCGGCTCCTATGCTTCCGGCGGGAGAAGATCCAGCCAATCAGTATGGATACCTCGTAAAACAGGTACATCGGAACTGCGAGCGCGAGCATGCTGACCGGGTCACCGCTCGGCGTAATCACCGCTGCCACCGCAGCGATGACCACGATCGCATGCCGGCGCCAGCTGCCGAGTTGACTTGGCGCGAGCACACCCGCGATCTGCAGAGCGACGAGCAGCACCGGGAATTCGAAACCGGCCCCGAATGCCAGCATCATGAATGCAATCAACTTGACGTACGAATCAGGCGAGAAGATCTGCTCGAAGTTGCTGCCGCCGACATCGATCAAGAACTCGAGGGCTGGATTCAGCGTTAGATACGCGATCGCGGCACCGAACAGGAACAAGACGATCGCGCTGAGAGTGAACGGCACGGCGTAACGCTTCTCATTCGGGTAAAGGCCCGGCGTGACGAAACGCCAGATCTGCCACAGGATCACCGGCATGGCGAAGGTAATCCCGCCCCAGGTACAGACCTGCAATCGGGTCCCGAATCCTTGGAGCGGGCTTGTTACATACAGCTTGGCGTCGGGGTTGATGTCCCGGTACGGATGCAGCAGGAAGTCGAAGATCCGGTCGTAAAACATCCAAGCTAGGACCGCACCGGCCGCAACTGCCACAACTGACTTGATGAGACGGCTACGGAGTTCCGCCAAGTGCTCCCACAGCGTCATGCGGCCATCATCGGGCGTGGGGTTTGGCGCTCCGCTCACTGTCCGATCACGCACTCAGCTTGCCGCCCGCACCGGATCCGCCATGATCCGTCGCAACATCTGACTCGCCTGCACCGGAAGGTGGGCCTGCTGTCGCCGACTGTCCCGACGGGTCGAACCGCGCGCCAGACGGGGTGCTCGGTCCTCGCTGGGGATCAGTGCTGGTTGCGGCCTCGCCCAGATTCGCGTTCGACTCCGGTAGTGGGGGCAAGCTTGGCCCAGGATTGCCCGTGAAGTTGATGTCGAGCTCGCTGAGATCGACTGCCTGGCGCACCTCATCCTGAAAACTTTGCGAGAGCCGCCGAAGCTCCCCCATGACCCTGCCCGCAGTTCTCGCCGCCCCAGGAAGACGATCAGGCCCGAGCACGATCAAGGCGATGAGCAAGATCACGAGGATCTCACCACCACCGACATTGAACATGGGTGCAGTCTACCGATCGGCTGGCCCAGGCAAAGAGGCGAGGATGTCGGTGCGACGAGACCGGATTCTGCTGATCGCAGAGCTAAGGTCACCAAGGGCCACGTGTAGTACCTCGCAGCGGCGCACCTCGGCTCTCAGCCTCATGATCTCAGCTTTGATGGCCCAGCCCACCGCAACGGTCACCAGCGAGATCGCGGCGCACACCAACGTGACGATCATCGATGCGATCAGCACCGTCTCAGTGTAAGTCGACCACTCCGTCGCTAGTTGCCCGGGTCGGTCCCGGTCAGCGGTCGGTCAGCGACGCTACCGCCTCGCTCAGTCGCCGCTCGTCGGAGAGCAACTCGTGGAAGTCGAGCAAGTCGTCGTGTGTGAACGGCCGACCCCAACCACGGGGTTCAGCAAGTTCTAGCGGCGGGCTCCAGGTCGAGTACGCAACACCCGAAGCAACCAGCAAATCGACTGTTCGGGGCTCTGCAGGCTTCACGACGGTCATCCGGCAAATCGGGCAACGGAACGAGTACGTGCCTTGGTTGTCCGCGGTGCAAACCCTGACTTTGACGTCAGCGGTCGTGAGTTCCACATCGCCGCAATCGGAGCAACTTGCCCTAATCGTTGCCATACTCTCGGCCCCTCCTGTCCCTCTCCGAAGTTGTCGACAGGTACGGCCGAAAGGCTCATAGGTCATCCGAACTATTTCGCCCCGGTCAGCGCAACGGCGTGCCGGGACGGGTAGTCAGACCCGCTGCGGACTCGAGCCTGGCCTGCCCCTACACGCCGGCTTCGATTTCGGCACGACAACCTTCCCATGATCGCGGGCGGTTGGGCCACCGGTCGGTAGTTCGGTGCGGCAACATTGCCGTCGTGACCAGAATCCCCTCACTACGTCCACCCGTTGGGTTCGCACATCGCGGCGCCCGGGCCCGCGCCGCCGAGAACACCCTCGAGGCCTTCCAGCTCGCACTCCGGCTCGGAGCAACGGGCATCGAGAGCGACGTTTGGCTCACTGCCGATGGCAAGGCTGTCCTCGACCACGACGGGGTAGTCGGGGGACGCTTCCGCCGTCGGCCCATCGCCTCGCTTGCTCGGCGGGAGCTGCCGAGCCACATTCCCGAACTGGCCGACCTGTATGCAACCTGCGGTGACAACTTCGAGCTGTCACTGGACATCAAGGATCCTTCTGCCATCGCTGAGGTGATCGCAACCGCCAGGGACCAAGGACGAGCGGCGGAATCGCGCCTTTGGGTATGCCATCACGAGTGGCGGCTACTGGCGACCTGGAGGGAGCTTTCCGATGGGGTCAAGTTCGTGCACTCGACCCGACTTGCTCACATGGAAGGAGGGCCCGAGCAGCATGCTGCCACCTTGCGGCGCGCTGGTATCGATGCCGTCAACCTCCACCACACAGACTGGAACGGCGGGCGGACGACTCTGTTCCACCGATTCGGCTTACTCGCCCTGGCTTGGGATGCACAGGTCGAGCGCGTGCTCGATGCGATGCTCAACGCAGGGATCGACGGTGTCTACAGCGATCATGTCGACCGCATGATGGAGGCGATCGATCGGCGAAGAGCTCATCCATGACC
>JANZZE010000050.1:0-296 GCA_026419545.1 Acidimicrobiales bacterium
TCTCCCCAGGGCGGAGGCCCTCCAGGTCTGGTCGTGGCCGGCCGGGGAATGTACTGGGCACCACCACGCACCGGAGGCATGGTCAGGTCCCTGGCGACTGGGAGCGCTCCCGAGGAACAAACCTTTCACCTGTGCGCGGCTCCATCCTCCAACTCGCGTCGATCAACGCCTGCAGCAGCTCCGGTAGGCCCGCGGTCTTCAGATTGCTCATCGTCCGGCCAGGGGTTGTCTCGCCCCGCTCCCACTCATTCCAGTAGGCGAGAAGTTTGGCAGGATCGGGAATTGGCCGGTGTTCC
>JANZZE010000050.1:306-19779 GCA_026419545.1 Acidimicrobiales bacterium
ATCTGTACGAGCCATAGCGTACGGCAATTGTCCTTCGATTGAACCGGGCCCGACAGTGAAGACTGAACGCCTCTCGGCGTGCAGGTACGGTGACAGTGTGACCCGACCCGAGACACCAACCGGGAGCAGTGGGGCGGTCCAGGCTCACGATAGCCGACTATCGGGGGTTACCGGAGACAAGATTTCGGCAAACCGGCGCTCAACCCGAGCAGCGGCGACGGCGGCCATCTGGGTCAACCTAATGGTGATCATCGCCTACCGAGGGCTGTTTGGCCGAGTGGCCATCGTCCCAATTGTCAACGACTGGGCAACCCTGTTCATGTCGGTGACACTCCAAGCCCTGCCGTTCCTGGTTCTGGGGGTTGTCGTGAGCGCGGCCATCTCGTCGCTTCTCCCGGCCAAGTGGCTGGAACGAGCACTTCCCCAGCGACCGGCACTTGCGGTTCCTGTTGCCGGCATCGCCGGAATCGCGCTGCCCGGCTGCGAATGCAGCTCGGTCCCTGTCGCACGTCGACTGATGACCCGAGGCGTGACGCCGGCCGCTGCGCTGACCTTCCTCCTCGCCGCGCCCGCTGTGAACCCTGTGGTGCTAGTTGCGACAGCAACCGCTTTCCCCGGCGAACCCATGATCTGGATCGCCCGGCTCACAGCGTCGCTATTCGCGGCAACCGCCGTGGGGCTTGTGTGGTCACGATGGGGTTCGCCGCACCTGATCGAAGAACGGATCCGAGTAGCCACCGAGGCCTCGCGTCACGAACGCTTCACTGATGTGGTTGTCGAGGACTTCCTTCAAGCGGGCGGCTTTCTCGCCCTCGGTGCAGCACTGGTTGCGTCGGTGCAGACACTCGTACCGGCCAGCACCCTGGAAACGGTCGGCGGCAGCGGCATCGTTGCTATCGCCACTATGGCGACGCTCGCCGTGCTGCTCTCGGTCTGCTCCGAAGCAGACGCGTTCGTGGCCGCAGGGCTTCCACAGTTCTCGCTCACAGCGCGCCTGGCCTTCCTCGTGATCGGGCCGATGATCGACCTCAAGCTGTTCACCATGCAGGCGGGAACGTTCGGCCGTCAGTTCGCCCTGCGCTTCGCCCCCCTGACTTTTACCGTCGCGACCACGTCAGCCGTCATCGTCGGGTCGCTCCTCCTATGAAGCCCCTTGACAAGCCACTGTTGGTCGCATCGATCGCGGCAATGACTATCTGGGTCGCGGCGACCTCGATACTCACTCGTTACGTCCGCACGAGCATGCGGCCGTGGCTCCTCTCCGCGGCAGGAGTGCTCGTCATCGCAAGCGCAATCAAGGTGATCCGGACCTGGCGGCACTGTAACGATCGCGATGCGAACGATGAGGGCCATGCCCACAACGGACGCGTGGGCTGGTTGCTGCTCCTGCCTGTCGTAATAGCTGTCCTCGCGGACCCCAGCGCTCTCGGCGCGGCGAGCATCGCTCGCGGTCAATCCCCGCTCCGGCAACCTCGCACCCCTCACCTGGACCTCCAGCGCTTCCTCACAACGCATTCGGCCGGTGGTCAGGTACCACGGCTGACCATGACCCAATTCTTGGCCGCAGCAAGCGACAACAACGACAGCGCGCAGCTCGCGGCAACAGAGGTCGAGTTGCTCGGATTCGTGGTCGCGAACACACCGAATGGGTTCCTCCTCGCACGTCTCCAGATCGGGTGTTGCGCTGCCGACGCCGTTCCGATCGTGGTGGACGTAGTCGCTGCGCAGCCTGTGCACTATGCGCCTGACACCTGGCTCGCCGTCCAAGGCCGCTACGACCGAACCACAACCGAGGCACGGCTCCAATCCACGAAGAACACCACGGAGGTCCCCTACCCGGTGTTCGTCGCGTCAACGATCAGCCCAACCAAAGCCCCAGACCCGACCTACGAGTACCCGTACTAGGCCCAGGAGCGGTTCCCCGCAAAGCGAAGAAACACGAGACCTGTGCCGCGGGTAAGTCGCGCAGACCCTCACCTAACGTCGGGTTCGCCTCTTGAGCCCGAGGCAGCTGCGAGACTCCTGGATATGCACACTGGTCATAGTCACGGTCACGGCGATGGCGACGACCCTGCACCCAAGAGAATCCGACGGCTACTCGCAATCGCCATCGCTCCATTCGGTGTAGCGACGATCGTATTGGTAGTCATGCTCTGGCCACGCGAACCAGCGGTCAAACAGCAACAGTTGGCACCTGGATTCCGCAGCGAACTCGTACCCGCCGAGGTGGTATCGGTGGAAACACACCCCTGCCCAACGGGTACGTGTGCCACGGTCATGATCAGGCCGTCGGAGGGGCCCGAAGCCGGTCAAGTCAAGTTCTTGCCCGAGTTCGGACTCGTCGCCGGCACCCGGGCCCCAGCGGTCGGAGATCGGATCATCACGGAACGGGTCTCGAGCGACCTGGATCCAACGGTCAGTTACAACTTCGTGGACTACGAACGTTCAGCATCGCTCAGCTGGCTCGCCCTCCTGTTCGCCGTGACAGTCGTGGTTGTCGGCCGCTGGCGGGGGTTGGCCGCCATCGTTGGACTGCTCTTCACCTGGGGACTCCTCACGGTGTTCGTGATACCGGCGATCATCGAAGGCCGTTCACCGGTCCTGGTGGCGTGTGCCAGCGGTTCACTCATCATGTTCGTGGTCCTGTACCTCGCCCACGGGATCGGCGCCCGGACCACGACCGCGCTGCTCGGGACGCTCGCGAGTCTCGTGCTCACTGCGGCACTGGCCTACCTGTTCGTCGGATTCACTTCGCTGACCGGTCTCGGCTCGGATGAAGCCGTATTCATCCAAAGTCACCTCGGCAACGTGGAACTCGATGGGATCCTGCTAGCAGGGATCGTCATTGGTGCACTTGGTGCCCTAAACGACGTCACCGTCACCCAAGCCTCAGCAGTCTGGGAGGTTCACCGCGCCGATCCTTCACAATCGGCGAGACGCTTGTACCAAGCGGGCATGCGCGTCGGGCGCGACCACATAGCCTCCACCGTTGACACCCTTGTGCTCGCCTACGCGGGATCGAGTCTGCCACTGCTCCTTTTGTTCGCCACAGGAACGCGACCTTGGTCCGATGTGATCACAGGCGAGGTTGTTGCCGAAGAAGTCGTCCGCACGCTGGTCGGTTCGATCGGGCTGGTTGCATCCGTGCCGATCACCACTGCCCTGGCTGCGTTCGTCGTCGCCAATCTCACACCCCGGCAGGGACTACTCCGTTGACTCTCGCGGTGACCCGATCGGAACGGCGAAGGAGACCGACTGTTCCTCGAAACGAGACACGGCCACGATGAGGGTGACCTCCCAGGTACCGGGAATGGACAGATCACTGGCATCTTCTAGGACGAAGTGACCTGGAGTTCCGCCGTATGTTGCGTTGCGCCTCAGTGGACCGATGTCTCGGTCGGGGAGACGCAGCTCGATCGTCACGCCGGCACCAACATCGACCGGACGTCCGTCCGTCGTCAGGATCTGGATGTGCAAGGAATTTCGGCCAGCCATCGCTGGGGTTACGAGCAGGTTGGCGCGGTAGGGGCCGAGGGGCTTGGTCAGCTCGACTGGACCAACCGCTTGCGCATCGGTGGCTGAGCGACCAGGGGTGAGGTTCACCAGGACTGCGGTTACAAGCAGAACGAGAACAAGCGCAGCGGCCTCGACGCTGACCGTAACCCGGAGCCTGCGCCAACCCTGCCTGACAGAAGGCAGATACTCACCTGTCTCGCCCACCACGGCTGGAACCAGCCGGAAATGATTGAACGCCCCTAACCCGATCACGACGGCTGCAACTCCAATTTTCACCAGGAGCGAACGCCCATAGGTTGAGCTGAACAACGCCCGGAGACTCCCGAGTTCCGACCAGCTCAGGACAAACCCGGCCACCACCAACAGCACAATCGATACCGTCGCGATCGTTGAGAACCGAGAGACGGTGGTCGCGGCCTCCGCCAAATCAGCCAATCCAGAACCGCGACGCGCTTCGTCCGCCGTCGCCGCCCCTGACCTGAGCACGACGACGATTCCTACAAGACCGCCGAACCAGGTTGCGGCGGTCGCGGCATGCACGACATCACTGCTGATCACGAGCCACCGATGTGGCGCAACTGTCGTGTGACCCCACACGCCATACGCGATCGCAGTCGCAAGGAGCCCGTTGAACGCAACCGATTGTCCGGCAATCTCGCTACCGACGCGCGATGCGCCAATCGCAGCCGCCAATCCAACAATGAGCAGTGCGCTTGACCAGCCGAGTTCGCCCCGGAGCGCCTTGAACACGGTCTCGGCATCACCGATCACTGCCAACCCGCTTCCTGTGGCCAAGGATGCCTGGGCGATGATCACCAGCAGCTGACCGAGGAGCGCAGCTGCTGCCGCACCGAGAATGATCCGGTTGAACCGGGTGAGATCGTCCACGCCAGCGTGTGCGAAGGTGACGAAGACTGCCAAGCCCGACGCCAACAGTCCCCCGGCATATGCGAGGAATCGCCCGGCGATCCCGACCAACTCGCTGCTACGCGAGGCAGTGGGCGTGAGCGTCGCCGCAGCTCTTTCGTCGACGGGAGCACCGACCGAAAATGCCAGCGCACCGCTGACCGGGTGACCGTCAGCTGAGATCACACGGTAGTTGACGACGTAAGTCCCCTGGTCGAGGCCGTTGTGTAGGCCGACGCGAAGCTGGTCGGGGCGAGGTTGGTCGGTGCTGCCAGCATCGACGCGGGCGCCATCACCGGCAAATACCTTGATCCCCCCGAGCTCCATCGAGACAGCCTCGGAGAAGGTCAGGATGACCTCGCTCGGGGGGCTGGAGAGTTGCTCCCGATCGCCGGGCCTTGAGCTGAGAAGCACCGCGTGGGCCCACGCGGTGCCCTCCGTCAACGCTACGAGTGCCGCCAGCGAGAGGACGACCCAGACGAGGACCCGTTGCCGGTTCAGGACTCTGCTTGCCGCCGGCCAGCAATGACCGACCATATTCCAACGATCAGCGCGACAAGCCCAACCGCAATGCCTGCCATGGCGAATTTCTCAGCACGGTCAGCGGTGTCCTGAGCACTAACAACATCACCAGCAGGTGCCGCCACAACCATCGAGGCACTGGGGCCAGCCGTGGGCATCGCCGTCGACGACGGACCAGATCCGCTCGATTCGTGTTCACCGTCATCGCCGGCTGATACCAGCTTCAGGACAGGTGCCGGTCGTTCGGGCTCTTCTTGCCCAGGTTGTTGGCGCTCCACCCAACGTACCTCTTCCCCGCTGGCATACGTTTGGATAGCCGGAAACACCAGTTCGTCCACGCCCGCCGGAAGGGGTCCGAGCGATACAGGGAATTCCTGGTACTCGCCAGGCTTGATCTCCCCACCAGACCAGGTGATCGTGTCGACGACCTCGGTCACCTGCCGACCATGAAGATCGATCGGCTTGTCGATGGTGCGCTTGGTGACCTCGTAACTCCAGCCCGGGACAGGCTTGACACTGACTGCAGCAATGGGGTGATCCCTCGGCAGCTGAACTTCAAGCTTCACGGTGGGCTCGGGGCGCTCGTTCGGTGTGCGGAACACCACCGCAGTGAACCCGCCTTGTTTCGCCTCCGACGGCTGGACGGTTACATGCGCACTCGCTGCGCTAGCGAGCACAAGGGTGAACACCGCGGTCACCGCACTCCCGAGACCGGACGCAACTAGCGCCCGGACCGTGATTCGTCGCCGCTCGCCACGAAATCTGATGCTTCGCATACCGACCCTCCGCGCATCGACCGAGCTGTTGCTCACAGCCCTCGTGCTCTATCTAGTCGCCGACCCCCGTCGGATAGTTCCACAGTGGTTGACGAAGCTACACACGTCGTCATTCACCATCACGCCTCCCTCATCGAAGACGGCACTCGACTCGATGGGGATTCGTCATGAAGCGGAACTACTCGGGTCTGAAGAGCGACCGATGAGACATGCAGTGCTCCGAGTACCGGGAACTCATATCCGCTCTACTAGACGGCGAATGTGATGATTTCGAGTCAGCCTTGGTACAACGCCACCTCGAACAGTGCGCGCCCTGCCGGAAGTTCAAGGATCAGGCTGCCTTGCTGCATCGGGGGTTCCGGCTCACACCGGCGCCGGAAATGCCAGATCTCGCCACCCACTTCGCCCAACAGCGAAGACGCGACCAATTGCGCTACTGGGGCGGCATGAGCCGCGTCAGTGCAGCGCACCGAGGCGCTGTGGCGCAATGGCTCTTGGATGTTTCCGGATCACCGCACCGCCTCGCCACGGCCCTGCGTGCCGCGTTGGCGAGCGTCGGACTGATCCAGTTCTACCTTGGGTTCGAACAGATCGCCGGGGATAGCGGTGTGCACGCCAACCATCATCTTGGCGCCTGGGATCTCGCCTTCGCCGTTGGACTTCTGGTGGTCGCCGTCCAGCCATGGCGGACTCGCGGCTTCCTACCCGTGGCGGCCACGGTGGTCGTCACCATGACCTTGATGGCAGTGAAAGACGTCGTAGACAACCGGACGTCAGGCATGGCCGAAACTGCCCACGTCCTAGAACTGGCAGGGTTACTCCTCGCATGGGCACTCGCCAAGACCGGAGTCGACAATCGACCAGTCAACGACGCCTCGGGCCGTTCGGACTGGCGACGTCGGCCACGCGCCTCCGACACACTTCAGGGTGGATTCCCGCCGGGTGATCCTTACCCAGCCAGTGGCCCCAGGATTGGTGCCGAGGACCGAACGAAACCGAGAATTCGGACCGGCTCCCGGACCAGTTACTCTCAACGGAGCACCGGACGCAACGCGGCATGATCAGGCCTGCGCTTCGTCGGCCTGAACGACGAGCACCAACGCTTCTCTGGCTCGTGCGACCCGTGATCGAATCGTGCCGATGGGTACCGCACATACCTCCGCGGCTTCCTGGTAAGTAAGTCCAATCACCTGGGTCAAGACGAAGGCTTCCCGTTGCTCGGTCGACAACTGACCGAGGAGGGACTGGAGCTCTATCAACCCTGACGCATCACTCACACACCCCGTCCGCTCCGCGTCGTTGACTACTTGCGATTCACGGCGTTCCCGGCGATAACGGCGACGAAGGTGGTCAGCACAGACTCGCCGAGCGATCGCCAAAAGCCACGTCCGGGCAGCGGATTCACCTCGGTAGCAGGCGAGCGAGCGAAGCGTTCGTTCGTAAACCTCTTGCGCGAGATCTTCAGCTTCTGCTGGCGAGACGAGGAACGAACACAGCCGCCAGACATCGGGCTGGGAAAGCCGCACGAAAGCGTCGAGGGCCTCCGTGTCGCCAGTCGCAGCCGCGCGCGCAGCTACTGTCAGGGCATCCATGGCACAAGCTTGCCGCGTAGTCGACCCAAGTCGACAATCACGCCAAGCCAATGGACTGACCCGGCTTACAGCCAATCCGACCATGAGGCGAGCACGAGTTGGCTGCCCAGAGGCCACCTGCCCGAAGGGAAACTGGGGTCCTCCCGGTCGGATCAACTGTTGTTCGGGAAGTCTGCTGGTGCGCTTGTCGCTAAACCCGAAGGGAAACTGGGGTCCTCCCGGTCGGATCAACCCCCGTAAGATCAGAAGGGCCGGCACGATGGCCGGCCCTTCTGTCGGTGTGCTCTGTCGAGAACGGTCACATCATGCCGCCCATGCCGCCCGTGCCTGCTGCAGCAGCCGCAGGGTTCGGCTCCTCAGGCTTGTCGGCGACAAGAGCTTCTGTGGTCAGGAGCAGGGCTGCGATCGAGGCCGCGTTCTGCAATGCAGCTCGGGTCACCTTGGCGGGATCGATCACCCCTGCCTTGAGCAGGTCGACGAACTCGCCGGTGGCTGCATTGAAGCCGGTCGCCCCCGACTCAGCCTCGACCTGTTGCACGATGACCGCACCTTCGTGACCTGCGTTGTCCGCGATGAGTCGGGCCGGAGCTTCCAGCGCCTTATAGACAATGGTCGCACCCGTCGCCTGGTCACCGTCGAGGCTCTCTCTCACCTTCGAAACTGCCTGCCGAGCACGAACCAAGGCGGTGCCACCGCCGGCGACCACACCTTCCTCGATGGCAGCCCTCGTCGCAGACAGGGCGTCCTCAATCCTGTGCTTCTTCTCCTTGAGTTCGACCTCGGTGGCCGCACCGACCTTGATGACCGCGACGCCTCCAGCAAGCTTGGCCAAGCGCTCCTGAAGCTTTTCGCGATCCCAGTCGGAATCGGTCTCCTCGATCTCACGCTTGATCTGGGCGATGCGACCCTGGACGTCGGCCTCCGAACCGGCTCCTTCCACGATCGTCGTCGTGTCCTTGGTGACAACGACCTTGCGAGCTCGCCCCAGCAGATCGAGGGTGGTGTTCTCGAGCTTGAGGCCGACCTCTTCGGAGATGACCTGGCCGCCCGTGAGGATGGCCATGTCCTGCAGCATCGCCTTACGACGCTCACCGAAGCCTGGGGCCTTCACCGCGGCCGACGAGAAGGTGCCACGGATCTTGTTCACTACCAGAGTGGCAAGGGCTTCGCCTTCGACATCCTCGGCGATGACCAGAAGTGGCTTGCCGGTCTGCATGACCTTCTCGAGCACCGGGAGCAGATCTTGCACCGAGGAGATCTTGCTGTTCACCAAAAGGATGTACGGATCCTGGAGCACCACTTCTTGCCGCTCGGGGTCGGTCACGAAGTACGGCGACAGATAGCCCTTGTCGAACTGCATACCTTCGGTGAACTCGAGTTCCATACCAAAGGTGTTCGACTCTTCGACCGTCACCACACCGTCTTTGCCGACCTTGTCGATCGCATCGGCAATCACCTCACCGATCGCCGGGTCGGCGGCAGAAATCGACGCCACTTGAGCGATCTCGCTCTTCTCGTCGATCTCCTTGGCCTGCTCAGCGATGGCATCGACCGCGGCGGCAACGGCCTTCTCGATGCCACGTTTGAGACCCATCGGATTCGCTCCGGCTGCAACGTTGCGGAGACCCTCCCGCACGAGCGCCTGCGCGAGTACCGTGGCCGTGGTGGTGCCGTCGCCGGCAATGTCGTTGGTCTTGGTGGCAACCTCTTTGACGAGTTGGGCACCCATGTTTTCGAACGGGTCCTCCAACTCGACCTCTCGAGCAATCGACACCCCATCGTTGGTGATGGTCGGGGCACCAAACTTCTTGTCGAGCACGACATTGCGCCCCTTGGGGCCGAGGGTGACCTTGACCGCGTCAGCTAGCTTGTTGACGCCAGCTTCAAGGCTGCGGCGGGCCTCCTCGTCAAATCTCAGTATCTTGGGCATGGCTGTTGCTTCCTTGTCAGGTAGGGGCGATCACTTCAAGATGGCCAGCACGTCGCGAGCATTGAGAATGAGTAGATCCTCACCATCGATCGTGATCTCGGTCCCGCCGTATTTGCTGTAGACGACCTTGTCACCGACCTTGACGTCCATAGGAATGATCTCACCGGTCTGCTCAGAGCGCCGCCCCGGGCCTACCGCGAGGACCTCACCCTGCTGCGGCTTCTCCTTGGCGGTGTCGGGAATGACCAGGCCGCTGGCGGTGGTCTCCTCGGCCTCGCCGGGACGGACGACGATGCGATCATCGAGCGGCTGAAGGTTCATTGGACGCGCCTCCACTAGTTGTTCGGTCCGTTAGCACTCTCACTTGGCGAGTGCTAACGATAGGCGCTCATCGCACACTTCGGCAACCCCGGAGCCGAAACAGTTGACCGCAGTCAGGTCAAGTTCGGCACCGGCGAGGGCTGCGGGGGACCAGGTCACTGTCGGGCATCGCCATCTGGCAGCCGGGGGGTCAGAAATTTTCGTCGTTGTACTGCTTGATCGCCGCAGTTGCTTTGGACTGAGCCTTCTGGAGCGCCTCCTCTGGCGGTGTCCTCTCAAAGATGAGCCCGTCGACAGCCTCGCGAAGCGCCTGCCGGAACTGGTCGTAAGGACCGATCAGCGGACCGGGGAAACTTGGATCGATGCCGTTGATCAGCTCGTCATATGCCATCGCGAGCCACCGGCCCGACAAGGTGTTCCTCCATCGGTCCTCAAGCTGTGGATCCCGGATCGCCGACATGCGATACGGCAGGTAGGAGCCTTCAATGTTCCACTGCACTTGGCTCTCGGTGCGATTGAAGAACTTGATGAAGTCCCAGGCTGCGGCTTGCACCTCGGGAGGTGTTGTGTTGGTGATGTACCACGCGCCACCTCCCATCGCGAGCCGACCCGGCTCAAATTGCCCCGGCACCGGTGCCGCACCAATGTCGAGCGCCGAGAGATCGATGCCTGAAGCATCGATCTCTCGACCGCCGATCTCGCCCGTTCTGAGATCCCCCTTGAGAAACGCCTCGACCGAAGTCGCCGCGGTCGATGTTTCGATCGTCATGGACGACTTCTGGTTTGCCATGGCCAAGTAATGACCAATCTGGCCACTGGTCTGAGGCAGCGCATCGAGCAACCCAGCGTCGATCATTTCCTTGATCCACTCGAACAATTCGACGGTCTTGGGATCGTTCGCGAAGACTGCCTGGGTCGTCTTCCCCGGACCGCGGCCATTGTCATTGTCGACCATCGACACCTGTGAGCCAGTAAGGAACATCTCGAGCAAGGCCGGCGAGAGCTGCAACACAACAGGTTTGTCGACGACGCCGGCAGCCTTGATCCGCTCAGCGAACTGACGAACCTCAGCGAGAGTTCTGGGCGCTGATTCGGCGTCGAGCCCAGCCCGCCTGAAGTGGTTCTTGTTGTAGTAGAGCAAAGCACCAGAGAGATTGAGCGACGCGGGATAGATGGCTCCGTCGATCGTGTAATAGGACTTGGCCGTCGGCAAGAAGTCACTCATGTCGTAGTGGTCGGCATCGATACACGACTGAGCCGGGAGCACCGTTCCCGAGTCGACGATCTGACGGGTGACGGTGTCGTCGAGGATGGCGATACCGGGCAGAGCCTTCGTGCGGATACCGGCGCGGTACTTGTCCCAGAGTTCATCGTTGGAACTTCCTTGGTTCTCTGCCCGAACTCGCACCCGAGTCTGGGACGCGTTGTATTCGTTGACGAGACGTTCGAGCGATTCACGCGTCTTGGCTTGCAAAAAATGCCAGATCACGACCTCGACCGGCTTCCCGCCATTGCGGGCGACCGCCTCGTCGAGAGCCTCGAGGGGGCAAGGCGGCAACGCCGCTGCGTCACCACCAGTTCCAGCTTCTCCGGTTGGCCGGCCACGTTCGCCAGAGGTACACGACGAGGCCACCAACGCCACCAGCAGGAAGGCGAGGATCGCCTGGAGGGACCACCCACGCCGAAAGGCAGCTCGACTTGCCATGCCTTCTACCCCTTCACTGCGCCTGCAGTCAGGCCCCGAATCAGTTGTTTTTGTAGGAAAATCAGGAGCAACAGCACCGGCAAGGCCGCGATGATCGCTGCTGCCAAGCCGATATTGCTCTCTTCGACCCTGGCCGCCGCAAGCGACTTGAGGCCGATCTGAATGGTTTCCCACCTGCCCTCGGTAACCACTGCCCGCGGCCACAGGTACTGGTTCCAGGCCGCGAGGAACGCGATCACCGCAAACGAAGCGATAACAGGCCGGGTCACTGGAACAGCAACCCGGCGCAGGAAGGCGAAATGACCGAAGCCGTCGAGCTGTGCGGCGTCACGAAGCTCCCGCGGGATGCCCATGAAGCCCTGCCGGATCAAGAAGGTGCCGAATGCCGTTGCCAGAAACGGCGCGACGAGACCTTGGACGCTGTTGAGCCAGCCGAGTGAACGAATGGTGTCGACGTTCGGGATAAGTGTCACCTCAAGTGGCAGCATCAAAGTCGCGATGAACACAAAGAACAGAAACCGGCGACCGGAGAAGTCGAGGAACGTAAAGGCATAGGCAGCTGCGACTGACGTGACGAGCTGGCTGGTCACGATGATGAGCGTCACCAACAGACTCAACAACAACTTGCGACCAAGATCGCCCTCAGTGAAGGCCCGCTGGAAGATGTCCCATTGGATCCCGACCGGGTACAGCGGTTGACCTTCACGGAAATACGCGGCAGGGGTCGACAAGGCGCGAACGATTGTCATGTAGACAGGGAACAAGATGACGATCGAGAGCGACGTCAGCACCACGTACCACAGGGCCGTCTTGAAGCGAGCCGGACGGACACCAGGCGCAGCGAGCCGCATCGACGAATGGTCAGAAGCCATAGTGGACCCGTCGCTCCAGCAGTTTGAACTGCACCATCGTCACCAGCAACGTCACTGCGAACAATCCGATCGCCATGACCGCGCCCGTTCCCTGCTCCAGAGGTTGCTGGTGGTGGAAGATCTTGTAGACGAGCGTTTCGGTCGCGCCCGCGGGACCCCCTCCGGTAAGGATGTCGATCTGAGCAAACGCTTGGAATGCGAAGACCACCAATACCACCGCGAGAAACAACAGTGTGGGGGAGATCAGCGGCAGCGTTACGCGGAAGAAGCGGCGGACCGGTCCGTAGCCGTCCAGAGTCGCCGCCTCATTCACTTCGTCCGGGATGGCTTGGAGTCCGGCAAGCACAATGATGAACGTGAGCCCGAGGTTCTGCCAGATCGAGGAGAGGGCAACGCCCCTGAGTGCCGAATCGGTGTGACTAAGACTGATGAATCTGACGTCTCCGAAGTAACCGACCTGGGGATTCACGAGAACGAAGAACACCACCGACGCCACCGCAACCGAGGTTGCCACCGTCGACGCGAACACCGTCTGGAAGAACTTGATACCGCGGAGTTGGCGGTTGGCAGCCACTGCCAGGAGCACGCCCAGTACGAGACCGATCGGGACCGTGTAGAGCACATAGGTCGCGCTGATGCGCAGTCCGTCCCTGAACTCCTCACCAGTCAGGACGTCCGCGTACTGACTGAACCCGACATAACGCTCCGCCGTCCCATACCGGTTCTGCTGGTGCAGACCCAGATACACAAGCCGGTACACGGAGTAGAAGAAGAAGACCGCGAAAATCGTGAGTGAAGGGAGAAGGAATAACAGGCCAAGAACGAACTCTCGGGCCCTGCGGCGGCGGATGACGTCGGCAAGGCTCATGGCAAGCGTTCACCGGTGACTGGATCGAAGAGATGGACCTGAGATGGGTCTGCGGCGAGCACCACCCGCTCACCAACCGCCGGTGCTCGATTTGCCGAGGATTCGCGCACCGTCATGAGCGTGCCGGCCGCATCGCAGATGACGTGACGTTCATGGCCGAGCCACTCGACTGCGACGATTGTGGCAACGATGCCGGCGTCGGTTGGCAACTGGACTTCAGCTGACGATCCCGGACCAGCAATCTGCAGATGCTCAGGACGAATGCCTGCCATCACCCGAGTGCCCGCAGCCGGAACAGTCTGGCCGAGAGCCACCGTCGCCCCTACAGCAATCCTGCCGGCTTCGGCGGCGTCAATGTAAGGGTCACCTTCTGCTGAACCGATGGTCGCCTCGATGACATTCATGGGTGGGCTCCCGATGAACCGGGCAACGAATAGGTTCGCGGGACGCTCGTACAAGTCCTGAGGAGCGCCCACCTGTTGAAGCCGCCCCGCATCCATGACCGCGATCCGCGTCGCCATCGTCATGGCCTCGACTTGGTCATGGGTGACGTAGATGAACGTCGTGTTGAGCCGGCGATGGAGGTCGACGAGTTCGAGCCGGGTCTGCGCCCGCAATTTCGCGTCAAGGTTCGACAAGGGCTCATCCATGAGGAAAACCGTCGGTCGGCTCACAATCGCCCGGGCAAGTGCCACTCGTTGGCGCTGACCACCCGAAAGCGCCGCCGGCTTGCGATCGAGGAGGTCGCCCAATCCCAGTATTCGTGCCGCTTCGGCAACCCTCTCCCGGCGCTCGGAACGACTGAGCTTGCGAGGCGCGCCTCCGTCAACGATGAATTTCCGAGCAATCAGTGGTGACTCGATGTTCCGGGCCACCGTCATGTGGGGGTACAACGCGTAGCTCTGGAAAACCATCGCGACGTTGCGGTCCTTGGCCTCGAGATCATCCACGACCCGATTCCCAATGCGCAGCGTGCCTGCCGTGCTCCGCTCCAAACCGGCCACCAACCTCAGCACGGTCGTCTTCCCACAACCTGACGGGCCGAGTAGCACCATGAACTCACTGTCGTCGACCGTGAGTGTTAGGTCATCGACCGCAACGAGTTCACCAAAGCGCTTCGTGACTCCCTCGAACACGACGCTGCTCATCGGCTCCTCCCGAGCGCGCTGCGACGCATCACAGTCTGCCCGGATTCAGCGGCCCCACCGTGGCACATCACCGTTCCTCGAGACGAGGTGACAAGCGCTCCCTGGCCCCTCGACAGGAACGACCAGGAGGCCTTACCGCTTGAAGTCATCCGGATCAAGCGTCAGCCGCATTCACGCCACGGGGAGACGCAGATTGGGATATGCACCAACATCCAAGGGCGAAGGGCCGTCGGATCGCAGTCGCCACCACGCGGCTGCGGCGACCATTGCCGCATTATCGGTACACATCGACCGCCCCGGCAGGAACACCCGCAGACCATCCTCGACACAGACGTCGAGGATCCGCTCTCGCAAGCGTGAATTCGCCGCAACGCCACCAGCGAGGCACAACCCCTTCGCGTTGAACTCACGGGCAGCGCGCCGTGCCTTCGTCGCTAGCACGTCGACCACTGCCTCCTGAAAGGAGGCAGCCAGGTCCGGGATGGGCACCCCCGGATTCTTCCGCACGTAGTTCACCACTGCCGTCTTGAGACCACTGAAAGAGAAGTCATAGCCCTCGTCAAGTATCGCCCGCGGAAACTCGACCGCTCGCGGGTCACCCTCCAACGCGATGTTGTCAATCGCTGGCCCACCCGGATAACCGAGCCCGAGGTAGCGGGACACCTTGTCAAAGGCCTCGCCGGCGGCGTCATCGATCGTTGAACCCAGCAAGCGGTACTGGCCATGACCCTCCATCAGGACGAGGAGCGTGTGCCCTCCCGAGACCAACAACACGACAATCGGGAGCTCCAGATCGGGCTCCTCGAGGAACGCTGCATACAAGTGTGCCTCGAGGTGATTGACCCCTACGAACGGCACGCCCCAAACCAAGGCGAGGGCTTTGGCGGCACTGACTCCCACCAGCAATGAACCGATCAGGCCTGGGCCGACCGTTGCCCCGACCGCATCCACCTGATCGTCGTCTATACCTGCTTCAAGCAGTGCACGAGCGACCACAGGGATGAGAAACTCGACATGAGCACGACTGGCGATCTCGGGTACGACGCCGCCGTAGGGCGCGTGGAGCTCGACTTGACTCGACACCACCGAGGAGAGGACGTCGCGAGCGTCCACCACGACGGCGGCCGCGGTCTCGTCGCAGGACGTTTCGATGCCGAGAATCCGCAGACCCTCGCGGGCAATGGGTTCCGGAAGAACAACGTCCTTCACCACTCGAGCCCCTCTGTCAAGGTGGGAGAGGCGAACCCGGCCTCGATTCGCTCCAGGCGTTCCAGATAGGTCGTTGCTCGGATGTCGGTTACCCACATCACAAGTGCATCCTCTCCGAGATCCGAGTAGTAGTTCTTCCGTCGACCGCGCACCTCGAAGCCGAACTTGCGGTACATCGAAATGGCAGGGTGGTTCGACTCCCGGACCTCGAGCGTGACCGCCTCACACTCCCGCGACCGGGCTAGGTGAATGAGCACCCACATAAGCCGCTCTCCGACTCCTCTCCGCCGCCACCGCTCGTCCACCGAAATCGTCGTGAGGTGCGCGTCCGCCTCGAGCACCAGCAGACCGGCGTAGCCGACGACCGGCTGGCTGACTGGTGAACTGCCTGCCTTGGCAACGACATAAAAGCGAGTGTCCTTCAACCCCAGCTCGTTCAGAAACAGCCCGAGCGACCATGGCCGATGCACGCTGGTGTTCTCGATCCGCAGGACGGCTCGAAGGTGCCGTCGCCGCATGGGCGCGATACGAATCTCGGTGCTCGGGTCTCGGCCACACTCTCCATCCGGATGCCGCGATCGAAGTGCACCACGAACTGTCATCGCGCATCCCTCATCGACCAGTTGATCTCCGCATCGGGCTTTCGCAGGTAGAGCGGTTGAAGTTCCCAGGGCTTCACGAACTGTTCCCGCAAGGCTTGGGCGTGAGCCAACATCGTGAGCGAGGTTGCCGACGGGTACGCGAACTCCTGGTCTGCCAGTTCGACTTTGTTGAGTCCCTCGAAAACCTCTCGGTACCGCAGTGCGCCGTCACCAACGAGTAGGCAGTCCTCCCCTGTCGCCAACAGCTCGGAAGCGAGGTCGTCAGGCGAGCCAATATGGTGATCCGACAGGCGCTGAATGCCGCCAGGAACCTGGCGGTAGAAGCCGTAGTACAGCTCGCCTCGGCGAGCGTCGATGGCTGCCACAATCAGGCGATTTGTGAAACGGACCGGGAAGGCCACGAGATCGAGACTCGACACCCCGATCATCGGTACCCGCAGTGCGTGGGCCATAGCCTTGGCAGTGGCTACCCCGACTCGGAGTCCGGTGAAAAGCCCCGGGCCCAGGTCAACGGCAACAACAGATATCTCCTTCAGATCAATGCGGGCCTGACGACACGTGAACTCGATCGCGGGAACGAGCGTTTCCGCATGCCGCTTCGCCCGTGACGACTGTGTCGCTGCGAGCACACCCTCATGTCCTCCGACCGCGCACGAGACCTGCACCGTTGCGGTGTCGAGTCCGAGGATCAACACGGCACCCCTCCTTCCTCGAGCCATGGCGCCAAGGCAGTGCGGATGGCTCGAATTCGCGAGGTCCAGCGATGACCCACCGGCACGAGATCGAGGGTGCGGTCGTCATCTGCCAGCCCGAAAAGAAGGCGGATCTCCAAATAGTCGGGCGGTAGCGCTGGCAGGATTGCGTCTCCCCACTCGACCAGCGTGACACCCCCCTCGTCGAGAAGCTCAGGGATCCCGGTGTCGAGCACCTCGGCGAGCTGCTCGAGCCGGTATACATCGAGATGGTGTAACGGCACCCGCCCCTCATAGTGGGCGGCAAGCGTGAACGTCGGGCTGGTGATCCGGTCGGGGACACCGAGGGCCGCGCCAAACCCTTGAACAAATGCGGTCTTGCCCGCGCCGAGCTCTCCAGCGAGCAGGATGAGATCGCCAGGTCGGGCAAGCTCCGCGACGCAAGCCGCGAGCCTGCGAGTGTCGTCGACCGAGTTCGTCTTGGCCCGGAGAACAGGCGACTTCACGCGCCACCTCTCCCCGCTGGAGCGTGCGCTCTCGATTCCTCAAGCTGTGAGCGCTCCAGCGCTTGCTTGGCCCGGATGAAGTCCGCCCGCATCTGCGCAAGCGGTTCGCCGCCGCCGCGCAGTGCCGCCGCCGGATGCAAGGTGGGGACCAAAACGCCGGCACCAAATGGATACGTGCGACCCCGCAGTTTCGAGATGGGTTCCTTCGTCGACAGCAACAGGTGCGACGAGAAGCGGCCGAGCGTCACCACAACCTTGGGAGCGATGATCTCGAGTTGTTGCTCGATGTAAGGCCTACATGCCGAGATCTCTTCGGGCAACGGATCACGGTTCCCCGGCGGTCTGCATTTCACCACGTTCGCGATGTAGCACTCGGCACGGGTGATCCCGATCTCCTCTTGCATTAGTCGATCGAGCAGCTTGCCGGAGCGACCGACAAAGGGGAGCCCCTGTTTGTCTTCCTCGGCTCCCGGCCCCTCACCAACGAACATGAGGTCGGCTCTCGGGTTCCCCATTCCAAAGACGACCTGAGTTCGGCCGAGCCCGGCAAGGCTGCAGTTGGTGCAGCTGCGTGCCTTCATAGCAAGGACCTCAAGGCGAGTGGGCACGGTTTCTCAGGCTAGTTGGCCTTGCTGCTGTGGCCCACCCCGTTTGCAAGCACGCAAAGCTCACCTGCGTAGCATTACTCCCATGCAGCCTGTTTCCCTTGACAGGGCCCACCTGTCAACTTCCGGAACGCCAGCCCCGAACTTCGCGCCGTCTGAAGCACTCGGCTAGTTGCGTAACAACATTGGAAAACCTGTCCTAGGCCGGAGGGCTGAAGCGTGCGAAACGCCACGTTCGATCACTAAATGAGTAACGACAGTGCGCATGATCCTCTGGCCACTTCCCGGCGACTTGGCTCGCAGCGACTCCGAGCTCGTTCCCCCAATGTTGGCACCACTATCGACGGCATGCCGCGCCCTATCGAATCTCGGAAGAAGTCCAATAAGCAAGGCCGGGTCGGCTTCTTGCGACCCGCTATCCAAGCTGGCGTGCCGCAAGAATCGCTTCTTCCACCACACCCACTGTGAGATGCCGCAGAGCATCGATCGACCCATCGATCTCCCCGGTGCCTGCCGCCACGAAGGCGTCGCCGTCGAAACGGGTATGAGCCGGCTGGATCACCCGAGCGAGGCCGTCATGAGCGCTCTGGGCCAAGAGAAACGCCCCCACTTTGTCAACTCGGGCGTTGGTGATGACGACCCCTACTGTCGTGTTTCCAACGCCGTCTGGGTCATCGGTCGCAGCTGACCAATCTGGGGGCGACTGACCGGTGGGCACGATATCCCCAAATGCGTTGACGGCAACGATGGCAGCGATCACAAGATCACCGTCACGCTGGCTAGCAGCTCCGAGTCCACTCGGCACGGCTCGTTCACGTCCGCGCCACTTGCCCGTCGAACACCCGGCTCCTGCGCCAACGGGTCCAATCGCTACCAATCCACTCGTTGCAGCCTGGAAAGCAGCTGCTCCTTGTGCAGGGCCCGGTCGCACCGAGCCATCCCCGACCAGAAGATCGAAAAGGCCGAGGGCGACGACAATGGGAACAGGCCCTGCCCCGGTCGGGAACCCTCTGCCGGCCGCAGCTAGGCCAGCGACGACTCCATCCGCCGAGGCGAGCCCAAACGCCGATCCCCCGGTGAGTACCACCGCGTCGACGTGTTCAACCAGGCGTTCCGGCGCAAGAAGCGCAAATTCCCGGGTGGCAGGAGCGCCGCCACGTACCTCGCCCGAAGCGACGGTCCCGCGCGGGAATATCACGACCGTACATCCGGTCTGAGCAGCGTTATCGGTCCAGTGACCGACCCGTACGCCTTCGATCCCTAGATCGATCACTCGACTCATGGGCCGAGTCCTAGCCGAAATAGAGCCGCGGCACACGCGGTCCAATCCCACACACGATCTCGTATGCGATGGTGTCGAGGGATATAGCCCACTCCTGCGCGGTGATCAATTCGGAACCCTGCTCACCGATGAGCACGACCTCGTCCCCCGTGACCACATCATCGTCGCCGCAATCGATCATCAACTGGTCCATGGTGACGACCCCGACGATCGGGCGGCGGCGCCCACCGACGAGCACTTGCCCCCCAACCATCGAGAGCCGGCGCGGTACGCCATCGGCATAGCCGATCGGAACAGTTGCAACGTTCGTGTCCCGCTCAAAGCGATGGCGCAAGCCATAGGAGATCTGCTCCCCCGCCCGCACGCGCTTGACCATCGACACCTCGGCCTTGAGGCTCATGGCCGGCTTGAGATCGACCCG
>JANZZE010000051.1:0-19448 GCA_026419545.1 Acidimicrobiales bacterium
CAGCAGGGTCGCGCAACGACGATGCCAGCCGGTAGGTCACCGCATGGGCGTCACGCTCAGGCAACACGACGAGAAGTCGCGCGCCCGGGGCATGCATAAGCCGAGCGTCAGCCGCCGCCGGTACCACGTCGAGATCGATCCCGGTTGAAAAGGCTGCGACCACGGACGCCCCGCTTGGGTCACAACCAACACCGATTGCTGCGCTCGGATCCTTCACCCCCAACGGCCGGAGCGGGGCATCCGCCGGTTCCAGGCTGGACAACCCGACAAGCGAGGGCTCGCGGCGCACGAGGTCGCGCAGCCATCGCTGACCAGCGAGCCGGTTGAGCGGATGGTTGTCGCCACCCGGCCGCCGATGCTGTGCAACCGAGCTCACTACCGCCGCCAGCGCTTCTGCGGCCGGCAGGTCGCCGTGAAGCAGCGCAAATGCCTCACGGTCGTGTCGACCAACGCCCACCTCCAGCCGGGGTTCGGCTTCAACACCGGAGCGTGAGTCGTCGTCGACCACAATACGGGCGACGACCAGACCAAATAATTCACCGACGATCTCGCCATGCTCGGCGACCACCTGCAGCCCAGCCGCCCGCAGGAGTTCCGCTAAGGACTCCACATCCCCCGGAGGCGCTTCGGGCTGGGCTGGTGGGGCGGGCTCTGCCCGGATCAACGCCCGACCCTCGACTCGCCACACCGAGACTGGGAAAGCGAACAAACCAGCACGCCGCGCCAGAACCTCCGTGCCCGCCTCGGCGAGCACGTGTAGCTCATCGACTGGTCGTGCCTGCGCCCACGCCAAGGCTCGGCCAAGACTGCGTTCGTGATTCTCGTCGAGCAGTACGTACGCGCTCGCACCGACAACCATCGCTGCGCCACCCGAGAACGGCAACGACTCGGCGTCGGTCGCCGCGAACGCATCACACACCAACGCTCGCAACTTCACACCGAGAAGTGCAGCCCGACGTTCTGGGTCGAGTGCTTGTTGGAGGGTCACTCGATCACCCCTGTCGAACCGGGACCCGACTACGTATGCGGCACGCGGGGAAGAAGACCGCAGCCTGTCGGACTGGACTACTTGTTTGGTCCAGATGCACGCCGACGCCGACCATACCGACGTTCGAACTTCTCAATCCGCCCACCGGAGTCGACCAACTTTTGTTGGCCGGTGAAGAACGGGTGGCATTCGCTGCACAGCTCGACGTGAAGATCCCCCACCGTGGAACGGGTCGTGAACTCGTTGCCGCACGAGCACCGTACCTGTGACACCTTGTACTCGGGATGTATTCCAGCCTTCATCAGAACTCCGGTTGGTTGGGGCTCCTGCCAGTGTGGCGCCAACGCTGTCCTGGCAGCAAGCCTGGTATCAGAAAGACGGTCAGGGGTTGACGTGCGGGGCGCGGCACTAGCTGGCACCACACCTTCGATCAGACAGACGCCGAGGGCGTCTTGGCCACCTCGTTGAGGAAGTCCTCATTGGTCTTGAACGTCGACAACCGATCGATGAGCATTTCAAGGCCGGCACCACTGTTCCCATCGGCGGACAGTCCAGACAGCACGCGCCGCAGCTTCCAGATCATCTGGAGGTGCTTGCGGTCATAGAGCAACTCCTCGTGACGGGTCGAAGATGCATCAACATCAATGGCGGGGTAGATGCGGCGCTCGGCCAGCCGCCGATCGAGACGCAACTCCATGTTTCCGGTGCCCTTGAACTCCTCGAAGATCACTTCGTCCATCTTCGAACCGGTTTCGATCAACGCAGTAGCCAGGATCGTGAGCGAGCCACCTTCCTCGATGTTCCGGGCCGCACCAAAGAACTTCTTCGGCGGATAAAGCGCCCCCGTGTCCACACCGCCCGTCATGATGCGACCTGTGGCTGGGGCAGCCAGGTTGTAGGCCCGGGCAAGACGAGTGATGCCGTCGAGGATGATGACAACGTCCTTGCCTTCTTCGACCATTCGTTTCGCTCGCTCGATGGCGAGCTCGGCGACCATCGTGTGCTCGTCGGACGGCCGATCGAAGGTGGAAGCGATGACCTCACCCTGCACCCATCGGCGCATGTCGGTCACCTCCTCCGGCCGCTCGTCGACGAGCAGCACCATGAGGTGCACCTCAGGATTGTTGGTCTCGATCGACCGAGCGATCTGCTTCATGATCGTGGTCTTTCCCGCCTTCGGCGGTGACACGATCAAACCCCGTTGGCCCTTACCTATCGGGGACACGAGATCGATGATGCGTGCCGTCATGTTGGTGGGATCGCCCGCGACCTCGAGCCGCAAAGGCTCGTCCGGGAACAACGGCGTGAGGTTCTCGAACTTCGGTCGGTCCTTGGCCAGTTCGGGATCCTTCCCATTGACGAGATCGATCCTCAGCAGCGCAGGATTCTTCTCATTGCGGCTCGCCGGACGGCTCGCTCCCTTGACGAGATCACCTTTCCGTAGGCCGTACTGGCGGACCTGCTTGACTGGGACGTACACGTCTTCCTTGCTCGGCAGGTAGCCCTTGACCCGCAAGAAGCCGTACCCCTCGTCACGCAGGTCGAGCAGGCCCTCGACTTCGACCGGCTCTCCTTCCCAGACGTCAGGCTGCTGTTGGCGGTCACGGTCACGGCCACGGCGGCGGCGACGGCGATTTCCCTGTTCGGAATCGTCACGTTGGAGGTGGCCTTGGCCTCCTTGCGGCTGAGGATGCGTTTGACCGTGCGTGGTCGGTGTGGGCTGTTGGACGCCCTGGTCGGCACCCCCTTCCTCTTGTACGCCGTCACCGCCACCGGTCACCGTCTTGTCCTGTGCACCAGCGGCATCTACAGCTTGGACGAGCTCACCGCTTCCGGTCCCACCCGTTGTGTGCTCGCCGCTGGCCGCATTGTCCACCTGCACCCGCTCGGGATCGGGGTGCACCGAAGCCGCCTCACGCGCACTTGCTTCGGGCTCGACACCTTCACTTTCGTCCGTCCCCGCTCGCGAACGGCTCCCGCGCTTAGGGCTGCTGGCCCCGGCCCCGTTCTCGCTGTCGCTGTCGGTCCCGGCATCCTCAGGCGCCGCCTTCGCCGCCGCCTTGCCTCGTGTCGCCCGCTTTTTGGGCTTGGCGTCTTCGCCGTTGTCCGGCCCTTCAGTCACGCCAGCGAGCTCAAGAATGAGATCGACGATCTCTGCCTTCCTGGCCCGCGAGCCGGGCTTGCCGCCCATCGCCACGGCAATCGTGTGCAGCTCGTCGCGGTCTTTGCGTTCGAGCGCGGCGCGCTCGAGTTGCTGAGACTCGACGCTCATTGGCACCTCGTTTCGTTGGTCATCAGATGCTGCCTTGCATGCAAGCGGCGTCCCATCGGTGGGGAGTTAGCGCGACCGACGGCACTCGTCGATCGCCAAGGAAGGTGAACACAGCAATAACTCTCGGGTCACCCGCGGATCCGCCCCGCACGATTGTGCTCGACACTCACTTGGGAAACTGCTTGCCAATCAGCGCAGGCTGAGGCGGGAAGCCACCGCGACCACGACCACCACCCCGATCACACCGGTGTTCTCGACACTGCGCCTGAGCACTCGAAGTGTCGGGTGAGTCGCAGCCCCCGTTTCGGCGACAATTACATGTTAGTGCCGTCTCGCCATGAGGGGCAACCTTCTCCGCCCCGGCCCGCAGCAATCCCGACCCTGACGGGCGCGCAACCCCATTCAATAAGGGGACAAAACACCCGTCAGGAAAGTAGACGGCCCATCAGGGAGTGGCCGGGAACCGGAGCGAGGCCGGCGACCGCCGCTTCGTCATAGATTCCGCCGGGACCCTCACGGCTCGAATCAACGAACAGGTACGGAACCGGATCGGAAGTGTGGGTCTTCAACCGGAGCGGCGTCGCATGGTCCGGAAGCAGCAACAACCTCCACGGCCCCATTCGATCGAGTCCGACCACCAAGTCACGGAGGATCAGCGAATCCCAGCGTTCGAGGGCTGTGACCTTCTCCCGCACATCACCGGCATGACCCGCTTCGTCAGTCGCCTCGACATGGATCAGGAAGAGATCCGCTCCATCTGCCAACGCGTCGAGCGCACACTCACGCTGGGCAACGTAATCGGTGTCGTAGCCGGCAGTCATGCCATCGACATCGAGGACTTCGATGTCAGTGAGCACACCGAGGCCTCGGACCAAGTCGACCGCGCTGCACAGAGCCGCTTCGACCCCGTACAGAGAGGCGAACGAGGGCAACTGCGGCTGGAACCCCTGCCCCCAGAGCCAGATCTGGTTTGCGTTGAGCCCGAAGCGGCCGACGATCGTGCGCGACGCTTCCATCAATCGCTGCAGATATGGCGCCGCCGGGCCCGTCGGCGATACCGCCGGCTTGCCTGTGAGGTCGTGAGGAGGCACACAGTCGGCCTCCGCCCATGATGCGGGCGCGACCACGATGTGTCGGTATTCGACGCCGGCGTGGAACGACACCTCAGCAGAACCAAGCTCGTCCTGGAGCGCTTCGATGATCTCGCGGGCTTCTTCCGACCGAGGATGGCCGCCCGCAAAATCCACCATCGTTCCGTCATCGCCGACCGTGACGAGATTGCAGCGGTATGCGACCTGGTCTGGTCCCAGTTTGAGCCCGAGAGCCGCGGCCTCGATCGGCGCTCGACCAGTGTGGTACCTCGCTGGGTCATAACCGAGAATCGCCATATTGCCGACGTCACTACCAGGCGGCAGACCGTCGGGGATGACCGCCGCCCGCCCTACCTCACCCCGGGCCGCAAGAGCGTCGAGCACCGGAGTGGCAGCCGCCTGCAACGGCGTACGCCCTCCCAATTCAGCTACTGGTTCATCGGCGCAGCCGTCCGGGACGCAGACCACGTACTTCATCTCAGGCATCTTGCCAGGAATCGGCGTCCAACACGCCACCGAAACGACGTGAGCTCGCCAACCCGTTCATTCAAGTGGTCAACCAACAAGAGCCACCCGCACACCAGCACGACGTGAACTGCCTGCCACGGCACCCCACCACGAGCCGGACCGGTGGTCGGCGCGGCTCCAGTGACCAAAATTGCCGCTCATCTCCCGCACCGCCGCATGCGCCAGCGCGGGAGCCCATCGCATTCGGCAAGACCACCAAGACGCGGCACCACCACCCATTCAGGGGGCGACACCGAGCAAGGTGGTGTCGATGTGACTCTCGAGCGCATCAAGGCTGTTCGGCAAAATCTTGTAGCGCTCCGGCCGATCGAAGAGGTCCGCCATACGTTCAGGCAACGGTGGCCGAACACCGGTAGCCTCTTCGACCGCGTCGGGGAACTTGGCCGGGTGGGCTGTTGCGAGGCACACCATCGGCACGCTTGGGTCGCGCCGGCATGCGACAGCCACACCGAGTCCGACCGCGGTGTGTGGATCGATCAGCAGATGTTGATTGGTCCAGGTGCTCCTGATGATGTCCAGTGTCTGGTCATCGTCGATCCGGCCACCCGACCAGGTCGTTCGTAGCATCGCCATCGTGTCGGCACCCAGCGTGAACTCGCCGTCGGTGCGAAAGCGTGCCATCGTCTCGGCAACCCGCCGCCCGTCTCGGTCAAACAGTTCGAAGAGCAGGCGCTCGAAGTTGCTCGAGATCTGGATGTCCATACTCGGGCTGAGCGTCGGATGCACTTCGCCAACCCGCATGGTGCCGGTCTCGAGGAAGCGAGTCACGATGTCGTTCCGATTGCTCGCCACTACCAGCTGAGAGATCGGCGTTCCCATCTTCTGCGCGCAATAGCCCGCGAACACGTTGCCGAAGTTGCCCGTGGGAACCGTGAAGGCCACCGACTCGGCACCGCGTCCGAGCACGGCGGCTACCTTCACGTAATAGACGATCTGGGCCATGACACGCGCCCAGTTGATCGAGTTGACCGCGGACAGCCGGTGCCGATTGCGGAACTCTTCATGGCCGAAGAGTGACTTCACGAGTTCCTGACAGTCGTCGAAAGTTCCCTCGATTGCGACGTTGTGCACGTTCAGCGACAACACCGTCGTCATTTGCCGACGCTGCACCTCCGAAATCCTCCCCCGCGGATGCAGGATGAAGATCTCGATGGCCTCTCGGTCACGGCACGCTTCGACGGCCGCCGAGCCGGTGTCACCTGAGGTCGCCCCAACGATCGTGACCCGCTCACCGCGCCGTGACAGCTCGTACTCGAACAACCGGCCGACGAGTTGGAGCGCGAGATCCTTGAACGCAAGGGTCGGGCCATGGAACAGCTCGGCAAGGAAGATCCCGTCACCGAGATCACGGAGCGGCACCACGTCTGGATGATCGAAGGCCGCGTAGGCGTCGTTGACGATTGCTGCAAAATCGTCCTGCGGCATCGTGCCAGCCACGTACGGCCACATGACCTCGATCGCCACTTCGGCATATGGCATGTCCGCAAACCGGTCGAACGCGCCGACTGGCAAGGCCGGCCACTCGCTTGGCACGAACAGGCCACCGTCAAAGGCCAACCCGGCCAAGAGCACATCGTTGAACGGGAGGCTTACGCTGGCGCCTCGCGTGCTTACGTAACGCACCTAGCAATCCTTTCCGAACGCTGCGCGCAGGCCCGCGCTTGTTCCCGGACGACCCCCAGGCCAGCAGGGACACCCGCGTCGACTGCACATCACGATTCGCCGAGTACCCGGATGACACTACCGATGCGATGGACGACCTCGAGCTTTCGCAAATCGGCAAGCGTGTCGCGAACTGAACGTTCGCGTGCGGTGTGGGTGATGAACATGAGTTGCGCTTCGTCACCGAGGCCTTCCTGTTCCATCGACAGGATCGAGACGCCGTGGCGACCGAAGACGCCAGCCACAGCCGCGAGCACACCCGGCCGGTCGACCACGTCAAGGCAGATGTAGTACTCAGAGTCGAGGTCTTCAATAGGACGTATTCGACCCGAGCGGAGCGTCCCCACGGTCGCATGCGACCCCTTCGAGCGGTTCACCGCCGCGTCAATGAGATCGCCGAGCAGAGCACTAGCCGTCGGACCACCTCCGGCACCGCGTCCATAGAACATGAGCTCGCCAACCGCGGCTCCTTCAACGAACACAGCATTGAAGCTCTCCCGCACCGACGCCAGCGGGTGATTCGCGGGCACGAGTACCGGATGGACCCGCACCGAGATTTCAGCTGGCTCCGGGTCACGATCGAGCTCGGGTACGAAGCGCTCGGCGACAGCGAGAAGCTTGATGACGTAGCCCTTGCGGTCCGCGTACCGGATGTCAGTCGCAGCAATGCCAGTGATGCCTTCGTGGTACACGTCGCCGACCACGACGTTGACCCCGAACGCAATGCTGGCGAGGATGGCACACTTCGCAGCTGCGTCGTATCCCTCGACGTCGGCGGTGGGATCGGCCTCGGCATAGCCAAGGCGCTGGGCTTCAGCTAGCGCTTGTTCGTAGTCCACTCCTTGCTCAGACATCCGCGTGAGGATGTAGTTGGTCGTGCCGTTCACGATGCCCATCACACGCCGGATCGGCTCGCCGAGCAGCGACTCGCGGAGCGGCCGAACAAGCGGGATTCCACCTGCGACTGCCGCTTCGAACAGAACGTCGACGCCAGCTTCCTCGGCTGCCGCGAACACCTCGGCGCCTGCTGTCGCGAGGAGTTCCTTGTTCGCCGTGACAACGGCTTTGCCGCACTCGATCGCGGTCAAGATCAGGGAACGGGCGGGCTCGACCCCACCCATGACCTCGACGACGACATCAACGGCCGGATCGGTCACCACGCTGTGCGCGTCGGTTGTGAGGATTCCCGGCATGAGTGCAAGGCCTCGATCCTTGTCCGGGTCGCGCACCGCGATGCGCTCGATCTCGAGCCGTAGCCCCGTTCGCGCCTCGATGACCGGGACTTGTGTGGTGAGCAGCTCGACGAGCGCGGCACCGACCGTCCCACAGCCCACGAGCCCGATGCGTAGCGGCAGCGACGTCACGGGCGCCGAGGCTACCGGTAACGGCGGTCCCGACCCGACGGCTGATGGCCAAAGGATGCCCGCCCGTATTGCGATCGCGCGTCAGCCATCGCACGTTTCATTATTTTCAATAGCGTTTCATTGTTTTTATTGTTTTTGCGGCTATGCTGTGTCATGTCCGGGTCGGTCGGCTGACCCACCAGCACCCCCCTTTCGATCGCCCCGGCATTGCTGGCCACCGTGCGCTGCTCGCCGTCCTCCCTGCCAGCCACCAGGGCACCGCGCGGTGGTCAGCACCCGTACCCGTGACTGCCGGAGGGCGATGCATACCGGCGGCACCATCACGTCAACAAGAACGGAGCGCACACCACTCGGCGCCTTTGACGGAGCGACCCAGGCCCAGGCCTTCGCCACTCAAGCGTCGAGACACAAGAGACCCTCTCGTAGCTTCCCGGCCGGAATCGCATCACCACCCGGAATCCCACCATTCAGACGTCGAGGCGCAAGAGGTCCTCGTATGTCTCGCGCCGCACGACGAGACGGGCCGTTCCGTTCCGGACGAACACGACTGCTGGTCGCGGGACCTTGTTGTAGTTCGAGCCCATCGAGTGGCCGTAAGCGCCGGTCACCGGCGTGGCCAGGATGTCCCCGACTGCGAGGTCAGCGGGAACCTTGCCGTCCCGCACGAGGAGGTCGCCCGATTCGCAGTGTTTGCCGACAACGGTGACCACCTTGGAGCGATCCGCGAGCACCGCACGCGGCAGGAATGTCTCATAACCACTGTCGTAGAGCACGGGTCGCGGATTGTCGCTCATGCCACCATCGACGGCGACATAGGTCCGGATCCCCGGGATTGGCTTGATCGTGCCCACGGTGTAGAGGGTGACCCCGGCCTGAGCGACGATCGATCGGCCGGGTTCGGCCGAGACCCTCACGTCGAGCCCAACGCGATCAACGGCACGGTGAACTGCGGCAGCCCACTCGGTGATCGTCGGCGCGTCCTCTCCTTCGACGTAGGCAACGCCGAGCCCGCCCCCGATCGACAACTCGGCCAAGCCGTGATCGCGGCACCACGGCCCCACGATGTGCACCGCTCGTTCGAAGAAATCCGCTTCGAAGATCTGACTGCCGATGTGGACATGAACACCGACCAGAGCCACGGCAGGAGACGATGCTGCTCTCCGAATCGCCTCTTCTGCGGCGCCGGTGTGTATCCCGAAACCGAACTTCGAATCGTCCTGACCGGTCTGGACGTACTCGTGGGTATGGGCTTCGATCCCGGGGGTGAGGCGGATGAGCACCTGCGGAACCGGTAGCCCCTCTGCGACGAGCCTCTCGATCCGGTCGAGTTCGTCGAACGAGTCAACGACTACCCGACCGACACGCTCGCGGAGGGCAACCGCCAGTTCCTGCTCGGACTTGTTGTTGCCATGAAGGACGAGGTGCTGAGCGGGCACCCCTGCTGCTCGAGCAACGTGATACTCACCACCGGTCGACACGTCCAGTTGCATGCCCTCTTCGTACGCGAGCGACGCCATCGCCTTGCACAAGAACGCTTTGGTTGCGTACTGGGCGCCACCCGGGAACGCTCGCACCGCTTCGCGGCAGCGGGCACGAAGGTGGTCCTCGTCATAGACGAACAGTGGCGTGCCGAATTCCGAAGCGAGCTCGAGGGTGTCACACCCCGCGACGACGAGCTGGCCGGCAGGACCGACCGAGCTGTTGTCAGGCAAGAGGGACCACGGAAGAACTGACATCGGACCGAGCGATCCTACCGGTGCGCCCCAGCATCATCTGACCAACTCCGAACGCACCTCGGGCGTCGTCGTTGCCACCGTCCGCTTGGCGGCCCGGCGGATAGTGGGCCCGGGTAGCGTGATCAACCAGCACTTGGGGGCCCATCTCAACAGCGCGCTAACCTCGGCTGTCCCGCCCTCGTAGCTCAGGGGATAGAGCAGCGGCCTCCGGAGCCGTGTGCGCAGGTTCGAATCCTGCCGAGGGCGCTCCGAGATCACGCGCCGTCTCGTCAGGTCAGCGCGACGATCGCCACACGTGGTAGGCCAGCCAACAGGAAAGCGTGGCCGCCGGAACCATGACGGCGAGCGCCACTGCACCCGTCTGCACGAAGGTCACCCAGCCCACCAGGAACAACGTCGGGTAAACCATGGCGCCAGCTGTGAACGCTGCCGCAAACGGCGCCCACGGACGTCTCCGCGAGACCGCCCACGCTGAGGCTGCCGATCCGAGCACACCAGCGAACAGGTCAGCGAACACGAAGCTGTCGGTCACTTCGGGCATGCCGGCGACGAGGTCGAACGAGTGGCGAAACTCACCGTCCCCGACCCAAGCCAGACCGACCCACAACAGAATCCCGGCAACCGCCTGGAGCCCGAAGTACCACGCGAAGATGCGTTCGGGCTTCACGTGCACCCCGACCCAAACGACCTCGGAAACCTCGAAGGAGCCACCGGATCCGACCCGAGCGAGCAGCACCCGCACAACCACCCTCGCACCGAGACAACCGAGCGCGGGTTCATGACCCGAACCGACCCGGCCGCACGACACGCGCACAACGGACGCACGACAGCACCGAGCCGCTGAACCTTACGCTGCATCGGACTGGTCGAGGCGATCGGCCACGAGCTCTTCCATACTCCAGCTCGGGTTGATTCGCCCGATCAGACCGGTCTGCACGATGAGCACACGGCCGACCATGATGAGTTCGTCAGGAATCTTCACGAGCGGGTTGGCGCGCGCCGCGCTGACCAGTCGATTCCAGTTCTGTTCACGAGTGCCCTGATCGTCGCGGTCGAACGAGAAGAGACTTACGAAGGCGACCAAGCCTTCGACATCGCCGGATTCAGTCCGGAAGCCGAGTTCGTGGAGGGCTTCCCCGATGGCCGAAAGGTCTCCCTCCATACCTGCCCGGTACAACTCACGCAGCGCCAAGCGGGCTGGCTCCGGGATTCGGGCGCAGGCTCCGAAATCGACCATGCCGAGCCGACCACGGTCGGACTGCCACAAGAAATTGCCGGGATGCGGATCGGCGTGTAGCAGTCCGTCGACAAGGATCTGCTTGAGATAGGCCTCTACCAGGATCCGTAGCGCCACTT
The DNA here is from genome assembly GCA_026419545.1 of Acidimicrobiales bacterium. Taxonomy (GTDB): domain Bacteria; phylum Actinomycetota; class Acidimicrobiia; order Acidimicrobiales; family Acidimicrobilacustridaceae; genus JANZZE01. The sequence continues at coordinate 10,998 of JANZZE010000051.1, forward strand.
CCTTTTCGTCGTGGTCGGCCTCGGCCAGTGCCCGGGCGAGATTTTCACCTTCGACCCAATCCATCACGAGCACACGGCCCGCAGACAGATCCCGGTGCACGGTTGGGATCACGATCGTCGGCTCGCCCGAGAAGTTGACGGCAAACGTGTCGATGTAGTCAGCCTCCTGGCGGTAGTTGATCTCGTCGAGCAGGGTTCGCTCGATCGCTCGGGCGATGGTGGGTAGGTCGACTCCTCGCACGAAATGGGCAACGAGTTCCAAGATGCGGGTCGTGTCCTTGGCCTCCTGCGGCACCAATTCCTGCACCCTGGGGTACTGCACCTTGACCGCGACCGCACGGCCGTCGGTTCGAACTGCCCGATGCACCTGCGCGAGCGACGCGGCCGAGGCTGACTCGGTCTCGAACTCGGCGAACAGGTCGTCGATCTGGCCGACGTCCTCGGCGATCGTTCGGGCGATGACACTGGCCGGCGCGGGTGGCACGCGGTCTTGGAGTTTGGAGAGCTCACGGACATACGCGTCGGGCAGCAGGTCTGGACGAGCCGACGCGAACTGGCCGAGTTTGAGGAACCCGCCCCGTAGATGCACCGCCACCTCGTGGAGGTCACGGGCTCCCAGCTCGTGTGCCCGGCGGAGGAGGCGTTCCCTATCCCGCTCGCTCAGCCCGGGGAGCCGAGTTGGCGCGTACCGAACGGCCACCTTCGCGGCCACGCCGTACATCCGGAGCCGCCGCGTGACACGCGAACCGGGCAGTGCCCAATCTCTGGCAGGACCGATTCCGCCACGACCAGCGCCGCCGCTTCCCCCCATGCCAACCAACGTACCCCGCTTGCAGCAAACGTTGCACTGGAAACTGTCATGATCTCACTGTGTTGCGTCAGTCGCAGGCAACGCCCTCGGGGGGTTCACCCGGGACGATCCCGACGACAGTGCCTGCGCCTGGCGTGTCAGCGCCCGAAGGCATGGCCGTGGCCCCACCACCCCTCAACGTTGCTGCGGGAGCACTCGTGCTGGCTCCAGTCGTAGCTGGCGCCCCCGCATCAGACGTTCGGTCACGGAACAGATCGAGGATGGGCTGCGCTTTCGTCCTATCAAGTCGCACGACCGCCGCGCCAGCCGCCGTCGTGTAGGGCACCACCGGCAGGCTGTAAGTCTCGATGGCATCACCGCCGGCGCCCGCGAAGCGCCGCACCAGAGCGACGGCCTTACCCAGGTCGATCGTTTGGTCGAGCGTCACGTGCTGGACGACCGAGTCGATCAGGTCGTTTATTGCTCGCACATCAGCATGCATTGTCTTCTCGCGAGCTTGTTGGAAGATCTTGCGGACAAACAGTTGCTGGCGCGAAATGCGGCCGAGGTCGCCGGTGGGGTCGTCGTGCCATCCCTTGCCGTCTCGATATTGGAGATGCCGCGCTCGCGCAAAGGCCAGCGCCTGATCGCCAGTGAGCCGACGACACCCGGCCTCGTCGATGAACAGGCCACTGTTGGTGTCACGCATCGGACGGTCGAAATACAGCTCGATGCCGCCGAGTGCATCGACCATGGACCGAAAGCCCCTGAAATCGATCTCGACATAGTGGTGGATGTCGATCCCGAAGTCCTGCTTGATCGTGTCGATCAGCCGTTGGGTGCCGTCATCGTGGCTGTAGGCGGTGTTGATGCGTTCGTTCTGACCAGTCCGAGCGATTGGCACCCACAAGTCACNAGGCAACGAGAGGACACTGATCTGGCGCGCACCGGGATCGACACGAACGACCATGATCGTGTCGGAACGCCGACCGGTGGGGTGCTCGCCCCCGAGGAATGCCTTGGCGTCGGGGGCGTCGGGATCGATCCCGTCACGGGTGTCCGACCCAACGACGAGGTAGTTCTCCGGTTCGCCCGAGGCCACCTCGTCAAGCGCCACCTCCTCGCGGCCAACGCCACTCCATTTGAGCCCGGCATAGGCCACGGTTGCGGCGACGAGCACCACGACCAGCACCACAGCGACGCCGCTGGTCAGCACCAGACGCTGCCGAGCAGTGCGTCGCATCCGGGATGACGAGGACCGGGCGAGTGGGCCCGCTGCGCGGTCGATGGAATCGCGTCGGGGCATGACCTGGCCAACCTACTGCTGTACACCGCCGATGCCACCGTATGCCGAACCCCTGTTCGGCATACGGGTCAAACCTGCGCGCCTGCCTCCGGGCGGGGTTCTTTCGGCAAGCCGAGGATCCGCTCGCCCACGATGTTGCGTTGGATCTGCGAAGTCCCACCCCAGATCGTCTCCGAACGCGAGAAGAAGAACGATGATTGGAGCACCGAGGCGGGATAACGTGGGTTGGTGCGTCGGGCTCCGTACCCGGGCACCGCTTCTTCTTTGGTGGGGTCGCCGGTGAGGATCTGCCCTTCGGCACCCAGGATGCCGATCGCGAGATTCATCACCTCCTGGTGGTACTCGCTCCAAAACATCTTGTTCGTGGCCGCCAGGGCAGCGACACTCGGATCCTTCTTGCCGGACAGCAGCGCGCCGAGTTGGCGCAGCCCAGCGATGCGCATGAGCTGCACCTTGGTGTAGGCAGACGCCAGACCCTGCCGGACGATCGGATCGGAGGCCTTGCCGTTGGCCCGCGCGATGTCGATGATCCCTTCGAGTTCTTTCTCAAACCGCCGGTAACCCGTCGTAGCCGACATCCCTCGCTCGAACCCGAGGGTTGTCATCGCGACCTTCCAGCCGTTGTTCACACCACCCACGACGTTTTCCTTCGGGCAACGCGCGTCGGTGAAGAACACCTCGCAGAATTCGGCCGACCCATCGATCTGCTCGATCGGGCGCACCTCGATCCCCGGCTGTTTCATCGGGCACAGCAGGTACGAAATGCCCTTGTGTTTCGGTGCGTCGGGGTCGGTTCGGCACAGCACGAAGATGTAGTCCGCGATGAACCCCTGGGTCGTCCAGATCTTCTGCCCATTGATAACCCATTCGTCACCGTCAAGCTCTGCCCTCGTCTTCAAGGATGCAAGATCCGACCCGGCATCGGGCTCAGAGAATCCCTGGCACCAGGCGATCTTGCCCTGCAGGATCAGTGGGAGGAAGTACTTCTTTTGCTCCTCGGTCCCCCACTGCAAGATGGTCGGACCCACCAGCGTGTCGCCGAAGAAGTCGGCTCGCATCGGCGCGTTGGCCCGGTGGAACTCCTCGGCCAGCACAACCGACTCCATGAGCGACAGACCCTTGCCCCCGTATTCCTTCGGCCAGGTCGCACAGATCCAACCGCCCTCGAACAGCTTTTTGGTCCACTCCTTCTGGAAACGGACTTTGTCCTCTCCCTCAAGCTTGAACCCGGGCTGAAACCAGCCGGGCGGGAGATTCTCCTCGAGCCACGACCGGATCTCGCGGCGGAACGCTTCGGCTTCGGCGGGATAGGTGAGATCCATGCACCGATCTTGACCGGTCGAGCCCCCGCGCTGCGAGTCGACGGAACCGATGCTGCCGCAACCGGTGGCCCAGTGGGAGTAGGCCCCGGCGGGGTTCCTTGTCGCAAGGCCCGGATCTCTGACTGCGAGTCAATGGCAGCGACGCAGCCACCGACCCAACCGCTGGTTGAGGGATCGAACAGATCCGGCGCGTAGTCTGCAGTCCATGTCGACCCCCGCCACTCGGGAGCGTTGGAGCGCGCAGTGGAAGGAGCTCTATGACGAGGTGATCCTCAGCGGCCTGTGCACCGGCTGCGCAGGTTGTGTCATCTCGTGCCCACATGACGTGATCGGCTACGAACATTCGGAGGGCCAGTACAAGCCCTTCCATCTCGAAGCCGAACTCGGCCCCGGTAACTGCGTCCACGGGGAGAAAGGGTGCACGACCTGCACCCGCGCGTGTCCGCGCTTCCGTCTGTGGGAACACGAAGCAAATGAACACCTCTTTGGACGCGACCGCGAGCCCGACGAGGTCGCTGGCATCTACAGCGACATCCTGTTGACCCGCGCCAGCGACGAAATGGTCCACCGGATGGGCCAAGACGGTGGGCTGGTATCCGCCATCCTCATCTGGGCGCTCGACGAGGGCTACATCGACGGAGCGCTCACCTCTTTCCTCGAAGGTGATGCAGGAGGCTGGAGGGCCAAACCCGGCGTGGCCACGAACCGGGAGGAAGTGCTTGCGTCGGCGGGAAGCCGCTACACCTATTCCGCAAACACGCTCGCCATCGACGAGGCACTCGAACGGGGCCTCTCCAAACTCGCGTTGGTGGGCATGAGTTGCCAGTCCTCGGTCCCGCCGGTGATGTGGCACCGCAAAGCCGGCAAGATCTCAAAACCCATCGTGTTCAACATCGGGTTGCTGTGCTCGAAGACCTTCGACGACGCCATCTTCGAAGAGTTGTTCGAAGCCAAATACGGCCTGCCCAGGCACGAGATCGTCAAGATGAACATCAAGGGCGTCTTCCAGCTCTGGATGCGCGACGGCAGCTATCACGAGATCAATCTCAAGGAGTGTCATGCCTGGACGCGTGAGGGCTGCACCCACTGCCCGGACTTCGCGGCCGAACACGCGGACATCTCTTGTGGTGGCATAGGCAAAGACAACGATTGGACACTGACGATCGTCCGCACCGAGTTGGGGCGCGAGATCATCACCCGCATGATTGCCGACGGCTCAATCGTGACCCGGCCCGCAGACGAGGACCCCGGCGCGATCGCCTTGATGCGCAAACTCGCACTCAAAAGTCGTGAGCGTTGGCCGGTCACGGCTGAGCCAACCGTGCGGATCGGCGTCAACTCGGCGTGATCACAGCTGGAGCCGTCAGCGCAGCGCAGCGACTGACCCTCAACTCGACGGAGTCACTACCGGGGCCATCTGCTCGGCGCACTCCTGCACGATCACCCCGAAATCATCCGGCACGTCTAGGGGGACACCGCGACCTCGATCAGCTTCTTGGGCGAGCAACTCATCGTTGATCTGCTCGAACCGTCCGTAGGGAACGTCTTGCGTGGCCCTGTCCCAGATGCACTGGCAGACCGGTCGCACCGGCTCGCCGCCGTCACGGGTGCAGGCTTCCATGAACGAGGCGTACACCGCCGGGCTGTAACCTTGATCACGCTGGGAACGCCGCAGGAATACCGCCGCAGAAAACGACGCAACCACCAACACCGAGGCAACGACCGCCACTATGAGCGGTCGGGCGATCCGGGGACGGGCGTCGGCCACAGCAGGGCCCAATCCCTCAACCCAGTGAGGAACTCGTCGAGGCGGAACCAGGCAACTGACTTTCGTCCGAGGTCGGCCCAGATGGTGAACCCGTCGAGCGGGTACCCGGCACCGTCACCATGGGGCCAGTCGGCACCTCCTCGGCTGACGCGGCGCCACCCACCCATCCCGTGCAAATCGCGGGAAGCTCACGTTGTGCCCGTTCCCAAACCGCCTTTTGCGCGTCAGGAACGTTGTCCGGCCCGGACCGCAACCCGTTGGATACGGCATTGAAGTCACTGATCGACACATTGTCGACGAACCAGTTGTAGGCACACTCGCAGGTTGATTGTGCGGCCAACGTGGTCCCGCTCCCAGTGAAGTTACCGGTGCAACCAGCGACGAAGTTGGCACGTGTCTGATCGTCGTAGGCAGTCGGATCGTTCACCGGATGGGTGCAACCAGCCAGAAAACCCGAGGCCACGACGGCCAGCGACAGGACGCGCCGACGTCTCGGCAGCAGCATCGTGAAACGCACCCGACGAGGCTAACCGGTCACTCCCAGGCCATCCCAACTGGGACGACCGGGACGACCGTGACTGAATCAGCTGCTCGAATCGCTCGAAAGAGAGACCTACACCCTCAGCGCCGATTGGCACGATAAGCGACGAGATCGATCACCTCGGCGATGCCATCGTCCGGTTCACCGTTGGCCAAACGAGCCAGGTAGGTCAGGTGGGCCTCACACTCCATGTCTGGCGCGACGGGGCTGGGATCGATGGCAAGAGCAGTCGAGGCCACCGCGAACGGATCAGCTGCTCTCGCCATCGCATCCCACAGGCCCTTTCTCCCTCTGGGTGCAACGGGAAGCCTTTCGGGCTCCTCCATCGACGATCGCCACTCGCTCGATCCCTGCACGCCCTGATCATCGAAAATTTTCCGCAGGAAGAGTTGGGCCGAACAGCCCATTTTTTAATAAATGGGCCAAAAGTCTTATTTCAATAGATCGTTTGATTTACTCAAAAGCCCTGGCAGAGCAACCTCGCCCGGTCGAACACCCGGTCCAGCATCTCCTCGGTAAGTCTCCCAGTGAACGTGTTCTGTTGGCTCACGTGGTAACTCCCAATCAGGGTCCGCTCCCCGAGCTGCACCTCGACCCCGTGCGAGAACCGAGGCCGCGGCCGTAGTCCCGAGGTCGAAACCACGACATCGAACGCGAACTTGCCCAACGCAACGATCACGCGCACTTTGGTCAGAAGCGCTAGTTCACGTTGGAGAAACAGGCGGCACCGGTCACGCTCCGTCGGCAACGGCTTGTTGGCGGGCGGGGCGCACCGCACGGCTGCCGTCACGTACGCGCCCTCGAGCCGCAGACCATCGGACCGATCAATGCTTGTTGGCTGGTTCGCGAATCCCGCGCGATACAGCGCACGGTAAAGCCATGCACCAGACCGATCGCCGGTGAACATCCGCCCGGTTCGGTTGGCCCCATGGGCCGCAGGCGCGAGGCCGACCACGAGCAGACAAGCGTCAGGTTCGCCAAAGCCGGGAACCGGACGACCCCAATAGGTCTCCTGCGTGAACGCCGCACGCTTCTGGGTCGCGGCCTGCTCCCGCCAAGCCACCAGCCGCGGACAAGCCCGACAGCTCACGATGTCAGCTGCAAGTAACTCGAGCGAATCGGCGACCCTCGGCTCTTCGGCCACTGGCGAAGGGTACCCAGCAAGAGCACAAGCAGGGCCAACGGTTGTGCCCAGCCGCTCAGCGCGGAGAATCGTGCGCACGCCACTAGCTTGACTGGGTCATGGCTCCCCGCACCCCAACTCCGCCCACCCTGGTCCTGCTCGTGCGCCATGGTCACACACCGACCACCGGGCGCGTCCTGCCCGGACGAAGAGCTGGCTTGCACTTGTCCGACAAAGGCCACCAACAGGCTGCGACGGTGGCGGAACGACTCGCAGCGATCCGCAACATCGCGGCGGTCTACTCGTCACCCTTGGAGCGAACAAGACAGACGGCGGCACCAATCGCTAAAGCACTCGGCTTGCGCGTCCAGATCCAAGCCGGGTTGACCGAATGCGACTTCGGGTCCTGGACCGGCAAGTCGCTGGCTGCGCTCCGCAGAACAGCGGCCTGGGAGCGGGTTCAGCGCTACCCGAGCGGTTTCCGGTTCCCAAACGGAGAATCTTTTGCTGAGATGCAGCAACGAATCGTTGGAACGATCCAAGCGTTGACCGAGCGACATCCCGGGAAGACCGTTGTAGCGGTCTCCCACGCGGACCCCATCAAAGCTGCAGCAGCGCATGCCCTTGGCGCCCCGCTGGACCTCTTCCAACGCATCGTCATCTCGCCCTGCTCGGTCACCGCCATCTCGTACGGACTGACGGGACCGGCGGTGCTGACGGTCAACTGCATCGGCGACCTCTCATCCCTCAATCTCTCGTGAAGGTCAGTATTTGGTGAACGATTCTTTCGACTTCGACAAGCCCGAACACTTCACCGTCGGCACCGTCGGGCCGGTGGGCCAGCGGGTCTTCTACCTGCAGGCAGCCGAGGGATCGCGACTGTGTTCGTTGCGACTGGAAAAACAACAGGTCGCCGCCCTCGCCGCCTACCTCGCCGGGCTCTTGGCCGATCTACCTCCAGCTGAAGCCAACGCTTCAACGGCGCTCGGGCTGCGCGAACCGATCCAACCTGCGTGGACGGTGGGCTCACTCGCAGTCGCCTATGAAGCAGCCGACGACCGCATTCTCATCCTCGCCGAGGAGCTCGTCACAGAGTCCGAGACTGATGAACTGATCGACCCGCCGGCAACCGCACGGTTCCGGCTCACGCGCGCCCAGGTCGCAGCCTTCGTGCCTCACGCCGAGCAACTTGTGGCTGCGGGACGCCCGTTGTGTGCGCTCTGCGGCCATCCCATGAACCCCGAAGGGCATCGGTGTATTCGCAACAACGGGCACGGGACGCGGTGACCGACTCACCACCATTTGATCCAACCACGCTGCTCGAACAAGGCGACATGGTGCTGTTGGGCCGGATGCCGTGGAGCTCGAATGCGACCTTCCTCGTTGAAGTGTGCGCCGGTGAAGGCGCGGCGGTCCATGCCGTTTACAAACCCCTGCAGGGCGAACGACCGCTTTGGGACTTTCCGCCCGGCCTCTACCAACGCGAGGTGGCCGCCTACGAATTGGCAAGAGCTCTCGGTTGGGAGCTCGTTCCACCCACCGTGGCCCGCGACGACGGACCGCTAGGTCCCGGTTCCCTACAACCTGTCTCTTATACACAT